>NZ_JAZHOB010000069.1:0-279 GCF_048751585.1 Pollutimonas rozaliensis | reverse complement strand
CGCAGTGGCAGCAGCGCGGGGCGTTTTGGGACGTTTCCCAGCATCGAACATTAGGTGAGGATATGAAGCTACAGCAACTTCGCTATATCTGGGAAGTCAATCGACATAACCTGAATGTGTCAGCAACTGCCCAGAGTCTGTTTACCTCTCAGCCAGGTATTTCCAAGCAGATTCGCCTGCTGGAAGACGAATTGGGCGTGGAGATCTTTGCTCGCAGTGGCAAGCATCTCACGCGTGTCACCCCCGCTGGCCAGTCGATCATCGAGCTGGCCGGGCAAG
>NZ_JAZHOB010000068.1:0-279 GCF_048751585.1 Pollutimonas rozaliensis | reverse complement strand
CGCCGATAAGCCCGGAAATGCCGTAGATCTCCCCGGCCCGCACACTGAACGATACGTCGTCGACCTTGCCGCGGCGGCACAGATTGCTGATCTGCAAAAGCGGCGCACCAATCTGCCGTTCGCCCAGGTCAATGGCGTCGCCGACATCGCGGCCGACCATCAGAGTGACCAGCTCGTCGCTGCTGTAACGGTCGATGGGCTCCACCGTCTCGAAGAACTGGCGAAAGTGGCGCAGCGCGTCGCCGTGCTGCGCGACGGCCAACTGGTCGCCGTGGAGCC
>NZ_JAZHOB010000067.1:0-279 GCF_048751585.1 Pollutimonas rozaliensis | reverse complement strand
AGCCATTTTGGCTGTGCTGATGAACTGAATAGCCCGATCACGCGCCAACAAATTGAGCTGTTTTTATCGTTGACCGAGGGGTGTAAAGGCGAGCGCTCATTGGCTGCATCGGCTGGATTATTAGCATGGCCGGAAAGTCAGCTAGACTGGGTAAGACCAGGAATCATTCTTTATGGTGTTTCTCCTTTTGCCCATCAGGACGCCCAGGCGATGGGATACCGTCCAGTCATGACCTTAACGGCACCTCTGATCGCTGTTCGAGAGGTGAAGGCCGGAGAG
>NZ_JAZHOB010000066.1:0-279 GCF_048751585.1 Pollutimonas rozaliensis | reverse complement strand
AGTACATCGTTGTAACCCAGCTTATCATACAGTTGCGCATCTGGATTGGCTACAGGGTCAGCACTGTAGACGCCGTCTACTTTTGTCGCTTTGAGAACCACGTCAGCTTCAATTTCGATACCACGTAAACAAGCGGCAGAATCGGTTGTGAAAAACGGGTTACCCGTACCACACGGCGTAATGCGCCAGGCTTGTTCATATTAAAGACACGGATTGGCATGTTGTGATCGCGAGCCAGAGTAAAGGCCGCCAAATCCATCACTTTAAGTTCTTTATCCA
>NZ_JAZHOB010000065.1:0-279 GCF_048751585.1 Pollutimonas rozaliensis | reverse complement strand
AGACCCAGTGCGCGGCGGCGCTGGTTTTCCAGTGAGAGCTGTTCGGCTTCTTGGGCTTCTAGCTCGCGTTGGCGCTGCTCCCGGTTCAGGCTGACGCTGGTGTGCTGTTCACGCAATTGGCGGGCCAGGGTGGACTGGCGCTCCAGGTAGCGGAAATTGGGGTTACCCTTGGCGCGCTCCTCGTGTAGCGAGAGGAGGGTAGGCAGGACCGTTTCCGGCGAGCCGTAGCGACGATACTGAACGTTCTGCACGGTGTCCCAGGGAAGGGCGTTGTCCAGG
>NZ_JAZHOB010000064.1:0-280 GCF_048751585.1 Pollutimonas rozaliensis | reverse complement strand
CGGGGGCCGTGCACTCTGGAGGTCAAGGTGCACATCGACGATATAACCACGGCCGTGATCGATACCCTGGCCAGGATGCTGGACATCGAGTCCACCGCGCTCGACCGCGAACGTTCGTTCCACGAAATGGGGCTGGATTCGGTTCTGCTGGTCGGATTATCCGCCGAGTTCGAGGATCGCTTCGGCGTTTCGCTGGACCCGGAATTCGCCTACCAGCACGACAGCGTACGCAATATCAGCCAGCACCTGCATGGCCTGCTGAACGAAGAGGTGGCATACG
>NZ_JAZHOB010000063.1:0-280 GCF_048751585.1 Pollutimonas rozaliensis | reverse complement strand
AACCATTCTCTGTCACTATAGCATGGGTAATAGTTAAAATTCCAACATGTCAACTTTAGTGAATTAAAAACAAACAAAGCGTATATATTTAAATCAAAACCTCTGTAACTTATTAAAAATATGTTATTAATCTAAGATAAGCTTATTTACATCATGCTATTTTTAATGTTTTGCCATATATTGTTACAATGAATAGTTATTTTTATCTATACGGAATTTTTTATGTATTTTTATGCTGCACGCCAACCTATCTTAGATCGCGATAAAAAGCTTATTGGCT
>NZ_JAZHOB010000062.1:0-280 GCF_048751585.1 Pollutimonas rozaliensis | reverse complement strand
CCATCATCTGGGTCGTTATTGGTCTAATACTACTGCCTTTTGCGGCCAGCATGCTTGTTGATAACTCAGTGATCATTGCCAAGTATTTTGGTATGAGTGATTTGGTTATCGGACTGACGATTATTGCCGTCGGAACCAGCTTACCAGAACTCGCCGCCTCGCTGGCTGGAGTATTAAAAGGTGAAGATGATATGGCCGTCGGCAATATCATCGGCTCGAATGTGTTTAATATTCTTGCCGTGATGGGTATTCCTGGGATTTTAAACCCATCGATACTGAG
>NZ_JAZHOB010000061.1:0-280 GCF_048751585.1 Pollutimonas rozaliensis | reverse complement strand
CGATGAAGTCGCACTTGCTGAGGTCGTCACCGTACCGCTTGACCAGCCCGGCCATTTCGCTGCGGTAGTCGTCCACGGCGCTGCGGCGATACCGGCGCACACTCTGCGGGGCGGTGATCTCGGCCAGTCGTGCCGTCCGTTCCTGTCGGCGCTCGATGCTGTCCAGCACCTGCCCGGCCTGCTGCATCAGCTCCGGCCCTGCGGTGGCGCTCTTGCCGCTGGACTCCCGGCACAGCACCCACGGCTGATAGCCGGTGCGGCTGGTGTGCTTGTCCTTGCG
>NZ_JAZHOB010000060.1:0-280 GCF_048751585.1 Pollutimonas rozaliensis | reverse complement strand
TGGTGGCCACCGGCGTCGCGGCGCGGGGGCTGGATATCGGCGAGCTGAGCCGAGTGGTGAACTACGACTTACCCTTCCAGCCGGAAGAGTACATCCACCGCATTGGCCGCACCGGCCGCGCCGGGGCTTCCGGGGAAGCCATCTCGCTGGTGGATATCAGCGACTTCAAGAACCTGTGTGCCATCGAACGGCGCATGAACCAGCTCATCGAGCGCAGGGAAGTGACAGAGTTTCCGGTCAAGAAGGCCGTCCCGGCCTCCAATTTGAAGCATGTGAAGAA
>NZ_JAZHOB010000005.1:0-363630 GCF_048751585.1 Pollutimonas rozaliensis | reverse complement strand
TGTTCAAACCATGAAAACCAACTCAAGCTGGCGGCTTGAATACATGTTACATGCGACAACTAGCTTGACAATTACCGATGGCCAGCACGGAGCGTATGGTGCTTCCCAATTGCACCAGTTGCCGGCGGCCGTTGCGCACGGTGGATATCTTGTCGCTCAGCAGGCCGCCCCAGCGCGCTTCGCTGTCGCGCACCAGCAGGTTCAGCACGTTGCGCACCGCAAGCTCTTCGCCGGCGACCACGGTCCGCTTTACGTCGCGTTCGGTGACGAGCATGACGGCGACCGCGCCCAGGAGCAGGGTCAGGCCGACAAGCAGGAAGATTTTGCTGCGCAGCGAGGTCAATCGCATAGGTGACCGCTCAACGGGAGGGTTGGGGCGTCGTGGACGACCAGGAAAGTATGCTTTTGAACCGGATTGTAAATTACTATTGCGGGCGTGGCTGTGGCTTCAAGGGTCGCGTGGCTTATGCCGGGAGAGGCGTTGCGGGAAAAAGAATGAGAAACGACAGGGTTGCGGGCTCGAAGGATAAGCGTCGACCGCTGCGCGACGTGCTATTGGCATGCATGCTGGTGCTGCTGCTGGCGCAGGCGTTGATCGGTTCGCTGAGCCTGTCCGCCTTGAATCGCCTGGTGGCCGACAATACGGCGGAGCGCGTTGAATTGCTGGCGCGGCGGACATCCGCCCAGATCCAGACCGGCATGGATCTGGGCAAGCCCCTGGCGCAGTTCTTCGGTCTGTCGGCGCTGCTGGACGATGTGCCCGTTCAAGTGCCCGATTTGCTGGGGGCCAGTGTCGTGCTGGGCGATGGACGAGTGCTGGCTGCCGTCGGTGTTCCTCCCCCCGCCGCTCCGTTGCTTCGGGCCTTGGCATCCAGGCAGAACGGCAGCAAGGATATCGTCCGGCAGGCATCGGGCGCGGTGCATCTGGCCGATGGCGGACGGGTAACGGTGGCCGTTCCATTGGCCGCGGCCAATGAAACGATCAACGGCGCCGTTATTTTGCAGGTTAGCCCGCAAGATTTGCGGAAAAGCGCGCTGATGGTCGAAAACCTTTGGGTGCTGGCCCTGACCACGCTGGGCGCGGCCCTGGCTCTTGGTCTGGTATTTCGCTATGCCATGCCCTTGCACGAGCTGGCGGCGGCGAGCAAGGCCAGGCTGGCCATCCCCTTGTTGATCCTGTTGCTGGCCCAAGGCTTATACGCCGCCTACACCATCCAGACTTTTCGCCATGTCTGGGTCGAAGTGACCCTGGACAATACCCGCATCGTAGGCCAAGGCTTGCAGGATGATCTTGATCGCGTCCTGGGTTACGGGATAGCGCCAGATCGCCTGCGGGGGGTCGAGCGGCCCATGGCCAGGCTGGCCGCGTCCTTTCCGGTAATAGGGGAGGTGCAACTGCTGGATGCCCACGGACAAGTGCTGAACCGGGCCAACGCACACGGCGCGTTGGCGGGCGTCGCGCGGGAAAGCGCCAGCGACGGATTGGTATTTCCACTGACTGCGCAAGCCGGCGGCCCGGTGCTGGCCCAGTTGCGCATATTGCTCGATGACCGCTTTATCGCCGCAGGCGTTCGCGCCCGGATTCTCGATGCCGGAACGGTGGTGGCCGTTGCCTTGGTGGCGGCTGTCGAACTGTTCCTGCTGCTGGCCCTCCTGATGGACAGGGCGTTCTCGGCGCCTCATCGAACGGCATCAGGCGAACCCATAGGGCTCGACGATGCATCCCAGGTCGGACTGGTCGTGCGCCCCGTCATGTTCGGCTTCCTGTTCGCCCTGGCCTTGCCCCTGAGCTTTCTGCCCCTCTATGCGCGCTCGCTGTTGCCGCCGGCGCTCGAACAGGGCACCGCCTTCCTGATGGCGCTGCCGATAGCCGCGGAGATGGCCTGCGGTTTGCTGACGGCCTTGCTGGCCGGTCGGCTTACCGACCGGCGAGGCTGGCAATTTCCGGTCCTGGTGGGTCTGCTGGTGTCGTTTGCGGGAAACCTGGCCTGTGCTTTGGCGGATTCCCTATCGGGGTTCATCATGGCGCGGGGGCTGGTCGGTCTGGGCTACGGGCTGACGTGGATGGGTCTGCAGGGTTTTATAGTCGTTCGCAGCCCCGCCGCGTATCGCGGCCGCAACATGGCTTCGGTCATTGCAGGTTTGTTCGCCGGACATTTGTCGGGGGCGGCTGTGGGGGCGATGCTTATGCAGCAATGGGGTCCCAATGCGGTCTTCGGCGCAGCCGCGGGATTGCTGGCCCTGCCCGCCATCGGCGTACTGACCCTGATGTGGCCATACCGCCATCTGCCGGGACAAAAGATGGTGAGTTTCGTGGCTGGACCGGCGGCGCGCTCGTGGACGGCGCTGCGCAGGCTGCTGGCTACCCGCGACTTCGGCATGCTGCTCGTAGGTTGCATCATCCCCTTTTCGATAGCGCAGGTCGGCCTGCTTACCTACGCGCTGCCGCTGTATGCGGAAGCCTATGGCGCCACAGCCGCCAGCGTGGGCCGCATCCTGATGCTTTACGGCTTCTGTGTAATCTATGTGGGGCCTTATATGGCCAGGCTGGCCGATCAAAGCGCCTTCAAGAAACACTGGATCGTGGCCGGTGGCCTGGTGGGCAGCGCAGGCTTGCTGAGCCTGTATTTTGCAAGCGGCATTCTTGCCGCCGCTTTTTCCGTGGTCCTGCTGGCGCTGGCCAGTTGTCTGGCCGGCGGGGCGCAAACGGCCTATATGCTGTCGCTGGACAATGTCCAGCGCTATGGCGCCGGCGGTGCAACTAGCGTCATGCGCGCGGCGGACAAATTCGGGCAGATGCTGGGGCCCTTGATGGTGGGCGGATTGTTCGCGTCCATGGGCATTGCGGGCGGACTGGCGGTGACGGGGGCGATTTATCTGGCGGCTACGCTGGCTTTTCTGGTGTGGGCGCCAAGGCTGCGTACTGCCTAGCCGGCAGGCGCGGCACGCGTGCCGTCAGTCCCGTGCATAATTGGGCGGCGATCGTCCCGGCGGAGCGGGCAAGCCGTTCTATGGACAAATCGTCCTGGCCCCACAGCGTGACCAGCGTACCCGTCGCTGCCTGCGGGTGGCCGGTCAGATCTATGGTCAGGGTGTCCATCGATACCCTGCCGATGATGCGGCTTTTCCTGCCATTGACCAGTACGCGGGCATCGTCCGCAATGTGGCGCGGATATCCGTCGGCGTATCCGCAGCGCACCAAGCCGACGCGCATGTCGCAAGGGGCCAGGAAGCCGCCGCCATAGCCCAGCCGGCAGCCTGCGCGCAACAGCTGTTCCCCATAGATGGGGGCTTGCAGCGTCATCGCCGGGCGCAGACCCAGGGCGGTGCCGTCCGCGCCGGGCAAAGGACTGATCCCATACAAGGCGATTCCGCAGCGCACCCAATCGGTGGTCCGCGCGTAGCCGGGAGCCGACAGCAGGGCCGCCGAATTTTCCGTGCACAGGGCGCCGGGCAGGCCTGCGATCGCATCCCGGAGCGCCTCCCGTTCGGCGCGCAGGTTCCGGGCTTCTTCGGCCGCGGCATAGTGGGATAGGTGTCCGACCGCGGCGACTCGGCCCGCAAGCCATAGCGCTTGCAGCCGGCGATATGCATGCAGGTAGTCATTGCCGCTGAATCCGGCATGGTGCAACTGGCCGCTATGGCGCAGCCATATATGGGGCGGCAAGGTCCCGTTCAAGCCTTGCAGCTGGGTCAATTGCTCTTCGCTGTCGATGATCAGGTGCAGCGGAAAAAGGATGGGGTCGCGCAAATCCTTGGCGCTTAACCGGGGACTCATGACAAGTATGGGCTTGTGCCATCCCATTGCCCGGAGCTGATGGGCGTCGGAAAGGGCAAGCACGGCCAAGCCGTCGGCCTCGTCCAGGCCGGCAAGCGCATGAACCAATGAATGCCCGTAGGCGTCGGCTTTGACGACCGCCCACATGCGCGGGGTTTGATGGCCTTCACCCACTGCAAGGCGGCGCATGTGCCGGAGGTTGTGCGCAATGGCCGTCGGATAGATATGCGCGAATGCCGTCAAGGGCGGAGTGCCTGGCTGGCCTGCAAGAACCTCGGCTGGGGTGACGGCGCTCAAGGTTTATTCTCCGTCGGTATCGGGCGTTGCCGTCAACCGCAGGCGGTTCCAATCCGTGTCGCGGCGATACTCGATATTCTGCAAATAGTGCCGCATCAGACGCAGCCCATGGCCGCCGATGCGGGCATCGTCCAGCGTGGCGGAAAGTTCGGGCGATGCGCGTTGCGTGGGGTCGAAGGGGATGCCGTTGTCGGCGATATCGATGGCAATGGATCCATCCGCTTGCAGTACGGAAAGCGATATATGAGGCCTTGGCGAGCCGTCCCGCGTCGATGGGAAGCCATGCATGACGATATTGCTTAGCGCCTCGTCCAGGCAAAGGGAAAGCTTGAACGCCAGGCGCGTCGGCCAGCGTTCGCGTTCGGCGATCGATTCCAGCCAAGCCAGTGCTTGTGTAACGGTGTCATGTCCAGGGGCTAAAGACAAGGAGGCCAGGGTTTGCATAGCGTTGAGGCCCTAATGATCGAAATGCAATCGAAGAAAAGAGCACTCGCCGCGCGTCCCGGTGGTAAGCCGATCCGCCAGTCGCTTGAGCAGCACGTGGGAAACGCTGGCCAAAGCATCATCCAGCGCTGCGTGGAAGGCGTCGTCGTCGACATCCAGCAGGTTTGCAGTCGACGCGCCCGGCTTTGCCTGCAGATTGAGCGGCGGGCCGTCGTGCAGCAATTCGATATCAAGATTGAATTCGTCGAAGCTGCCGCGGATTTCCCGCAGGCGGCGATTGCCGCCCGCGGCCTGGATGGCTTCGGCCGCTTCCAGCGCCGCCTGGGCAGCCCGGCGCACCGCATCGCGGCGCGCGGCCCAGATGGCGCCTTGGGTTTCGACGAATTCCACGATCTTCTGGCTATGCGAACCCTCGCTCGGGAAGGCCAGCGACGCCCGCTGCGATGTGCCCAGCCGGAACAGCAGGTTCAGGGCGATGGCGGTCAGCCCGGCAACGATGATGCCGTTTTTGGCCATGAAACGGACGGATTCCGGCGCCAACTCCGACAGGTTGGGCAGGAACATGATTCCCATGCCCATCACGAAGGATAGACCGATCATGAAGATGCCGCGCGCATCCATGGCGCGCGACGCGATAAGCTCGATGCCCGACACGATCAAGTAGGCGGCGGCATACAGCTCGACGGCGCCGATGACCGGAGTCGGAATCAGCGTCAGGGCCAGCGTGACTTGCGGCAGGAAGGCAATGAAAGCCAGCAGCAGGGCGGTCAGCAGCCCTATCCAGCGCGAGGTCGAGCGGCTGATGTGGCTTAAGGCGATATTGGCGGACGAGGTGCCGCTTGGATAAGCCCCCAGCCAGGCGGCCAGCAGGTTGCCCAGCCCATTGGCGCGTATGCCGCCGCCCACCATGCGCATATCCGGCCGCCGCCAGTCGGCGTCGTTCATCTTGTGCATCAATACGACGGAGCCGAAGGTATCCAGTTGAGTCATCAAGGCAAGCACGGCTACGGCAGCCAGGATGCCGGGGTCGATCCGGAACTCCGGTACCGGCGGGCTGGGAAAGCCGAAGATGGGTGCGGCGGCCAGGGTGTCGACGCCATGCAGCCGGCCGAATAAGGCCGCCAGCACGACGCCGGCGGCCAGGCCGGCCAGCAGGGCGAACAGCTTGGCGCGGCGGTTGCCCCAAATGGAAAACGCAACAATCACCAGCAGAGTGAGTCCGCCGATCAGCACGTCGATGCCATTCACGCCGGCAGGTGTATCCAGGCCGCTGGTATGAGTCAGTGCGGGCGCGATCAGCGACAGTCCGGCGACGCAGACCACCACGCCGGCCACCGCGGGCGGCAGCACGGCACGCAGGCGCGGAACGATGAATCCGGCTCCCAGCGCAACGGCGCCGTTGACCAGGCCCACCAGAACCAGCCCTCCCAGGCCGTATTCGGCGGCGATCATGCCCGATATGACGACCAGCAGCGGGTCGGGAATGTGGACCAGCAGCATGCCGGAGCCCAGACGGCCGCCCCACGATTGCAGAAAGGTGGCCAGCGCCATGCCCAGGATGGTGGCTGTGACCATGCTGCGCGTGGACTCCGCATCCAGCCCGCCTATACGGGCCGCCGCCAGGACGTAGGCGATAAGGGCCAGGGCGGTGGCGCAATGCTGCAGGGCCAACCCGCCTAGCGCAACTGCCGGCGGCTTGTCGTTGGGCGCGTAGACCAGGTCGTGGGGGCGCTTGAAAACAGGCAGGGGCGACAGCTTCATCTTCAATGGAGACGACATGGCGTGGGCTCGGCAGGTGGCGCGCGGGATGCGAATTGTATGGGCCAGTGCAAGATTTTTAACACATGATTACAAGGAGGGTATGCGCGATAACGGGCCGGCGCGAAATTTTTACGCGGATTCTCTTGGTGCTAGGGAACACAATCGCTACAATCGGCTTCTTTGAATACAATGGTTACACCATGACTCTTTCAAGTGAAAAGATTGGCGGGATTCTGGTGGTTTCGCCAGCAGGCCAGATCAATAGCGCCAATGCCGCCGAGGTCGAATCGGGA
This sequence comes from Pollutimonas rozaliensis, assembly GCF_048751585.1. Lineage (NCBI taxonomy): Bacteria > Pseudomonadati > Pseudomonadota > Betaproteobacteria > Burkholderiales > Alcaligenaceae > Pollutimonas > Pollutimonas rozaliensis. Next base: position 357,057 of record NZ_JAZHOB010000005.1, on the reverse strand, counting down.
CTCTTGGCATGGGTGGAGAAAGGCGAACGGCTTTGCGTGCTGGACTTGAAGCAATTGGACTATATCTCCAGCGCGGGTTTGCGGGTGGTGCTGATGCTGGCCAAGCGCCTGAAGCAGAACTCCGGCCAGTTGGTCTTGTGCAGCCTGCAACCCCAGGTCCATGAAGTATTCGATATCAGCGGCTTTCTGTCCATCTTGACGGTTGTGGACAGCCGTCCGGCCGCATTAAGCCAGTTGGAAGCGTAGGGCGCCCTGCCGCGGCTTCAGCGATCTGAAAGCAGCCGGCGCACTGGCCCAAGCGCCTGGCGCAGTTGTTCGAATGCCGTTTCGCGCTGGGCATCCAGTTCCTGGGCCTGTTCCAGGCCGATAGGCGTGAATCTGACGGTGTCGCCCGGCATGCATTGCGCGATGGCGGGCAGGTCGACGCTGGCGATGTGGGCGATCTTCGCATAGCCGCCCGTCGTCTGGCGATCGGCCATCAGCACTATGGGTTTGCCATCGGGCGGCACCTGCACGCTGCCGAAGCTGGTGGCTTCCGAAAGTAATTGCGCGCTGCTTTTCAATTCCAGCGTATTTCCTTGCAGCCGATAGCCCATGCGTTCCGATTGGGGACTTATCCGGTACTCGCTGGCAAAAAAATCATCGATGGATTTATCCGTGAACAGGCCGGTGTGCGCGCCCTGCATGGCGCGCAGGGCGGCGCGCGGCGCCAGCCCCAGGATGGCGGGCAGGTATACCCTGATATCCCATAATTCCCGTGCCAGTTGATCCAGCCCGCCCTCATCAAGCCGGACCCGCGGGTGCAGGACATCGCCGGCCCGCAAGGCCCGCCCCTTGTAGCCGCCAAAGCCGCCGCGCAGATACGTGCTGCGGCTGGACAGCAGCATGGGCAAGTCGATGCCGCCGTGCCAGGCCACATAGGCCCGCAGGCCTGCCGACCTGGCTCCAAAGGCCAGCACATCGCCCTTGCGGATGATCAGAGGCCGATTGTTGGGCACCGGCTTGCCGTTCAGGGTGGGCCCCAGCGCCGCGCCCGTGATCGCTATGCAGGCCGCCGCATCGAAGCGCAGCATGGGTCCCGACAAGGTGATTTCCAGCGTGGCTTCCTCATCTGGGTTGCCCACCAGCAGGTTCGCCAGCCGGTGGGCGCGGCTGTCCATGGCGCCGCCCACCGGCACTCCCAGGTGCTGGTAGCCCATGCGGCCCAGATCCTGGAAGCTGGACAGCAGGCCGGGCTTCAGGACGAAGAGGCTCATGCCTGTTCCCGCTTCAAGCTACGGTATTGATCTGGGCCGACCGGAACGAAGCGGACCGTGTCGCCCGCGGCCAGCAGCGTCGATGGATTCTTTTGCGGATCGAACAGGATGGAAGGCGTGGCGCCGATGATATGCCAGCCCCCCGGAGAGGCATTGGGGTAGATCATGGTCTGAAGATTGGCGATGGCCACCGAGCCGGCGGGAACCGACGTTCTTGGCGTGGCGCGCCGGCCTATGGCCAGCCGCTTGTCGTGTACTCCGATATAGGGGGCGCCGGGCGCGAAGCCCAGCATGAACACGTAGGCCGGTTGCTGGCTGTGCAGGCGAATGACGTCGGAGGCCTCCAGCTTGCAGTGCGTCGCCACCTCGTCCAGATCCGGGCCGAACTCACCGCCATAGCAGACGGGAATTTCAATCTGCCGCCCCTGGGCGGGCGCGTGCCGCCCATCGAGCGCCGCGTCCAGCACATTATCTATTTCGCGAGCCAGATGCCGGTAAGGAGTGCCGGCATCGAACAGGCGCGGCTGGTAGTGCACGGCGACCGAGTTGAAAGTGGGGACGATATCGGTGACGCCCTGTATGGCGGCCTCCCGCAGGGCGGCCGCCGCAGCGGCGCAGCGCCGCCCGATGTCCACGTCGATCTGATCGCCGAACACCAGCAGCACGCTGCGGTCCCCCTGGGGAACCATGGCCCATCGTCGCGGCTCGGAGACGCTCATGAGAGGCATCCGGTCTGCGTGCTTGGTTTACTTGGCAAACAGCGATTCGATGTTCTTGAAGGATTTGAATTCCAGCGCGTTGCCCGACGGATCCATGAAAAACATGGTGGCCTGCTCTCCGACTTCGCCCTTGAAGCGCACGTAAGGCTCGATCACGAACTGGGTGCCGGCCTTGCGCAGCTTGTCGGCCAAGGCTTCCCATACCCCCATTTCAAGCACCGCGCCGAAATGGCGTACCGGTACGTTGTGCGCATCCACGCTGCTGGTTCCCGTGCTGCCGCATTCCTCGGGCGCCAGATGGGCGACGATCTGGTGGCCGTGGAAATCGAAGTCTATCCATTGGTCGGATGAGCGGCCCTCGGGACAGCCCAGCAGTTCGCCATAAAAGCGGCGCGCTTCGGCCAGGTCGCGGACCGGAAAGGCCAGATGGAAGGGAGGGAGCGTGTTTTGCTTGGACATTGGGGACTCCGTAATCGGTTTTGCTTTGCCGCCTATGGCACAGCGTGTCCCCATTTTATAGATATTTCGTCTGGTGTTTCTGGGCGGCCGATACGGACATTCCCCATGGCGGGCGCTAGTCGGGGACGCTGACCCGCGCGGGCGGAAATATCAGCGAAAACAGGCTGCCGGCGCCGAACCGGCTGTGTATGGTCAGTTCGGCGTTATGGCGCATGGCCACATGCTTGGTTATGGCCAGCCCCAGCCCGGTGCCGCCGGTGGCCCTCGAGCGTCCGCGGTCGACGCGGTAAAAGCGCTCCGTCAGGCGGGGAATGTCTTGCGAGGCGATGCCTATGCCGGTGTCCTGGACGGAATAGCAAGCATGGCCATCTTCGCTTATATACCAGCTGACGGTGATCGTGCCGTCTTTAGGCGTATAGCGTATGGCATTGGTCAGCAGGTTGGATACCGCCGAGGCTAGCTCGGTTTCGATGCCGGTGATGCATAAATCCTCGGCGACATTTTCGACAAAGACATGCTGGTCGTTGGACAGTATGCGGCCTTGCTGCAGGGCGGTGTGAATCAGCGTGCTCATGCGCACCGGCTCGCCTTCGGCGTGCGGCGACGATTCCAGCGTCGACAGGGTAAGCAGATCAGCCACAATGGCTTGCATGCGCTGGGCCTGCTCCAGCATGAGGGTCTGATAGCACAGGCGCTGCTCGGCGCTTAGCGACCCTTCGGGCATGTCGCGCAGCGTTTCCAGGAAGCCCGACAATACGGTCAGCGGCGTGCGCAGTTCATGCGATACATTGGCAACGAAATCCTTCCGCGTCGTTTCCAGCTTCTCGACCTGGGTCACATCGCGCGTCACGACCAGGAACTGGCCGACACCGTAGCGCGTCAATTGCACCAATAAGGTCTTCTCCTGCCCCACCTTGTCCATGTGGAGCAGGATGGGGCCCGGCCAGGACGCTTGGCGGGCATAGCGGGCGAACTCAGGTGCGCGCAGGATATTGAAAATGCTGTGTCCGCGGTCGGCCTTCATGTCCAGGCCGATATGGTCGCTGGCCGTTTGATTGCACCAGGTCAGGTGCATGGCCTCGTCCAGGGTGATGGCGCCATCCGGCAAGGCCTCGGCCGCCAGCATGATGCCGTCCACATGGCGATTCAGCAGGGCCAGATCCTGTTTGTTCTTCCGCAACTGGCGGTAGATGGGGGCCAGTATTTCATCCCAGGGGCCGACCGATGGCGGGGGCGGGGCGTCGATGTCCGCGACCCAGCGCGCGATGCGCGAAAGCTGCAGGCCGCTGACCAGAATCATGATGACCAGGCCCAGCGAGAACACGCCCCAACCCGTATTCGGCCCGAGCCACGAACCGCAAAGCCAGCCCAGCACTGCCCACAAGCCGATTGAAATGATGGTTTTGATCATGTTGACAACGTTTCAAGGCCGTGGGGCCGGGTGACTTTCAAAATTCGTTTACGAAAGCTTGGGAAGCTGATTGGTAAATCGATATCCCGCGCCGCGCACGGTTTCGATATGGTTCTCATGGCCGCTGGGTTCCAGGGCCTTGCGCAAGCGTCGGATATGCACGTCCACCGTGCGTTCTTCGACGAACACGTGATCCCCCCACACTTGATCGAGCAATTGAGCACGCGAGAACACGCGTTCGGTGTGCGTCATGAAAAAGTGTAGCAGGCGAAACTCGGTGGGGCCTATTGTCAGCGTGATGTCGTTGCCGTTCACGCGATGCGTGGTGGGATCCAGCTTCAACGTCCCGATCTGAATGATGTCGTCGGTCAGCTGCGGCGCGCGCCTGCGCAGCACCGCCTTGATGCGCGCAATCAACTCCTTGGGCGAGAACGGCTTGGTGATGTAGTCGTCCGCCCCGGCTTCCAGGCCTTCCACCTTGTCGTGTTCAGCGCCCTTGGCGGTCAGCATGATGACCGGAACGTTGCGGGTGCGTTCGTCCGATCGCAGTGTTTTGGCCAGAGTAATGCCCGATGCGCCGGGCAGCATCCAGTCCAGCAGGATCAGATCGGGTAACTCGGCGCGTATCAGGGTCTGCGCTTGCTCGGCGTCGAAGGCGCGAAGCACCTTATGGCCGGCAAACGACAAGTTCACCGAGATCAATTCCTGGATAGCGGGCTCATCTTCTACAACGAGTATGGTCGTGCTCATAGCGCCTGATAATAATGTAAAGCGTTTAACAATGGGCGTTCCAGGCAGGGCTTGCCGGATTCCGGCAGCTTTCGTCCTGACTGGACGGCGGATGCGCGAATGCCGTTCATTGCCATAATATGGCTCAAATATTTCAGGTTTGTGAAAATCGGCCTTGCGGTCGAATTTTGCGTGGGCTTTTCGCCGTCCAGATAGCCATGAATGATGTACGATTGATGAACCATGCAAAATACCCGTATTTCCCCCTCCCACCGGTCCGCCACTGAATCCATGCCCGAATCCAGCACGCATTTCGGCTACAAGACGGTCAGCGAAGCGGAAAAAGCCGGCAAGGTCGCCCAAGTGTTTCATTCGGTGGCCGACCGCTACGACGTCATGAACGACCTGATGTCCGTGGGTCTGCATCGCGTCTGGAAGGCATTCACCATCGGGCGGGCCAACGTCCGCCCGGGCATGAAGGTGCTGGACATCGCAGGCGGCACGGGCGATCTGGCCCGTGCCTTCGCTAAAAAAGCCGGCGTGACCGGCGAGGTCTGGCTGACCGACATCAATGATTCCATGCTCCGGGTTGGGCGCGATCGTTTGACCGATAAAGGGCTGCTGGTGCCCACGGCGGTTTGCGACGCCGAAAAACTCCCTTTTCCCGATGCTTATTTCGATCGCGTCAGTGTGGCCTTCGGCTTGCGCAACATGACGCATAAGGATCGCGCGCTATCCGAGATGCGCCGCGTGCTCAAGCCCGGCGGCAAGCTGCTGGTGCTGGAATTCTCCCGCGTTGCCAAGCCGCTGGCGCCCGCCTACGACTGGTATTCGTTCAATATCCTGCCCTGGCTGGGCAAGAAGGTGGCGGGCGACGAGGAAAGCTACCGTTACCTGGCTGAATCCATACGCATGCACCCCGACCAGGCCACCCTGGCCGGCATGCTGACCGAGGCTGGGCTATCGCAGGTGCGCTATTTCAACCTGAGCGCCGGCCTGGTTGCGCTGCACGAGGGCGTCAATCTGGATTGAAGGAACTTCTTTTCTTTCAGCCTGTCCTACGTTATGCTAACGTTCAGCTTCCCGTAAGATTCTATCTTGCGGGCTAACATCATTAAAAGAGAACTTATTCGGCAATGCGTCAGGCGGCGCATTGCACTACAGGAGCAATACATGTCTCAACGCTTTTCACGGTTGCTTGCGGTTGCCATGCTGGTGGTTTCGGCGGGCGCCATGCTTTCGGTGTCCTTCGACGCCGAAGCCCGCCGCATGGGCGGCGGCAAAAGCTTCGGCCGCCAGTCGACCAACGTAACCCAGCAGCGCCAGGCCGTTACGCCGCCGGCTGCCAACACAACGGCGCGCACCGCCGCGCCGGCAGCCGGCGCGGCCGCGGCCGGTACAGCGGCAAAAAGCGGTGTTTCCCGCTGGCTGGGCCCCATTGCCGGCATTGCGGCCGGCCTGGGCATCGCCGCACTGCTTTCCAGCCTTGGCCTGTCGGGCGCATTTCTTGAAATGATGTCCAGCCTGCTGTTGATCGGCTTGCTGGTCTTCGGCGTCATGTTCATCGTGCGCAAGCTGCGCGGCGGGGCCGCTCGTCCCGCCCTGCAGCAGGCCGGCGGCGCCAGCCCCTTGAATCGGCAGGGCGGCGCCCATTCGCAAAACACCTGGCGCCAGACTGGCGCGGCGGCAGCGACCGCCGCGGCGGCGGCACCGGTAAGCACGGTGCCCGCGCCCCCGATCGATGAAAAATGGTTCATCCCCGGCGATTTCGATACGGCGACTTTTCTGGCCACCGCCAAGACGCAATTCCTTGAAATTCAGGCGGTATGGGACAGCGGCGATCTGGACAAGCTGCGCGACTACATGACCGACGACCTGATCGCCGAAGTCAAGCCCGAAATCCTCACCCGCAACGAGAACAACGCGACCGAGGTCGTGCTCCTGAACGCCGAGCTTCTGGGCATCGAAGCCGTATCGGGCGGCCACTTGGCCAGCGTGCGCTATTCAGGCATGCTGCGCGAATCGAAGGAATCCGAGGCATTCCGTTTCGAAGAAGTCTGGAACTTGTACAAGGCCGACAACGCCGGCTGGCTGCTGGCGGGCATACAGCAGATTCCGATCGAATACGCCAGCTGATCGCTGGCTGGGGTTGTGCGCGTGTAAAACCGTTAAACTTGAGCTCTTGCTATATAGGCTCTCTGGATACGGCTTAGCCGCGCACGCCCGATCATGTTTTCATTGCCTCCCTTTTTTGCTCCCTCCGCGGTACACGCCCGTGTCCTGAACAAGCTGCTGTTACGGGAAGACTGGGCGCGTGACCGCTTGAGCCGGCACTCGGGGAAAACCGTCAGGTTCGCGATCGGCCGATTCAAAACCGGTTTTGCCATACAGGCCAGCGGCCTCGTACAAGCCTGCGACCCGGCCGTCGTTCCCGACGTGACCTTGACCATCCCCAGCGACAAATTACCGGGCCTGCCAGCGGTGTTGCGTTCGCGCGACCCCGACGCGGTGGCCGAAATCATGCATATCGAAGGCGATGCGGGCCTGGCGCGGGTGGTTTCCGATCTGGCTCGAGATCTGCGATGGGATATCGAAGAGGACCTGGCCAAGCTCGTTGGGGACATGGCCGCCTTGCGCCTGCTGCAAGCAGGCAAGGCCGTGATGCAAGGCGTGCAGTTGACTGCAGGCCGACTTGCCGGCAATGTCGGCGAGTTTCTGTCCGAAGAGAGCGGCATGATGGCCAATCGCCCAGGGTTCGAGGATTGGACAGCGGGCCTGCTGGTTTTGCGCCAGCGCCTGGATGGCCTTGAGGCCCGTGTGGCAGCGCTTGGCACGCGCGGCAGCTTAAGCAAGGGTTGACGTCATGTTCACCTTTTTCCGCTTGCTGCATATTGTTTTCATCGCCCTGCGTTACAGGCTGGACGAACTGGTTCTGTCGGGCATCAAACACCCTGTCGCTTATGGTCTTTTGCGCGTCGTTCGATTCGGGCGGCCGCCCAAGATGCCGCGCGGCGTGCGGCTGCGCTTGGCGCTGGAGTCGCTGGGGCCCATTTTCGTCAAATTCGGTCAAGTGCTTTCCACGCGCCGCGACTTGATTCCCCTGGATGTGGCCATAGAACTTGCCTTGCTGCAGGACAGGGTTCCGCCCTTTCCGTCCGACCAAGCCGCCGCAAGTATCGAAGCCGCGCTGGGCGCTTCGCCGCATACGCTTTTCAAGCATTTCGAAACCGATCCTGTCGCCTCGGCATCGATCGCACAGGTGCATTTTGCCGTCTTGCACGACGGTCGCGAGGTGGCCGTCAAGGTGCTGCGCCCGGGCATGCGCGAGATCATCGAGAAAGACCTTACCCTGTTGGGCGCCTTGGCCAGGCTGGTCGAGCGTCTGGCGGCCGATGGACGCCGCCTGAAACCGCGCCAGGTGGTGGCCGAATTTGACAATTATCTGCACGACGAACTCGATCTGATCCGCGAGGCGTCCAATTGCAGCCAACTGCGGCGCAACTTCTCTACCGAACGCGGCCGCGAGCATTTGCTGATGGTGCCCGAAGTTGTGTGGGAATACTGCGCGACCACGGTATTTACCATGGAGCGCATGCGCGGCATTCCCGTCAGCCAGACCGAACGCCTGAAGGCGGCCGGCATCGATACCCGGGAATTGGGCCGGACAGGTGTCGAGATATTCTTTACCCAGGTTTTTACCGACGGCTTTTTTCATGCCGATATGCATCCCGGCAATATTTACGTATCCGACCAGCCCGAAACTCTGGGACGCTACATTGCCCTGGACTTCGGCATAGTGGGCTCCCTGTCCGAATTCGACAAAAATTACCTTGCCCAGAACTTTCTGGCCTTCTTCCGGCGCGATTACCATCGTGTCGCGCAGTTGCATATCGAATCGGGGTGGGTGCCTGCGACCACGCGCGAAGAAGAACTCGAGGGCGCGGTGCGAGCGGTGTGCGAGCCATACTTCGACAGGCCTTTGTCGGAAATATCGCTGGGCCAGGTTCTATTGCGCCTGTTCCAGACCTCGCGCCGCTTCAATGTTGAAATCCAGCCCCAACTGGTCCTGCTTCAGAAAACTCTGCTGAACGTGGAGGGCATGGGGCGCGAGCTGGATCCCGATCTGGATTTATGGAAAACGGCCAAACCCTATCTGGAAAAATGGATGCACGAGCGCGTTGGCCTGGCGGGCCTGCGCAAGCAACTGGATAAGGAAGCCAGCCAGTGGTCGCAAATCCTGCCCCAGATCCCGCGTCTGGTCTATGCCAACCTTAGCCGGCCCGATACCGGCCCTGGGTTAAACTTGGAACTGGAACGCATGCGGCGCGCCCAGGAGCAGACGAATAGACTGTTGATCACCCTGTTGGCCGTTATTGCTGTGGGCTTGGGCGTGGCGGTGTGGGCGCTGACGCGCCAGTAGGCCATGTACTTTCCCAAGCCCGTCCGGCGCGCAATAAGCGCCCAAAATCCCGGCCTGACATGTTTTTGTTAAATGGCCCCTTTATAGTGCAAGGCTGATAGCAAGCGCACGCCCGCCCGGTGTACCGGATATACATTAAGAGAGATTCCCATGCTTTACCCTGAATTGTTCAAATCCATGGAAGCGGTGCGCTGGAATATGGCCACCGATATTCCCTGGGATGATTACGACCCCAGCAAGCTGAGCGACGATCAGGCTTATACGATCAAGATGAACGCCATTACCGAATGGGCCGCCTTACCGGCAACGGAGATGTTCCTGCGCGATAACCGCGACGACAGCGATTTCTGCGCCTTCATGTCGGTGTGGTTCTTCGAAGAGCAGAAGCATTCGCTGGCTCTTATCGAATACCTGCGCCGCTTCCGTCCCGAACTGGTGCCGACCGAAGAAGAACTGCATAAAGTGCGCTTCGAGTTCGATCCGGCCCCGGCCCTGGAAACGCTGATGCTGCACTTTTGCGGCGAAGTCCGGCTGAATCATTGGTACCGGCGCGCTTCTGACTGGCACACCGAGCCCGTGATCAAGGCCATCTATAAAATCATCGCCCAGGACGAAGCCCGCCATGCCGGCGCTTACCTGCGCTACATGAAGCGCGCCCTGGTCCATCAGGGCCGGGAATTCGGCCATAACGCGCGCATCGCCTTCTCGAAGATCGGCGTGCTGATGGCATCGGCGCATCGTACGCCGCAGGCCCTGCACCCCACCAATCTGCACGTGAACAAAGACATGTATCCGCAAGATACGGTGCAGTCCAAGCTGCCTTCGCCGGGTTGGCTGGAAAATTGGCTGGACAACCAGATATGTTTCGACAAGGATTGGGAAGGCAAGGTCAGCTCGCGCATCCTGCATAACATGTCGCTGCTCATGGACAACACGTTCAACACCGTGCAGGACTTGAACCGCTACCGCAAAGACCTTTTGAAAGGGCTGGCGCCGGCATAACGGCGCCTGTCATGGACGGTATGCCGGCTCGTTTCGAATCCAAGATACTTTCGCGCGACGACTGCGTGGCGGCGATCAAGGCGGGCGCATTGCCGCGCCCTCTTATCTTCACCAACGGCGTGTTCGATATCCTGCATCGGGGCCACGTCACCTATCTGGACCAGGCCGCCCAACTGGGCGCCAGCCTGATCGTGGCTCTGAACATCGATGAATCCGTCCGCCGCCTGGGCAAGGGCGACGACCGTCCTTTGAATTGCCTGGCGGACCGCGCCGCCTTGTTGGCGGCCTTGTCCTGCGTCAGCATGGTGACCGAGTTCGACGAAGACACGCCCCAGGCGCTGATCGAGCAACTGCGTCCCGATGTCATCGTCAAGGGCGGCGACTACGATATGGAAACCTTGCCCGAGACCGCCAGCGTGAAAAGCTGGGGCGGACGGGCGGTGGCGATACCTTTCGAGTTTCAGCGTTCCACGACCTCGCTGATCGGCAAGATCAGGCGTTAGCGCAGGTAGCGGCCGGGCGTGGAGATATCAGCGAGTACCGGTGGACAGCAACTGGTTGATGGCGACGATGTCCTGATCGTTCAGGATGCCGCTGCTGGCTTTTAGCCGCAGGCTGTTCATCAGCGTATCGTACCGCGCGCGCGACAGGGCGCGCTGTGTTTCGTACAGCTGCTGCTGGGCATTGAGCACGTCGATGTTGATGCGCACCCCCACTTCGTAGCCTGTCTGGTTGGCTTGCAGGGACGCCAGGCTGGATTTCTCGGCCGCTTGCAGGGCCTTGATCTGGGCCAGCCCCGAGGTCACCCCCGAAAAATACTGCTGCGTCGATTGCACCGCCTGCCGCTTGGCGTTTTCAAGTTCGTAGCGTGCCTGCTGCAGACGCGATGTCTGCTCGCGGACGACGGAAGAGATCTCTCCGCCCGTGAAAATGGGAATCGAAAGCTGTACCCCTACGGTGCTGTCCAGCGAGCGCGGACCGCCATTGGGATAATACAGGCCCCGGTCCGATGCGCTGCCTGTCTGGGCTTGCAGATGCAGCGTGGGATAGTGCTGGCTCTTGGCGATGTCGATCTGCTTCTCGACGATCTTGGCGGCCAATTCGGCCTGTGCAACGGCCAGGCTGGCGCTGGACGACTGCATGGTCCAGTCGGTCAGGCGGTTCGGCTGCGGGGCCGGCAACACAGTATCGGATGCCAGCTCGGCAAGCTCTTGCGGCCGCTCGTTGATGATCTTGGCCAATTGGTCCTGGCTGACCTGCAGCACATTGGTGGCCTGCAGCTCGCCGGCATTCAGCAGATCCAGCCGCGCCTGCGCTTCGTACGTATCGGTGATGGTGGTGCTGCCCAGCTCGAAGCCTTGCTTGGCGGCCCGCAACTGCGTTTCGACCGCCGACTTTTGGGCTTGCAGGGCGCGCAAGGTGTCTTGCGCCGCCAAGACATCGAAATACGCCTGCGAGACGCGCAGTATCAGTTCCTGGTAGGCTCGGGCCTGGATGACATCGGCCGACTTGGCGATGAATTCGGCGCGCTTCAGGCCTCCCCATGCGCCCGCGTCGAACAAAGGCTGCACCAGCGTCAGTGCCCATAGCCCGCGGCGTTGGCTGGAACTGCTGTTCAGGCCTTGCAGGCGTCGGGCATCGTCCACTTCCGCGACGGCGCTGGCTGTGATGTAGGGCAATAGCTGCGCGCGGGCTTGCGGGACGATTTCCTGATCGGCGTCGCGGCCGGCGCGGCTGGCCGCATAGATGGGATCGCGTTGCAGCGCCATCTGCCAGATCTGAAGTAGATCCTGGGTGTAGCCCGGCGACGCGCTGATTGCCAGAAGCAGCGCGAATCCCAGTTTTGCGCGCCAGCGGGCCTTAGGCATCTAGAACTTGAACTGAGTGACCGTTGCGCCGCGCAGCGGCTTGATGACCGTGTCGAACAGATTGACGGTGTCGAAGCTTGCAGCGCTGTTGCGGGTGATGCGGCATGCCGTCATGACGGGGTTCTGGCCTACGACGACGACCAGGCGTCCGCCGATGCTCAGTTGATATTTCAGCGCGTCGGGCACGACGGGGACGGAACCGGTCAGCAGGATGGCGTCGTATTCGGTCGTGCCCCAGCCTGCGTGCGCGTCGCCGGTCTCGACCTTGACGTTGCCTACCTGGTTGCGTTGCAGATTCTGAAGCGCGAAGGCGGCCAGCCGGCTATCGACTTCGATGCTGGTGACTTGCTGTGCCAGCTTGGCAAGCAGGGCGGCCTGGTAGCCCGAGCCGGTGCCGATCTCCAGCACGCAATCGGTGGGCTTTAACCGCAGTTCCTGTGCCAGGCGGGCTTCCACTTTTGGGGTAAGCATGCTTTCCCGCGTATCGACCGAATTGATGATCAGGGGCAGTTCGACGTCGGAAAAAGCCAATCCTTGCATGGGCGCCGGTACATAGCGTTCGCGTTGCACCTCGAAGAGCGCCTGCAAGACCCGCGTATCAAGGACTTCCCAAGGCCGGATCTGCTGTTCGACCATATTGAACCGGGCCTGTTCGATTTCTGATAGCGCAGTAACGTTCATAGCTTCTACAAAGAAAAACAAAGGTAATGAATGGTAGCGTATTGGTCGCCATGCCGCCTTGAGGGCAGAATGCGCCAAGCTTGTCTACTATAGCTTATTTGCCCGGGCTTGGCGCGGGCCACCACGCATGAAAATGCTGTACGGGGCCGTGGCCTTTTCCCACGTCCAGCTCGTCGGCGCGAGCAATGGCCTGGACCAGATAGGCCTTGGCCTGCCGGGCCGCCTCGGGAACGTCGTTCACCCTTGGCAGCAGCGCGGCCAGCGCGGCTGAAAGAGTGCAGCCCGTGCCGTGTGTATTGCGGGTGTCGATGCGCCGCCCGGGAAGCTCGATAAGGCGGTCGCCGTCGTGCAGGACATCGATGGTGTCATTGCCGGGCAGGTGGCCGCCCTTGAGAAAGACCCAGCGCTCGCCGGAATCGTTCAGCAGCCTGCGCAATTTCTCGGCAACGCGGCGCATCTCTTTCAGCGAGTCGGCCGGCGACGACCCCAGCAGCACGCCCGCCTCGGGCAGGTTGGGTGTAAGCAGGGTGGCCAGCGGCAACAGGCTTTCGCGCAGCTCGTCCACGGCGGAGCGTTCAAGAAGATGATCGCCGCTTTTTGCCACCATGACCGGATCCAGCACCAAATGCGCAGGCTTCCAGTGCGCCAGGCGCTCGGCCACCACGCGCGTGACCGCCTGCTGGCCCAGCATGCCGATCTTAACGGCATCGATGCGCACGTCGGCGAACAGCGTGTCGATCTGCTCGACGACGAAAGCGGGAGGAATGGGTGAAATGCCTGTGACCGCTTGCGTGTTCTGCGCGGTAAGCGCCGCGATGACGGCGGTTCCATAGGCGCCCAGCGCGCTCATGGTCTTGATGTCGGCCAGTATGCCGGCGCCGCCGGAGGGGTCGACACCGGCGATGGTAAGCGTATTGGGAATCATGTGCGGCGTTTGCCTGTCTAAGAGCGGGATTGAATCAGGCCTTCAGTGGGCGAGCTGGGGTCGGCGCTGTAGAACTTGCGCGGCACGCGTCCGGCCAGGAAGGCTTCCCGTCCGGCTTCCACGGCCTTTTTCATGGCGCTGGCCATGAGCACGGGATTGCGGGCGCCGGAGATGGCGGTGTTCATCAGTATCGCGTCGCAGCCAAGCTCCATGGCCACGGCGGCGTCGGATGCGGTGCCCACGCCCGCGTCCACCAGGACGGGGACCTGCGCCTGGTCGATGATCAGGCGCAGGTTCCAGGGGTTCAGTATGCCCATGCCCGAACCGATAAGCGAAGCCAGCGGCATGACGGCGACACAGCCTATGTCTTCCAGCATGCGGCACTGTATGGGGTCATCGGTGCAATAGACCATGACCTTGAAGCCTTCCTGGACCAGTGTCCTGGCGGCGTCCAGCGTTTCCGGCATATTGGGGAAAAGATTGTCTTTATCGCCCAGTACTTCAAGCTTGACCAGGTCGTTGCCATCCAGCAGCTCGCGCGCCAGGCGCAGGGTGCGCACGGCATCTTCGGCCGTATAGCATCCGGCGGTATTGGGCAAGATGGTGAACTTGGAGAGCGGCAGGAAATCCAGCAGGTTCGGTTCGCCGGCGTTCTGGCCGATGTTGGTGCGGCGTATGGCGACGGTGACGATTTCGGCCCCGCTGGCGTCTATGGCCTGGCGGGTTTCCTCGAAGTCCTTGTATTTACCCGTGCCGACCAGCAGTCGTGACGTATAGCTGTGTCCGGCAAGGGTGAAGGTGTCTGCGTGATTCATGATTGTGCGGCGTATGGTTAAGGCGTGGCGTCAACGCGGCGACGAATTTCGGCGTTGATTGTCCCGCCGGCCGCTGCCAATGGTACAGCGGCCGGCGGGACAATATAAAAGAATAATCCATTTGGCCGCGCGCCGCTTTACAAGATCACGCCTCCGGCCGCATCGATATTCTGATCCGATGCCGAAGGTGCCGCCTTGCGGGCTGGCGCCTTTTTCTTGGGGGCGGCGGGCGGAGCCGCCTTCATGCGGGCAATAGCGCCTTTTTCGATGACATCGGCGCTGCCTTTGACGATCTCCCCGTAGGCCAGCTTGGGTTTGACGTCCACGATTCGGATGGTGGCAACGTTTTCTTCGGCGGCGCCCAGGGTTTCACCGGTATCCGGATCGACCAGGGCTTCGCCCAACGAATAGATTTCGTAGGTCTGGCCGGCGGCGGCGCTGCCGGTACCGCGGTTGATGATGACTTTGCCGTTATGCACGGCGACTACTTTGGGTGGATTGACGATTTCGCCGATGTCGCCCACCACCTTTTCAAGAAACTTGTCCATCGCCGCGTTGACCTGGCTGCCGCCGGAGCGGAAGGACATCGAATCGGACCACTTGACAGCCCGCGTGGCGGATTCGACCAGTGAATAGCGCATGGAGGCGCTGGTCGAATGGGAAACTTCGCGGCTGTATTCGCCGGTCATGTCCACATGCGTTTCCTTGACCTTGGTGGCTACTCCGGCCTGTGTCAGGTTCAATATAAGCATGAAGTCGGCACCCAGCGCCTGGCCCAGGCGCGCCCGTTCCTGGTCGGAGACCTTTTCGCTGCCCAGGAAGCTCAGTTCCTTTTCAAGCTCCGCCTCGTTGCTCCGATCCAGTACTGTGAAGCGTCCGCTTTTTACCAGCTTGTCTGTGACGGCCTGGCGCAACTGCGCGGCGGTCTTGCTGTTGCGCAGGCGGCCGGTGGCGACCACGCTGATGCTGTCCCGCTCCAGTTTTGCCGTCTTGCTCTTGTACTCGAACTTCTCTATGGAAACCTCAAGCACCGCCTCGCAACGCTTGTCGGTGCACTCCTGGGAAAGCACTTTATAGCTTTTGACTTTGCCCTGGCTGCGCACATCGTTGCTGCTTCCCACGCCGATTTCCAGAGTCGTCTTGCCTGATGCGGCCGTGGTGGTGTCGAAGACGCTCTTTGCCGTGTCGGTGTTTTCTGTCACCGTGTCATGAAGCATGCCGCTTTCTTTAGCTTCTTTTTTCAGCGAGGTGTCCGCTGTGCCCTGTGTGCGGGTTTCCTGGGCGTCCTTGACTTGGGCATAGGCCTTGGGACTGGCCGAACGAGTAGCCACGCTGGCGCCGTTGATCTGCTTGATGGCATCGCCCAGCGCCGACTCGACGGCTTGTTCATAGGTGTCGCCATAGCCTTTGGCTTGGACGACGACGATTTCGGCATTCGTCTGTAGCGACCACAGCAGGCCCAGCGCCAGGAAAGCGAGTTTTTTCATTACCAGGTCACCGTCCGGTTGTCGCCGCGCTTGATGATGGGGTATTCGCCTTCCCAGTAGGCCAGGCCGTCATCCAGGTTGGTCATGGTCAACTGGAAGTAGTAATCGACCTGCTGCGTGCGGCTGCTCACGCGGTTGACGCGCTGGATGATCTTCCCGGACAGCGAGTAGTCGGGCGCGATGACGCGGCCGTCTTTCTTGACGGTCTTTTGATTGACCATCTTCGAGTTCCGCAATTGGCGCGATTTGCGCGTCATATCGTCTTCGGCGCCGTTCACGCCTATGGCGGTGGTAACGATGAAGCGGCCGGAATTCAGCAGGCTGATGCGGATTTTCTTGGTTAATTGGTCCGTGTCGATGCGCTGGGTGGTGTCGTTCACGATATTGGATACGGCCATGACATAGCGGCCGCCTTGCGAGGCCTTGGGGTGGACCATCAGAGGCGATGCCAGCATCTGGTTGACCATCTCGCTGGCGGCGTTTTCGAAGTCTTTGTAGTCCAGGCCCATTACGGCGACCTTGTCGTTTTTCTGGTCGACATAATGAGTCGTGGTGGCGCAGCCGGTAAGCGCCAGTGTCAGGGCAAGGCTGGAGAGCAGGAGCTTGGTATTCACAGTGATTCTCGCTGGTAACGGATTATTTGGAAGCCAGCATATGGATGCTGGGAGCGCTTGCCGGGTTCAGCGCGCGCACATAGATGACGATGGGCTGCTTTTTTTCGGGTAGATCCACCGTGATGTCATCGATGCCGGGAAAGCTCAGGACAACCTGCTTGTTGGCCGGGTAGGGAACGTTCAATAGCTGGAAGTTCTGCGGCAGGGTCATCCAGCCGCGCAGGTCGGCCTGCGTGGTGGCGGCCTGGGCCACGGCGGCGATCAGGCCCAGCCACGGGCTGGAGTCGTTCAACTGTTTCTGGACTACGGTCTTGGCGGTGGCACGAATGATTTCCCGGATCAGGATGCCGCTGAACTTGGTCTTGAATTCGCCGCGGATGATGGTGTCCATGTCGGCCAGCAATTGACTTTGTTGGCGGCCCACCGCCACGTATGGATGGGCGGGCTGGCCGTCGCCCATGATGGGCAGCGCAATGCCGGTGTAATTCACATTGCCGGTAACCAGGAACAGGGGCAGGTCGATGCGGCGTTCTTCCTTGCGGGCGGCAAGGCCGTTCTCGAAAACGATCCAGACGGACGGCTTCAGTTTCTTGGGTCGCTTGGCGGCGTTCATGTCCACCTTGACCTGGCTGTTCTTGGTCAGAGCGAAGGCGCGCTGCAGGCTTTGATGGGCACGATCGTAGTCAGCCTTGTTCTCTCCGTTGAGCAGGAAGTACAGACCATGCAGATACAGCGATGCCGGGTTGACGTAACCCGTGTATGGCGCCCAATGCTCGATATCGACCCCGGCGGCTTTCAGCGCGCCGCTGGAATCGGAAACGCTGCGCTCGACCAGGTCGGAGTTCTGTTCCTTTTTGATTTCGTCGCGCTGCTTGTCGATTTCGCTTTCAAAATGCTCGGAGGCGCGCCGCTGCCTGTCATCCGTGCGGTTCCATTCGATGCGTGCATTATCGTAGTCGCCCTGCTGCCAGAAGTTCAGCGCCTTGTAGGTGTTCAGCATGACGGTGTCATACACGGCGGGGCTGTAGGGCATGACGTTGTCGTTGACCAGCACGGCCATGGTCTGATTGGCTCCGCTGGCCACCAGATTGCGTGTGTCGTCCTCTTTCATGAGTTCTTCGGCGCCATCGAGCATTTTGGTCGACCGCTCGAACAAGCCGTTGTGTCGCAGCAGGGTTCCAGCCTCTAGAGCCCAAAGCAGGTCGCGGGGCGCCCCGTCTTTCTCGTCGGCTTGCGCGATGGCGTTTTCAGTGGCGCCGGGGATATTGCCGGCGTTCAGATCCGCCGTATAGTTTCGGGTGGCTTGGGGAACGGCGCAGCCGCTAAGAGCAACCGCCAATAAACCCGTAACCAAGAGTGCTTTCATTATTTTTCTCTGCTTAACGTTGAACCCATCGGCTTGGCCGCCGATCCTCCTTCCCGCTAGGGTGATGAATTGTTACATGAAGCGTATTTTTTTACAAATTAGACAGTTTTAGAAAACTATGCTTGCATAATTTCCCGTGAATCGGGCATCAAGCCGGGAATGTGCCAGGCCGGCGTGGTTTCCTCTGTAACGTAAACGGGTCCTAGCGGGCCTGCTCCAGATAGGAGCAAAGCGCTTCCACGGCGCCGATAAGGCGCGGTCCCGGCCGGAAGAATGCATCCGGATCGATGCCATATACATGGCCGTTCAGGGCTGCCGGAAGGTGCAAGGCGGTCCAGCGATTGCGCACCTCATTCAGGCGAATGCCGTTGGCTGTGGGGGCGATGATGACCTCTGGCCGCCTGACCAGCACACTTTCGGCATTTATCTGAGGGGCGGCTATCGCGGTGTCGGTGTAGATATTCACACCGCCGCATAGGCGCAGCGCGTCATTCAACAAGGGGTCCTTGCCTATCGTATATAGGGGCGATGTTCCGACTTCAATGAACACAGAAACGGGCTTGCTGCCGATATGGCGGGTGCGCAAGGCCGCGATGCGCGTCTGAAGCGCCTTGGAGGCGGGAAGGGCGGTGCTTTCCGTGGCGAACAGTTTCCCGAACCGGAGGATCTCGGCGGGGATGTCGTCCAGTGTCCGCGGCCGGGAGTAGAGCAGCGGTATGCCCATGCGGGATAGCGTCGGAGCCAGCGTTTGCGCGGCGCCGGAGGGCAGCCAGGCGATGGCGACATCGGGACGAAGCGCCAGCGTCTTTTCGACATTGGCGTTCATCCCGTCGCCCACACGGGGGATGGCCTTTGCCGGGGCGGGGAAGTCGCTGCTGGACACGGTTCCCACGATCTTGTCGCCGGCCCCGGCGGCGAAGATCAGCTCGGTAATATGCGGCGCCAGGGTAATGGCGCGGGCGGCTGGCGGCTGGACTTCAGCCGTCGGGGCCGTATCGCTTTGCATGGGTCCGGCCTGAGCCCGCGCGGGTGTTGGGGCCAATGCCCCAACGCCCGCCACGAAGCAGCATGCGGCAAGGCGTGCCGCGACTGCCCATGTGCGCAAACCGGACTTCATGCGCCTACATCCGGAACGAGAAGTTCACGAATATGTTGGAGCCGGGCATGTTGTAGCCGTAGACATTGGTGTAATCCTTATTGAAAAGGTTGTTCCAGCGTACCTGCACCCCGACGTTTTTGCTGAAATCATAGGCCGCCGTCAGGTTGTACAGGCCGTAACCGCCGATGGAGACTTTGTTATCCGCATCGTTGTAGCGTTTGCCGGTGAACTGATATTCGGCACCGACTCTAAGAGCCTCGAAGCGATGGTCCACTCCCAAACGGTACACCTGCCTGGCGCGCCAGCGCAGCTGGTTTCCGGAGTCGTCGTTACGGGGATCCAGGAAATCCGCTCCGGCACGCAGCGTCGTACGTCCGATGTCGTACTCCGCACCCAGGGTCAGTCCACGCAGCGTGGCCGAATTCACGTTTTCGGCATGGAAGGTGCCGCTGAAGCCGCCGCAGTCCAGGAAGCAGACGTAGCCGTCGATGAGCTGCCTGACCTTGTTTTGATAGGCCACCGCGCTCAGGCGTGTCGTATCGGACGTATAACGGATGCTCGCTTCGATGTTCCGGGATTTTTCAGGCTCAAGGTCGGGATTGCCCACAAAGCCGAAGTTCAGCGGCGCATACAGTTCGGTGAAGTTGGGGGCGCGGAAGCCCGTATTGCCTGCGACACCCACCCGCCATTGGTCGTTCAGGTCCAGATCGTAGGCAAGTCCACCGGTGGACTGGTTGCCATAGCCTGAAATGTTGTCATTGCGCAGGCTGGCCTGCAGATGATGCCGATTGAAGTCGCCACGGTATACAAGGCCGGCCGAGTTGGTGTCGCGCCGATTGATGGTGAATCCGGACGAGCCCGAAGGCCGCTCTTCCTGGCGTTCCAGGACAAGCGATACATTCTGGTCTTTCGAAAGTTTCAGGTTGTTCTGCCAGGAATAGCTTCGTTGCTGGCTTCCAAGCGTGCTGGAGCCGAACTCGCCCGAGAACATATCTACGCTGCGGCTGTCGATGAATTCTTTGGAATAGCCGAACCGCAACACGCTCTGCCAATAGCTGGTGATGTCGTCGGTGCTGGTAACGGAATAGGCTTGTTGCCGGGTGATTGCGTAGGCGCGGCGCGGATCGGGGCCTGAATCGAAGTCGCCATTCATATAGCCGTTGTAAGCGGTCAAACCGATATGGTGGCCCGCCCTCCAACGGTATCCCAGCGAGGCATTAAGAGACCGTTGCGTATAGCCATCGGCGTCTCTATTGTATGAATCAAATGCGGTGGGGCTTTCGGGGCGGCGCGTGGCATTGAATCCGCTGCTTTCAGCCAGGCTGCTGGACAAGGCGTAATCCCAGCCGTCCTGCGCGCCGGAAATTCCCACGCTGGATTTGAATGTGTCGTAGGTGCCGTAGCCGATATTGCCCCAGGCGCCCAGCGGCCGGTCTTCTCCTGTTTTCTTGGTAATGATGTTCACGACGCCGCCAATCGCATCGGAACCGTACAGACTGCTGGCGGCGCCGCGAATAACTTCAATGCGTTCAACCGTGGCCGGATCGATCGCGTTCCAGTTAGTCACGCTCGTGATCATGCTGTTGACGCGGATCCCGTCGATCAGGACCAGGGTGTGGCGCGGTTCGTTGCCTCGCAGCATCACGCCCGTGGCGGTCTGCGGGCCGCCATTGCTGTAGAACTGTATCCCCGGCTGCTTGGCCAGTATCTCGGCAATGCTGTTCTGGCCTTCTTTTTGAAGGTCTTCCTTCTTGATGACCGTGACGTCGCCAATGACGTCCTTTTCCAGTTGCGCCGTGCGGCTGGCGGTCACGACAATATCGTCGAGCCGGGGAACGGAGTTGGCGGTTTGGGCCGCTGCGGCCAAAGGGAGAAAACAGGAGAGAACGGCAAGCGCTTGCCGGTTTAAGGTGAAAGGCATGATAGACCCTGAAAAACGTGCGTCCCCGCACGTCGCAAGAAAAAGCATCTTCGCATCGGCCAGGACCGGCCGGACAAGCCGGCAAGCGGCAAAGCGCCGAATTGGAAGATGAACCAAGGGATGATCAAGGCCGGTATCGGGCTGGCATGCGGGGCATGCTTACCGTTGCGGGGGCAGCACAGTTTGGGCGCGGGATTCTTGCCGGAGCAAGCACGACGTCTGTTTCCCATTTAACTTTCGCAAGGCATGGCCGCTGGTCGACGGGACGCGGGCTTCTGCCTCGAAAGCACCTCTTTCGTGACGAAATATATCACAGCGCTTGGGGCTGAAGGCTTGGCAACCCTGCTGATAAAGCGGCTTTGCCCTGCGTGTCCCGGGGGGGAAGGCTGGAGAGCATCGGTGGGCGATACAATGGAGGCCTTGTTTACTGTCAGGTAGCCACGTGTCCCATCCGTCCTTGCCCTATCCCCTTTCCGCTTACACGCATGGCGCCGAGTTCGCGCGCCTGCTTGCCGAACGTATCCTGATCCTGGACGGGGCCATGGGCACCATGATCCAGCAATACAAATTAAGCGAGATGGATTTCCGCGGCGAGCGGTTCGCGGAGCATTTCAAGGACGTGAAAGGCAATAACGAATTGCTTTCGCTGGTGCGCCCCGACATCATTTCCGACATCCACCGCAGCTACCTGGAAGCGGGCGCCGATGTCATCGAAACCAATACCTTCGGCGCCACCGCCATCGCCCAGGGCGATTACGGCCTGCAAGAACTGGCCTACGAGCTGAACGTGGAATCCGCCAAGCTGGCGCGCGCCGCCTGCGATGCCTTCAGCACGCCCGATCGGCCGCGCTTCGTGGCGGGCGCGCTGGGGCCGCAGCCCAAGACCGCTTCCATCTCGCCCGACGTCAACGACCCGGCCGCGCGCAACGTGACCTTCGAACAACTGCGCGACGCTTACACGGAACAGTTGAACGGCCTGCTGGATGGCGGCATCGACATCGTCCTGATCGAGACCATTTTCGACACGCTCAATGCCAAGGCGGCGATCTTCGCCGTCGAAACCGTCTTCGAAGAGCGGGGCGTACGTCTGCCCGTCATGATCTCGGGAACGGTCACCGACGCGTCCGGCCGCATTCTTTCGGGCCAGACGGTCGAGGCATTCTGGAATTCGGTGCGCCATGCGCGGCCCGTCACCATAGGGTTGAACTGCGCGCTGGGGGCGGCCTTGATGCGGCCCTACGTGGCCGAGCTGTCCAAAATCTGCGACACCTATGTTTGCGTCTATCCCAATGCCGGTCTGCCCAACCCCATGGCCGAGACCGGTTTCGATGAAACCCCCGAGGACACATCTTCGCTGCTCGAGGAGTTCGCCAAGGCCGGCCTGGTCAACATGGCTGGCGGTTGCTGCGGCACCACGCCGGACCATATCCGCGCCATCGCCGCCAAGGTGGCCAGCCTGCCGGTGCGTGCCGTGCCGCGGATCCCGGTCAAGACCCGCCTGTCCGGCCTGGAGCCGCTGACCATAGACGAGGACTCGCTGTATGTGAACGTGGGCGAGCGCACCAACGTGACGGGCAGCAAGATGTTCCTGCGCCTGATACGCGAGGAAAAATACGACGAGGCGCTGGCTGTCGCGCGCCAGCAGGTCGAGAACGGCGCGCAGATCATCGACATCAACATGGACGAGGCCATGCTGGATTCGGCCGTGTGCATGCGCCGCTTCCTGAACATGATCGCGTCCGAGCCCGATATCGCGCGCGTCCCCATCATGATAGACAGCTCCAAATGGGAGGTCATCGAACAAGGCCTGCGCTGCGTGCAGGGCAAGCCGGTGGTCAACTCCATCTCCATGAAGGAAGGCGAGGCGGCCTTCCTGGAGCATGCGCGCCTGTGCCGCAAGTACGGAGCCGCCGCCGTGGTCATGGCTTTCGACGAAAAGGGGCAGGCTGACAGCCTGGAGCGGCGCAAGCAGATTTGCGAACGCGCCTACCGCCTGCTGGTCGACGAGGTGGGCTTTCCTCCCGAAGACATTATTTTCGACCCCAACGTGTTCGCCATTGCCACCGGCATCGACGAGCACAATCACTACGCCGTCGATTTTATCGAGGCCACCGGCTGGATCACGAAGAATCTGCCCTATGCGCGGGTATCGGGCGGCGTTTCCAACGTCAGCTTCTCCTTCCGCGGCAACGAGGCCATGCGCGAAGCGATACACACGGTGTTCCTGTATTACGCCATCCAGCAGGGCATGACCATGGGCATCGTCAACGCCGGGCAGTTGGGCGTTTATCAGGATATCGACAAGAAAGTCCTGGACATGGTCGAGGATGTGGTGCTGGACAGGGCCCAGCCGCTGGGCAAGACCGATCCGGCCGACGAGCGGACTTCCACCGAGCGCCTGGTCGAGCTGGCCGAGACCATCAAGGGTTCCGGCGCCAAGAAAGAAGAGGACCTGACCTGGCGTGAGCAGGCGGTCGAGCAGCGGCTGTCGCATGCGCTGGTGCACGGCATTACCACCTTCATCGTCGAGGATGCCGAGGAAGTCCGCGCGAAAATCGCCGCCGCGGGCGGCAGGCCCATACAGGTCATCGAAGGGCCTTTGATGGACGGCATGAACATCGTCGGCGACCTGTTCGGCGCCGGCAAGATGTTCCTGCCGCAAGTGGTCAAGTCCGCGCGCGTCATGAAACAGGCGGTGGCCCACCTTATTCCCTTCATCGAGGAAGAAAAACGGCAGATCCAGGCGGCGGGCGGCGACGTGCGCTCCAAAGGCAAGATCGTCATCGCCACCGTCAAGGGCGACGTCCACGATATCGGCAAGAACATCGTCACGGTGGTCTTGCAGTGCAATAACTTCGAAGTCGTGAATATGGGCGTCATGGTTCCCTGTTCCGAAATCCTGGCCAAGGCCAAGGAAGAGAACTGCGATATCGTCGGCCTGTCGGGCTTGATAACGCCCAGCCTGGAAGAGATGGCCTACGTGGCATCGGAAATGCAGCGCGACGACTATTTCCGAAGCCGCAAGCTGCCGCTGCTGGTCGGCGGCGCAACGACCAGCCGCGTGCATACGGCCGTGAAGATCGCCCCCAACTACGAAGGGCCGGTTATTTACGTACCCGATGCCAGCCGCTCGGTGGGCGTGGCCACCAACCTGATGTCGGACCAGGTCGACACCTACCTGGCCGAAGTGGCCGAAGAATACGACCTGGTGCGCACACGCCATGCCAACCGCAAGGCGACGCCGCTGGTCAGCCTGGAGCAGGCGCGCGCCGATCGTCCCAAGATAGACTGGTCCAGCTACACGCCGCCGCGGCCCAAATTCATTGGCCGCCGCAGCTTCAAGAATTACGACTTGTCCGAGGTCGCCCAGTTTTTGGATTGGACGCCCTTCTTCCAGACCTGGAGCCTGTTCGGCCAGTATCCCGCCATCCTGGACGACAAGGTGGTGGGCGAGCAGGCGCGCAAGGTATACGCCGAAGGCCAGGCGATGCTGAAGAAAATCATCGAAGGCCGCTGGCTGACAGCCAGCGGCGTCGTGGCCTTCTATCCGGCCAATACCGTCAACGATGACGACATCGAGATCTACCGCGACGAGTCCCGCTCTGAAGTCTTGTTCACCTGGCGCAATGTGCGCCAGCAAACGGTCAAGCGCGAAGGCGTCGACAACAAATGCCTGGCGGATTACATCGCGCCGAAAGAGACGGGCATACTGGACTATATCGGCATGTTCGCGGTCACGGGCGGGCTGGGCATCGAAAAGCACGACAAGGCCTTCCTGGACGACAACGACGATTACTCCAGCATCATGCTCAAGTCCATCGCCGACCGCCTGGCCGAGGGCTTTGCCGAATGCCTGCATGCGCGCGTAAGACGCGATTTGTGGGGCTATGTTGCGGACGAGTCGCTCAGCAACGAAGACATCATTGCCGAAAAATACCAGGGCATACGTCCCGCGCCGGGCTACCCGGCTTGTCCCGAGCACGTGGTCAAGAAGGATATGTTCCAGGTGCTCGAAGCCAAAGAGATCGGCATGCAGCTGACTGAAGGCTATGCCATGTATCCGGCCTCCAGCGTCTCGGGCTTTTACTTCAGCCACCCCATGTCGCAGTACTTCAACGTGGGGAACATCGGCGACGACCAGGTAAAAGACTACGTGCGGCGCAGCGGACGCGACGAGGAAGACGTGCGCCGCAGCCTGGCCAGCACGCTTAGATAGGCGCGGCAAGGCCATGGTCATGCAAGACAGCAAGCCTGGCATGGCGGCCTCCGCCGAGCAGGCCGGGTTCGCCCGGCGCAAGGCGCTGGGGGATTTCCTGCGGCGCGCGCGCGCCAGGGTGCAGCCCGAGGCAATGGGGCTGCCGGCCGGCGTTCGCCGGCGCACGCCGGGCCTGCGTCGCGAAGAGGTGGCCCAGCTGTGCGGCATCAGCGTTACCTGGTATACATGGATAGAGCAGGGGCGCGACGTTTCCGTCTCGGCCAGCGTCCTGGCCAGGCTGGCATCGGTTCTAAGCCTGGCCCGCGCCGAGCGCCATTATCTGTTCGAGCTGGCCGAGTGCGCCGATCCCGAGCATGGACGCGACCTGGTCACCCCGTTGCCGGCCCGCCTGGCCGATTGCGTACACAGCATCACGGCGCCCGCGTACATTCTGGATCGCTGCTGGAACGTGCTGGCGCGCAATACCGCTTTGCTGCATCTGTTCGACGGCTGGCCGGATCGCGACGAATCGCCCAATCTGTTGCGCTATATTTTCCTGGATCCGGCGGCCCGCGAGCTGGTCGTGGACTGGGAGCAGCGCGCCAGCCGCGTCGTGGCGGAATTTCGCGCCGACGCCGGCGCGCATGCGGATGAGGCCGACGTGCATGCCGTGCTGAACGAGCTGCTGCAGTCCAGTACCGTCTTCGCGCATTGGTGGACGCGGCACACGGTGGTCGACCGGGAGGGCGGGCTGCGCCAGTTCCGCCATCCCGGGGCCATCCTGCACTACCAGCAGATCACTTTCCGGCTGGCCACCCGGCCCGATTGCAAGCTGGTCATGCTGCTGGATAACGGAGCGGCGGCTTCGGCGCCTTAGGCCGTACGTCTACTTCCGGGCCGGTTTGTTGGCATGCAGATGGTCGCCCGCGTGGGGATCCAGGCGGGCAAATGACAGAGCCGAGGCCGCGGTCACGAGACCGATCACCACAAATCCCCAGACGATATCCACCAGCGCCAGTTCCGTCCCGCCGCGCCAGTTCATGCTTAAGTTCAAGGTGACCGCCGCGCAGGCGACGCCCAGGCTGATGCCCAACTGCTGGGCCATGGCGGCGAAGCTGCTGGCCCGGCTCATTTCCTCGGACCCCAGATCCGCGTAGGTCAGTGTATTGACGGCGGTGAATTGCAGCGACCGGAAAAAACCGCCCACAACGAGTATGAGAGCCATGATCCATATGGGGGTGTCCGCCCGGAAAAGCCCGCACAACGCGACGAAAGCGCCGGCGATCAGCGCATTGGCGATCAGGACGCGCTTGAAGCCGAAGCGCTGGATAATGGGCGTTGCCACCAGCTTCATGGCCATCGCGCCGATGGCGCTTGTAAAGGTGATCATGCCCGCCGAAAACGGCGACAGCCCGAAACCCACCTGCAGCAGGATGGCCAGCAGGAAGGGGGTGGCTCCGATGGCGAAGCGGCACAGGTTGCCGCCCAGGGTCGAAATGGCGAAAGTCGGGATCCGCAGCAGCGCCAGGTCGATAATGGGGTAAGCGGTATGTCTGGCGTGCCAGATATACAGCAGGCCGCAGACCACCCCCACGCCGACCAGGGCAAGCAATTGCGCCAATGGCAGCGACCGATGGCCGATGGCCTCGAAGCCCGATACCAGGGTGGCCAGGGATACGCCGCTCAATAGGAAGCCTACCCAGTCCA
Source organism: Pollutimonas rozaliensis (assembly GCF_048751585.1). Classification (NCBI taxonomy): domain Bacteria; kingdom Pseudomonadati; phylum Pseudomonadota; class Betaproteobacteria; order Burkholderiales; family Alcaligenaceae; genus Pollutimonas; species Pollutimonas rozaliensis. The sequence goes on along the minus strand of NZ_JAZHOB010000005.1, from coordinate 330,383 downwards.
GGCGGCGCGGCTGCACCGGGTAGTCGTCCTGTATGTAGTACAGAATCAGGGCGATGCCTACGATTCCGACAGGTATGTTGATCAGGAAAATCCAGTGCCACGAGGCGTAGGTCACCAGAAAGCCGCCCAGCGGCGGTCCGATCAGCGGACCCAGCAAGGCCGGCAGCGACAGAAAGGCCATGGCCTTGAGCAGTTCCGTTTTGGGCACTTTGCGCAGGAGAATGATCCGGCCCACAGGCACCATCATCGCGCCCGCCAAGCCCTGGATTACCCGGGAGAAGACCAATTGGCCTATGTTCTGGGATGCCGCGCAAGCGATGGAACTGAGCGTAAAGAGTAAAATGGCGGCCAGGAAAACCCGCTTGGCACCGAAACGGTCGGCAGCCCATCCGCTGATCGGCACGAATACGGCGACAGCCAGCAGGTAGCTGGTAATGGCCACATTCATGCGTACCACGCTGGAATTCAGCGACTGCGCCATGACGGGCAGGGCCGTGGCAACCACCGTCGCATCCAGCATCTGCATGAACAGGGCGCAGCCGACGATGAACGGTATCATTCGAATGGCGCGGCGCTCGCGCGCCGATAGCGCTTGGCCGCTATGGGCGCTGGACGGTGAGGCTGGCGTTTCGGAAGGCATCAGGCAGTTTAAGTTGCGGCCGAGTGAAGTACACTCGGATTTCCAAGGTTAACCACATCTGGCAAGCAAGCATTATGGCAAAGAATTACGAGTCCGAAATTACCCAGTTCCTTAAAAAATACAAAACGGAACACCCCGACACCGAATTACGGCAGCGCGAAGGCCGCGCCCGGCTGTGGGACAAGCATATCGATCCTGAATTCCAGGAAGGCTACCGCGCCGGCCGGGTTCCGCAAAAGCCGTATGTCTACCAAGCCGACTAGCGGTTCCGCATGCCCTTGCCCAAGGTAGCGGCCCAAGACCTTTCCGCCCTGGTCGACCCGGCCATAGACAGTACGCCCGACGTCATCGACAGCGTGGCGCTTGCCCGCTTGTACGGCGAGCCGCTGTTCGCCATGCCGCAAGACCTGTATATACCGCCCGATGCGCTGGAGGTATTCCTGGAGGCCTTCCAGGGTCCGCTGGATCTGCTGCTTTACCTGATCCGCAAGCAGAACTTCAATGTTCTGGACATCCCCATGGCCGAGGTCACCCGCCAATACCTGTCTTATGTGGATCAGATCCGCAATCAGAATCTGGAACTGGCCGGCGAGTACCTGCTGATGGCGGCGATGCTTATCGAAATCAAGTCGCGCATGCTGTTGCCCGTCAAGAAGTCGGATACCGGCGAAGAGGTTGACGACCCGCGCGCCGAACTGGTCAGGCGGTTGCTGGAATACGAACAAATGAAGCTGGCCGCGCAAAAGCTCGACGCCTTGCCGCAATTGGGCAGGGACTTCCAGCGCACGCATGCGCACGCTGACGTGCAGGTGGAGCAATCCCTGCCGGACATCAGTGCCGAAGACCTGCGCGGCGCCTGGCTCGAAATCATGCGCCGGGCCAGCCTTAATGCCCACCATCGCATCACGCGCGAGCAGTTGTCCGTGCGCGATCACATGAGCCAGATATTGCGCCGCTTGAGCGACGTGCAATTCATGGAGTTCACCGAGCTGTTCATGGAGCGTGTCCATCAAGGGGATGCGGCCGCCATCGTGGTCGTGCATTTCCTGGCCATGCTGGAACTTGCCCGCGAGTCCCTGCTGGAAATTACGCAGGCTGAACCCTACGCGCCGATTTACGTGCGCCTCTCGTACATGCGCGCCGCCGCCTGAATGGCGGGCGGACGTCCCATTCCGAACGGAGATTTTCTTGAAAGTCGTTCACACCATTGAAGAGCTGCGCGATCAATTGCGCGGGCAATTGCGGGTCGCTTTCGTGCCGACCATGGGCAATCTGCACCAGGCGCATTTGTCGCTGATGAAGCTCGCTCGCCAGCATGGCGACCCCGTTGTCGCCAGCATTTTCGTGAACCGCCTGCAGTTCGGTCCGAACGAGGATTTCGACCGTTATCCGCGCACCCTGGCCGCCGACATCGAGAAACTGGAGCGTGAGCGCGATGTATACGTGCTGTTCGCGCCCAATGAGCGGGAAATGTACCCCGAGCCCCAGAACTTCCAGATCCAGCCGCCGCCCGATCTGGGCGGCATCCTGGAAGGCGAATTCCGCCCGGGCTTTTTCGGGGGCGTCAGCACGGTGGTCATGAAACTGTTTTCCTGCGTGCAGCCCAGCGTGGCGGTCTTCGGCAAAAAAGACTATCAGCAGCTCATGGTCGTGCGCAATATGTGCCGCCAATTCCAGTTGCCTGTGAACATACTGGCCCACGAAACGGTACGGGATGCCGACGGTCTGGCCCTGTCGTCGCGCAATATGTATTTGCAGCCGGCCGAACGCGCTGAAGCGCCGCGCCTGTACGCCACTCTGAAAAAAGTGCAGGCGGGCATCGAGGCGGGCGATACCGACGTCCAGGCGCTGGAATCGCAGGCCGCCGAACACCTGTCGGCGCACGGCTGGCAGGTCGATTATGTGTCGCTGCGCCGCCAGCGCGACCTGCTGTGCCCCCAGGTCGACGAGATCCGGGCCGGCGAGCCGCTGGTTGTGCTGGCCGCCGCCAAACTGGGAGCCACCCGCCTTATCGACAACCTGGAAATCTGTAAGAAGTGACAGCAGACGTGTCCGAATCCCCATGACAGAATGCGTCACCGATAACAACAAGGAGACAAACATGGGGAATGTACACGATGCCGGCGACTCGCACTTTTCGGTGTTGACTCCACGCGAACGCGACGTCATGGACTACGTCGCGCGCGGCAAGCCAAACAAAATCATCGCCGCTGAATTGGGCGTGTCGCAACGCACCGTCGAAGCGCATCGCGCACGCATCTTTCAGAAAATGCAGGTCAGAAACGCGGTCGAGCTTGCCCACTGCGTTCTGGCCAAGCGCGGCTAGGGCCGGTCGGCGGCCCCAGGCTTTAGCCGCACTGCAACGGCGCCTTCGTTGCAAGTTCGTCGATGGCGTCGACATCCGCTTGGCGGGTCAGCCGGTATTCCAGCGTGGGCGTGACATCATTGATCATATTGATGCGCAGCACGTTGTCGTTCACAAAGGTCATGCTGGCCATGCTGGCTTGCCCGTTCAGCTTCAGCACGATGCGCAAAGGCTGCGTGCCGATCACATCCCAGCAACCTTGCTGAACAATATTGTGCTTGGCATCGGGCTTGTCCAGCAGGACCGAGCGCGAACGCCATTGGCCGTCCGGCGCCAACGTAAGCGTCAGGCGCTGTGCCGAGCATGCCGTACCGCCCGTCAGGCAGGGTATCGTGCCCAGAAACGTCTTTGCTTCGGCCAGGGGGCGAGCCTTGATGACGGTTTGCTTCCCGGCGTTTGCTTGCTCGGCTTGGGGCTTGGCGGCCTTCTGATCGGCTCCGAAGCCCAGTTGTATCTGCGATGGCGCGCGCGCGCTGTTGCGGCCCTGGGCCTGGCTTTGCGCGTCGGCCTCGGTGCTGTCGTGCGGGGTGTCGTAATAATTGGGCGTGCGTTGCTGGGCGCAGCCAGCCAGCAGCAGGGCCAATACCAAAGCACCCAAAGGCTTGACGCAGGGGTGTTGAATGAACGAGCTTGAACTAGACATGATGTTCCATCGACAGTAGAGGCCAGGAACATGCATTCTACGCACTAATTGCCCTCGCCGTAAAACAGCGGATGCTGCCCGGGAGCCTGAAACATGCCGGATTTACCCTCATCTTTAATTACGCTTGCCGTGGCTGGCGCCATGGCCGCGCTGGGTGCCGCGGCGGGCGGCGGTTGCGGCTGTGTCGCGCTGGCTTACCGCCGCGGGATCGATGCCGGCGCGCCAGCCGATGCATCCACCATGGCGCGGTCCTTGCGGATGGTCATCTGGCCCGGGGGCGTGGCGGGGGCCAGGCGGCGCCTGTTATTTTCCTTTTCCCTGGCGTCCGGTTTCTCCAGGCCCGCCGCCTTCATCATGGCGGCGGCTTTCTCGGCCCTGTTTGCGCGGCATGGGCTCAGTGCCTGTTTTCTTGTCACCGCCATGGCCGGGGCCCTGTTGCTGCTGTCCGCTCTTATCGATGCGCAGACGGGCCTGCTGCCCGACGCCCTGACCCAACCCCTGCTGTGGCTGGGCCTGGCCGCTTCATGGATGGGGGTCGGACTGCCTTTGCACGATGCATTCGCCGGCGCCATGCTGGGCTACAGTTTGCTGTGGTGCCTGTTGACGGCCCTCCGTTGGTTCAGTGGTCGCGACGCCATGGGCCATGGCGACCTCAAGCTGTTGGCCGCCTTGGGCGCCTGGCTAGGGTGGCAGCCCTTGCCTTGGGCATTGCTGCTGGCCTGCCTTGCCGGCCTGGTTTTCGCCATGTGGCGGCAAAAGTCGCTGCGGCCCCGCGGAGCCTATCCCTTCGGCCCTTTCCTGGCCATGGGCGGCGCCGGTGTTTTCCTGAACTCAACTGCGGTACATTCGTGGTTTTGGTAGCCGAGGTGCCGCTGTGTACAAAATTGGCTTGACCGGTGGAATAGGCTCCGGCAAAAGCCGCGTTGCCGATCTGTTTGCCGACTGGGGTGCCGCCGTCATCGATACCGATGTCATCGCGCACGAATTGACCTCGCCTGGCGGTGCCGCGATTGAATCGATACGGCACGAATTCGGCCCCGACATCATTTCGCCGACGGGCGCGCTGGACCGGCAAGCCATGCGCGAGCTGGTCTTCGAAAGCCCGCAAGCGCGGCAGCGGCTTGAATCAATTATTCATCCAATGATAAGTTCAGTTACACAAAAGAGGGCTGATGCGGCACAAGGATGTTATCTTGTCTTTGTCGTTCCCTTGCTGGTCGAGTCGGGGCGCTGGCGGGATCGGGTGGATCGCATCTGTGTCGTCGATTGCGATCCGGAAACACAGATCAGGCGGGTCCAGGCCCGCAGTGGGCTGACGCCAGAGGCTATTGCGCGTATCATGTCAGCACAGGCGTCACGAGAGGCGCGTTTGGCTGTTGCCGACGATGTCATCGTCAACGACGGGCGCACCAGTCTTGACGAACTCGTGCGTCACGCCCGCGAACTGCACGAGGCTTGGTGCATGCGGGCACGTCAATAGACGGGCTGCTCTTCCAGTAGTCGTTCCTTGTCATTGAAAAGGTTTTTGGTCGCGTGATTCTTTATGAATATCCTTGCAACGAGCGCGTAAGGTCTCTATTAAGAGTCGAGCACCTGTTCGACCGGCTGTTCTTTTTCGCCAAAGGGACCGATGTCCACCATCACCAGATTTCGGTCGCCACCCTGTTCGATCTTCTTGATATCTGCGACCGCACCGACCTGCGCGGCGCGGTATTGCAAGATCTGGAACGGCAGCGCGTTGCGCTTGGCGCGTTGCGCCAGCACCCCGAGGTCGATGCCCGCACGCTGGATACCATGCTGGCCGAGATCCAGGGGGTGGCCGCCGAACTCGGCGCTCAAGGCCGCGTAGGCCAGGAATTGCGCGACAACGAATGGCTGGCCAGCTTGCGCGGCCGCATCGCCGTGCCCGGCGGGTCTTCGCAGGTCGACATGCCGTCGTATTTTTCCTGGCAGATCAAGCCTCCCGAAGTTCGCGCCACAGATCTGCATCGATGGATCACCCCATTCCTGCCTCTTTATAAGGGCCTGGCACTTATCTTGCGCCTGCTGCGCGATTCCGGCGATGTGGTCGATCTGGTGGCCCGGCAGGGCGCCTATCAAGAGATGCTGGGCGGCAAGGTATTCCAGCTTCTGCGGGTATGGGTCGACGCGGCGCTGAACATCTTCCCCGAAATGAGCGCCAATAAATACGTGATATGGGTGCGTTTCGCATCGCAGGACTGCGAGCTCAAGCCGCAGCCGGTGGCCAGCGACGTGCCATTCAAACTGGCCCGCTGCAACGTTTGAAGCCGGGTCGATAGAGCCGGCGGGGGCTGCTTTTACGCGGCGTTCACCCTTTACGCCGCGCTTCAATAGTTGTTGCGTTCCATTTCAAATCCGGGATTTCTGTGTTCCTGTGGCCGTCAATAGGCGAAAATGTCGCCTGTTTCGTTCGAACCCGGAGAACATTGCATGGCGGAACCCCGCTCCGTATCCCATAGGCCCGGCCATCGGCGCTGGCCATGGCTCGTTCTTGTCCTTATCGTGTTGGCGGCCGGCGCATACTGGCTTGTGGGGCGTGATGCGGGCTCGATGAAGGGAGGGCGGCCGGGCCTTGGCGGCAACCGCATGGCCGCCATGGCCAACATGAAAACGCCGGTCCGGGTCGCCACCGTGCAGCAGGGCTCCATACAGCACACACTCAAGGCCATAGGCACGGTGACCGCGTTCAATACGGTCACGGTGCGCAGCCGGGTGGACGGAGAACTGCAAAAAATCTTCTTTTCCGACGGCCAGAAAGTCAATGCCGGCGACATGCTCGCGCAGATCGATCCGCGAACCTACCAAGTCCAACTGGACCAGGCCCTGGGCCAGCAAAAGCAGAACGAGGCCCAGTTGCAGAACGCGCAGCGCGATCTGCAGCGCTATCAACTGCTATTCAAGCAGAACTCCATAGCCAAACAACAGGTGGACGCGCAGGCCGCCCTGGTCCAGCAGTTTCTAGGCTCGCGCAAAAGCGATCAGGCGGCGGTGGACAGCGCCCGCCTTCAATTGGACTTCACACGCATTACCGCGCCCATATCGGGGCGCCTGGGCTTGCGCAAAGTGGACGAGGGCAATATGGTGAATGCCTCGAATACCGACGGCATCGTGGTCATCACGCAAACCCAGCCCATCTCCGTGCTGTTCACCCTCCCGCAGGCGCAATTGCCCGAAGTCCTGGCCCAGCTGCGCGCCGGTAAAACCCTGACCGCCGATCTCTACGATCGCGACGATCTGCGCAAGATCGCCACGGGCGAGCTGATGTCCGTCGACAATCAGATCGACGTTGCCACCGGCACCGTCAAGTTCAAGGCACGTTTTGCCAACGAAGACGAATCTTTGTTTCCCAATCAGTTCGTCAATGTCCGGTTGCGGGTCGACACCGCCCGGTCGCTGCTGGTCCCGACCATGGCGGTCCAGCAAGGCTCCATAGGGGCATTCGTTTATGTCGTCGATGAGGGGGACAAGGTGCACATTCAACGCATCGTGACTGGGCGCGTCGATGACAAACTGATCGCGGTCGAGTCCGGCCTGAGCGAGGGACAGCGCGTCGTGGTCGAGGGCCTGGATCGCCTGCGCGAAGGCGCGGCGGTCGAGGTCGTTACCGGCGCCCAGGCCAGCCCGGCGGCGGCCATGCCGGCAGGCCTTGCGGCGGGATCCGGCGACGGCGCGGCCCCGGCGGCCCCGGCCAGCGCGCATTAAGGCCAGGCCGTGAATCTGTCGCGCCTGTTCATCCTGCGGCCCGTGGCCACGACGCTGGCCATGGTCGCGCTGCTTATCTCGGGCTTGCTGGCTTATCGGCTGTTGCCGGTATCGGCATTGCCGCAGGTCGATTATCCGACCATTCAGGTAACGACGCTGTATCCCGGAGCCAGCCCCGACGTCATGACGGCGCTGGTAACCTCGCCGCTGGAGCGCCAGTTCGGCCAGATGGCCGGCTTGACTCAGATGACCTCGTCCAGCTCGGGCGGTTCGTCGCTGATCACGCTGCAGTTCGATTTGGACTTGCCGCTGGACGTGGCCGAGCAGGAAGTGCAGGCCGCCATCAATGCCGCTTCCAACCTGCTGCCCAACGATTTGCCGGCCCCGCCCATCTATAACAAGGTGAACCCGGCCGATACCCCGGTCATCAGTCTGGCCGTGACTTCCCCGACGCTGCCCCTGTATCAGGTGCGCGACCTGATCGACATACGCGTGGCGCAAAAGCTGTCGCAGATATCGGGCGTGGGGCTGGTCAGCATTGCCGGCGGGCAGCGGCCCGCCGTGCGTATCCAGGCCAACCCGGAAGCGCTGGCGGCCCACAACCTGACGCTGGCCAGCCTGCGTACGGCCATCGTAGGCGCCAACGTCAATCAGCCCAAGGGCAATCTGGATGGTCCCGAGCGTTCCACCACCATCAATGCCAACGATCAATTGCGTTCCGTCCAGGACTACGAGCAACTGATCGTCGCCTACGAGAACGGTGCGCCTTTGCGGCTTCGCGATGTTGCCGATGCCCGCCAGGACGCCGAGAACATACGGCAGGCAGCCTGGATCGGGACCACGCCGGCCATCCTGCTGAATATCCAGCGCCAGCCCGGCGCAAATGTGATCGAGGTCGTGGATCGCGTCAAGGCCATGCTGCCATCGCTGAAGCAGGCCCTGCCCGTGGGCGTCGAGATCAGCGTCGCCACCGACCGTACGCAGACCATACGCGATTCGATCGACCATGTTCAGTACGAAATGATCCTGGCCATTATTCTGGTGGTCCTGGTGACCTTTGTGTTCTTGCGCAGCTGGACGGCCACCTTCATTCCCAGCGTGGTGGTGCCCCTGTCCCTGGTCGGGACCTTCGGCATCATGTATCTGGCCGGATTCAGCATCAACAACCTGACCCTGATGGCGTTGACCATCGCCACCGGTTTCGTGGTCGACGACGCCATCGTCATGATCGAGAACATCGCGCGGCATATCGAAGAGGGCGAGAGCGCGCTGAAGGCCGCCTTGAAAGGCGCGTCGCAAATCGGCTTTACGCTGGTATCGCTGACCCTGTCCCTGATCGCCGTGCTGATTCCTCTGCTGTTCATGAGCGATGTCATAGGCCGGCTGTTTCGCGAATTCGCGATCACGCTGGCGGTCGCCATATTGCTGTCGCTGGCGATTTCACTGACGCTTACCCCCATGATGTGCGCGCGCTTGCTGCGGCCCGAATCGGAAATGAAGTATGGGCGCTTCCAGCGGAAAGCCGGCATATGGATGGACGACCTGATCCATTCCTACGATAAAGGCCTGCAATGGGTGCTGGCGCATCAACGCGCCACGCTATGGGTCGCCCTGGGCACCCTGTTGCTGACCGGCCTGCTGTACGCGGTGGTGCCCAAGGGCTTCTTCCCGCAGCAGGATACCGGCCTGATCCAGGCCATAAGCCAGGGGCCGCAAACGGTTTCCTTCGCGTCGATGGCGCAGCGCCAGCAGCAGGCGGTAGATCGCATACTGAAAGATCCCGATGTCCAGGCGGTGTCCTCGTTCATCGGCATAGACGGCACGAATGCCACGCTGAATACCGGGCGCATGCAGATTGCGCTGAAGCCGCTGGGCGAGCGCTCGGCGAATGCCCAAGCCATTATCGACCGGCTGGCTGCGGATCTTGCCGCGTTGCCCGATATCCAGGTGTTCATGCAGCCGGTCCAGGATCTGACGGTGGAGGATCGCGTAAGCCGTACGCAATACCAGATGACCCTGTCCGATCCCGATCACGGCATCCTGCTGGAGTGGACCCCCAGGCTGGTGGATGCGCTGCGCGAGGTGCCGGGATTGCGCGATGTGGTCGATGACCTGCAGGGCGGTGGTCTGCAGACCACGCTGGTCATCGATCGCGACGCGGCGGCCCGTCTGGGCGTCAGCAACGCGGTTATCGACGATGCCCTGTACGACGCCTTCGGGCAGCGGCAGATATCCACCATCTTTACTCAATCGGCACAGTACCGCGTGGTGCTCGAGGTAGCGTCCCAGTTCAGGCGGAATCCCCGTGCCCTTGGCCAGATTTATGTGCCCACCACATCGGGTACGCCGGTGCCGCTAAGCAGCTTGGCGCGCATCGAGGAAACCAGTTCTTTATTATCCATAGAGCGCTTGGGGCAGTTTCCCGCCACCACCATTTCGTTCAACCTGGCGCCCGGCATGGCTTTGTCGGACGCCGTGGAATCGATACGGGCCGCGCAGGCCGAGCTGGGCATGCCCGCTTCGCTGGATTTGCGCTTCCAGGGAGCGGCGCGCGCCTTCCAGGCTTCCCTGTCCAGCACCCTGTGGCTGATGCTGGCGGCGGTCGCCGCCATGTACATTGTTCTGGGCATTCTGTATGAAAGCTATATTCATCCAATCACGATACTGTCCACCCTGCCTTCGGCGGCGATAGGCGCCTTGCTGGCTTTGCTGATCAGTGGATCGGATTTGGACATGATCGGCGTCATCGGAATCATTCTGCTGATAGGCATCGTCAAGAAAAACGCCATCATGATGATCGACTTCGCGCTGGATGCCGAACGCACCCGTGGGCTGGCGCCCAGGGCGGCCATACATGAGGCGGCACTGCTGCGGTTTCGGCCCATACTCATGACCACGCTGGCGGCGCTATTCAGCGCCATACCGCTTATGCTGGCAACGGGCTCGGGCTCCGAGCTGCGCCAGCCACTGGGACTGGTCATGGTGGGCGGGCTGTTGTGCAGCCAGATCCTGACGCTGTTCACCACGCCCGTCATCTACCTGATGTTCGATCGGCTGGCGCGGCGCGCAGGCACGTACCACAAGACGCGCGAGGCCGATGGCGGGCTAGCTCCATGAGGCTGTTTTCCTTATTCATCATGCGGCCGGTCGCCACCACGCTATTGTGCGCGGCGCTGGTGCTGACGGGCGGGCTGGCCTTCCTGTTCCTGCCCGTAGCCCCTTTGCCGCAGGTGGATTTCCCCATGATATCGGTCTCGGCCAAGATGGCGGGAGCCAGTCCTGAAACCATGGCGTCCAGCGTGGCGACCCCATTGGAGCAGTCATTGGGGTCGATTGCGGGACTTAGCGAAATGAGTTCGCGCAGCACCGAAGGCTCGACCCGCATCTTCATGATGTTCGACATGGACCGGGACATCAACAGCGCCGCGCGGGACGTGCAGGCGGCCATCAATGCGGCGCGCAACATGCTGCCGTCCAGCCTGCGCAGCAACCCCACCTATCACAAGGTGAACCCCTCGTCGGCGCCTGTCATGGTGCTGGCCCTGACCTCGAAGACGGCGACGCAGGGACAGTTGTACGATCTGGCATCCACCGTGCTGGCGCAGAAACTGTCGCAGGTGGCGGGTGTGGGCGAGGTCGAGGTCGGAGGAAGCTCGCTGCCGGCCATACGCGTCAGCCTGAACCCGCAGGCGCTGAATAGCGCCGGCGTGGCGCTGGATGAAGTGCGAACCGCCCTGTCGAGCGCCAACACCATGCGCCCCAACGGCGTGGTGGAGGACGACCGCTACAACTGGCAGCTCAGCTCGGGCGGGCAACTGAACCGGGCCGAACAGTACAAGCCGCTGATCGTGGCCTGGCGCGATGGCTCGCCGATAAGGCTGCAGGATGTCGCGAAGGTCGAGGATTCTGTCGAGGACCTGTTCAACGCCGGCTACTTCAACGACAGCCCGGCCGTTCTTCTGATCATCCGGCGCCAGGCCGACGCCAACATCATCGAAACGGTCGACGCCATACGCGAACAATTGCCGGCGTTCGAAGCCATGCTGCCGGCCCATGTCGCGCTGACCGTCGCCCAGGATCGCACGCCCAGCATACGCGCATCCTTGCACGAGGCCGAGATCACGCTGCTGATCGCCGTGGTCCTGGTGGTGCTGGTCGTGTTGCTGTTCTTGCGCAATATACGCGCCGCCCTGATCCCCGCCGTAGCGGTGCCCGCTTCGCTCATCACCACCTTCAGCCTTATGCTGTGGTTCGGCTATACCTTGAATACGATTTCGCTGATGGCGCTGATTGTGGCCACCGGTTTCGTGGTCGACGATGCCATCGTGGTGCTCGAAAACATCATGCGCCATATCGAGAAGGGCATGTCGCCGCTGCGGGCCGCTATCCGGGGCGTGCGGGAGGTGGGCTTCACCGTGCTGGCCATGAGCCTGTCCCTGGTCGCCGTGTTCATCCCCATGCTGCTCATGGGCGGATTGGTGGGCCGCCTGTTCCGGGAGTTCGCCGTTACGCTGTCGGTGTCCATATTGGTGTCCCTGCTGATTTCCGTCACCTTGACCCCTATGATGTGCGCGCGTATCTTGCGGATCGAACCCGCCCGCGAGCCGCGCCGCGCCGGCATGCTCAGGCGGGCCTTCCAGGTTATGGGGGCTTTTTTTTGCCGCCGGGCCGCCCCAAGGCAAAAAGCGCCCCCTTGGGGGGCAGCAAGCCGAAGGCGCAGCGTGGGGGCATTTTTCTGGCGCGGCTACGAGCGTTCGCTGGGCTGGGCGCTGGCCCACGGCCGCTTCATGATGCTGCTGCTTGCGGCGACCATAGGCCTCAACTTCTACCTGTACACAGTCGTTCCCAAAGGTTTTTTCCCGCAGCAGGATACTGGGCAACTGCTGGGCTTCTTCCGCGTTGATCAGGGCACATCCTTCCATGCCATGAGGCCCAAGCTGGATCGGTTCCGGCAAACCCTGATGCAGGATCCGGCCATCGAAAGCGTGACCGGTTTCGTGGGCGGACGCGGCGGCAGCAACTCCAGCTTCATGATGATACAGCTCAAGCCCCTTGCCGAACGCAAGGCCAGCGCCACCGAGATCGTCAACCGCCTGCGTGGAAAATTTCAGGGCGTCCCGGGCGCGCGGCTTACGCTGGTGCCGCAACAGGACATCTTTGTGGGAGGGCGCCAAAGCAGTGGCGGATCCTATGATTACTCGCTGATGGGCAGCGAACTGGCCGTGCTCAAGGAGTGGTTGCCGAAAGTGCAGAGAGCGTTGGCCGGCTTGCCTGAGCTGGTGGACGTGGATACCGATGTCGAAGACAAGGGGCGGCGCGTCGAGCTGGTCATAGACCGCGACGCGGCCACCCGCCTGGGGGTGAATATGTCCTTGATCGCTTCCACCTTGAATAACTCTTTCAGCCAACGGCAGGTTTCGGTCATCTACGGCCCGCTGAACCAGTACCACGTTGTCATGGGCGTGGACCAGCGCTACGCCCAGGATGCCGAATCGCTGAAGCAGGTGCAGGTGGTTACGGCGGACGGCAGCCGCGTTCCCCTGTCCGCCTTTACGCGTTTCGAAGTGGGCAGCGCGCCGCTTAGCGTGAACCACGAAGGCCTGTTCGCGGCGGAATCGATTTCGTTCAGCCTGGCGCCGGGCGTCTCGCTGGAGCAGGCCACACGCTCCATCGAGAATGCCGTCGCGCGCACCGGCCTGCCCACCCAGCAGATACAGGCGGGCTTCCAGGGTACGGCCCAGGCGCTCCAGGAATCCATGGCGCAGCAGCCCTGGCTGATACTGGCGGCCTTGCTGACCATGTATATCGTCCTGGGGATCCTGTATGAAAGCTATGTACACCCCATCACCATTCTTTCGACCCTGCCTTCCGCCGGAATCGGCGCCTTGCTGGCCTTGCTGATGCTGGGCGAGGAGTTCTCGCTGATCGCCCTGATAGGCGTATTCCTGCTGATAGGCATCGTCAAGAAGAACGCCATCATGATGGTCGACTTCGCCTTGCTGGCCGAAAGGCGGGACGGCCTGTCTTCGCGCGAAGCCATCTACCAGGCCTGCCTGGTGCGCTTCCGGCCCATAATGATGACCACGGTTTCCGCGCTATTCGGCGCATTGCCCCTGGTGCTGGCCACGGGCGCCGGCGTGGAGATGCGCCGGCCGCTGGGCCTGACCATCGTGGGCGGGCTGATTCTAAGCCAGATATTGACCTTGTATACGACGCCGGTGGTGTATCTGTATCTGGATCGCTTCCGCCTTTGGGCCAATCGCAAGCGCGGCGTGAGCGCCGCAGCGTCGGCATGAGGCGGCCTGGACGGGATGCCGTCCGGTTTTTATGGATTTGGAAAAGTATGGATAGTCTCGTTGCGCTGAATGGATTTAACCGGACCGCGGTGAAGCGCCTGGCCGCCGCCGGGATGGCGCTGATGCTGGGCGCCTGCGCCGTGGGGCCTGATTATGAGCGGCCTCCCGTCGATACGGGCCTGACTTATAAGGAAGCGTTGGCTGCCACTCCGGCGAGCGCGGCCGATTCCGCCGGGCGGGGCTGGGTGCCGGCGCAACCGGGTGATGCCGCATTGCGCGGCGATTGGTGGCGGATGTACAGCGACCCGGTGCTGTCCGGCCTGATGGAGTCTTTGCAAGAAGAGAATCTGAACATCATTCAGGCCGAAGCCCAGTATCGCCAGGCGCAGGCCTTGCTGCAGTCCAGTCGTTCCGGTTTCTTCCCCACGCTGGGTGCTTCGGCTTCGAGCACCCGGTCCGGCAGCGGCGGCAATGGCAGCGTAGGCTCGTTTTCCGGCAGCGGCGACAGCACCGGGAATCAGTACACCCTAAGCGGGAATGTAAGCTGGGAGCCCGATCTATGGGGCAAGGTGCGCCGGTCGGTGGAGTCCAGCAGAGCCGGCTTGCAGGCCAGCGCCGCTGACGTCGCGGTAACGCGCTTAAGCATGCAATCAACCCTGGCGCAGACTTATTTCAGGCTGCGGGTCATGGATGCTGAAAAGCGGCTGCTGCAACAAACGGTGGCGGCCTACGAACGCTCGCTGACAATGACGCAGAACCGCTATGACGCGGGAGTGGCGGCGCAGGCGGATGTCGAGGTATCGCGCACGCAGCTGGAGAATGGCCGGACGCAACTGCTCGCCCTGGATTGGCAACGAGCACAGCTGGAACATGCCATTGCCGTGCTATTGGGCAAGGCGCCATCCGCATTCGCGCTGGAGCCCACAACGACCTTGGCGTCCGTACCCGCTATTCCCGTTGGCCTGCCGTCCCAATTGCTGCAAAGGCGGCCCGATGTCGCTTCGGCCGAGCGCCGCACCGCCGAAGCGAACGCGCGCATTGGCGTGGCTCAGGCGGCCTGGTTCCCCGATCTGACGCTTAGCGCCCAGGCGGGCTATCGCAGCGGCCAGTGGGCGCAGTGGCTGACGGCGCCCGCCAGCTTCTGGTCGCTGGGCCCGGCGCTTGCCTTGACGATTTTCGATGGAGGGGCCCGCGAAGCGCAGGTCAAGGAAGCGCGCGCCGGCTACGACGCGCAAGTCGCGGCTTACCGCCAGACGGTGCTGACCGCCCTGCGCGAGGTGGAAGACTATCTGGTGCAACTGCATGTGTTGGGGCAAGAGCAGACAACACAGGGCCGCGCACTGGCTGCCGCCCGGGAATCCCTGCGCTTGACGCAGAACCAGTACGAAGCGGGGCTGATCGACTACCTGAGCGTGGTGCAGGTCGAAACCACCGCCCTGAGCACCGAGCGGGCCGCCCTGTCGCTGGCCTCCGAGCGCCTGGTGGCCAGCGTGCAATTGATTGCGGCCCTGGGCGGAGGCTGGGACGCCGCCGCCTTGCCTCAGCCCTGATCGATCAGGTGGCGCATGCCGGCGATGCCGTGTGCGCCATGTTGCCGCGCATCGGCTTGCGTGGCGGGCGATTGCCCGCCGATGGCGAAGACCGGCAAGCCGGCCTGGGCCGCCAGCAAGGTGAATTGTTCCCACCCCATGCCAGGCTGGCCGGGATGCGAGGGCGTATCCAGCACATGGCCCAGCACGGCAAAGTCGGCGCCCAGGGCGCGTGCCGTCGTCAGGTCGGCGATATCGTGCGCCGACACCGCAATCAGGCCAGGGACTTTAGCCCGGAGTCGTGCGGCCGCCGATGCGGCGTGCTCATCGTCGCCTGGCGGTGACGACGTAGCGGCAAGCGGCGCCCGGGCATCGGCCGCGCGGAAATGCACGCCATCGGCCTGCGCCCACCAGCTTTCCGGATGGCAGCTGTTGACCAGGCAGCGTGCCCCGGCGTCATGGCACAGTTGCACGATCCGCTTGAATGCGGCATAGGCATCGTGCTCCGATACAGCCATCCAGGAGGGTTCGCGGAACTGCACCAGCCTGATGCCGGTTTGCAAGGCTCGCGCCAGCTTTTCCAGGTAGGGCGCAAGCCCCTGCTGGCCGCCGATGGATGTGATCAGGTACTGTTCGGGCAGTTGCAGCCAGCGCATGGGCGGCTCGGTCGCCGGCAGCAGGGGGCCGACGGGCAAGTCCGCTTTCGGGTCGACCCAGGCCAGTTCCTGGTTCTCGCGGCCGGTGGGTATGCCTGTCCAGCCATACACGCGGCAAAACGCCAGTTCCACGATATTTTTTGGGTATTCGTGGGTATAGGTTACCCAGGGCGAGGCATCGGTAACCCGTATGCCCAGCTCTTCGTCAAGCTCGCGGGCCAGAGCTTCCAGAGTGGACTCGCCCGCCTCGATCTTGCCGCCCGGCAACTCCCACCAGCCCGCCCAGGGCTTGTCGCTGGGCCGCTGGGCCAGCAGCAACTGGCCGTCGGGGCGCAGGATAAGACCGGCCGCAACCCTGATAAAGGGTTTGGCGGCGGGTGCCGCGGCGACCGCATCCGACGGCGTTGCAGGCATGCTTTCAGACATGGCGAGCCGCCCAGTCGCGCGCGAACTGGCGTGCGACCCGTCCCGAGCGCGATCCGCGTTCCAGCGCCCATTGCAGCGCTTCCGTGCGCGAGGCTTCGATGTCCGCCGGCGAACAGCCATGCTCGGCCAGCCAGTAGTGCACGATGTCCAGGTAGTCGTCCTGCTTGAAGGGGTAGAAAGACAGCCACAGGCCAAAGCGCTCGGACAGGGAAATCTTTTCTTCCACGGTTTCGCCAGGATGGATTTCGCCGTCGGACTGATGCTTGGCGCTAAGGTTTTCGCTCATGTATTCCGGCATCAGGTGGCGGCGGTTCGACGTGGCATAGATAAGCACGTTATCGCCCGAAGCGCTGACCGACCCGTCCAGCACCGATTTCAAGGCCTTGTAGCCGGGCTCGCCTTCCTCGAAGGACAGGTCGTCGCAGAAGATGATGAAGCGTTCGGGCCGCACGCTGAGCAGATCGACGATGTCGCCCAGGTCGCCCATATCGGCCTTGTCGACCTCGATAAGGCGCAGACCCTGATCGCCATAGGCGGCCAGCATGGCCTTGACCAGAGAGCTCTTGCCGGTGCCGCGGGCGCCGGTCATCAGGACGTTATTGGCCGGCTTCTTGTGCAGGAAATGCTGCGTATTCCGGTCGATGATGGATTTTTGCCGCTCGATGTGCTGAAGATCCTGCATATTGATGCTGGAAACATTCTGCACCGCATCCAGCCAGCCGCGCGCGCCCCGCTTGCGCCAGCGGAAGGCATGCGCCGTCCAGTCGATTTCGGGTGGGGCGGGGGGAAGCCACGCCTCTAGCTGCGCCAAAACACGTTCGGCGCGGCCAATCAGCGTACTCAGGTCGTTGGCAGTCACAAAAATCTCCAGGAACAAATCGTGGCAAAACCCACATTATCGCTAATTTGGTCAGGGCCGGCCTTTGGAGTCGTCACGTATAATCCTAGCCTTGATCTGAAGGATCGTATCAACACTAACTTTGAACCCGGACCACGCTTTGAATCTCCCCGAGTTAATTGCCCCCATTGAAGACGATATGAAGGCAGTCGATGCGGTAATACGCGCGCGCCTCGATTCAGATGTCGTCCTGATCCGCACGATAGGCGACTACATAGTGGGAGCGGGCGGAAAGCGGATGCGGCCCGCCATGGTGCTCATGGTGGCCAATGCCCTGGGCTACAAGGGAAGCAAGCATCATCTGTTGGCTGCGGTGGTCGAGTTCATCCACACCGCTACCTTGCTGCACGACGACGTCGTCGACGAGTCCGACCTGCGCCGCGGCCGCAGCACCGCCAACGCGGTATTCGGCAATGCGGCCAGCGTGCTTGTGGGGGATTATCTGTATTCGCGCTCATTCGAAATGATGGTCGAATCGGATTCCATGCCGGCCATGTCGGTCCTGTCGGCGGCCACCACCGTTATTGCCGAAGGCGAAGTGCTGCAACTGCTTAACGTCCACGATCCCGATGTTTCGCTGGAGCGCTACTTGCAAGTCGTGCGCTACAAGACGGCCAAGCTGTTCGAGGCTGCCGCTCAAGTGGGCGCCATCGTTGGCGGCGCGACGCCGGACCAGATAGCCGCCGCTGCCGCCTATGGCCGGCACATCGGCACGGCGTTCCAGTTGATCGACGATGTGCTGGATTACAGCGGCGACGCCGAGGCGCTGGGCAAGAACGTGGGCGACGACCTGCGTGAAGGCAAACCCACCATGCCGCTCATCCGGGTCATGGAAGTGGGCAGCGCCCAGCAAAAAGCATTGATCCAGGATGCCATACGCACCGGCGATGCCGACTTTGTCGCCGTGGCGCGCGCCATACAGGATACGCAGGCGCTGGAATATACCCGCGAGGCCGCTGTGGCCGAAGCCGGATTGGCCCGGGATGCCCTGGCCGGCTTCCCCGTTTCCGTTCATCGCGAATCTTTGTTAGAATTTTGTTCTTTCGCGGTAGAACGCGATAGGTAGTAAGCTGTAAATCCCGTTGTTGCCGGTTTTGTTTCTTGCTGAACATGCCCGGCGGCAAGCTTCACGAGTAATCGGGGCGTAGCTCAGCCTGGTAGAGTACTGCGTTCGGGACGCAGGAGTCGCATGTTCGAATCATGTCGCCCCGACCAAAAATCGATATCAAGCCCTTGCTTTGCAAGGGCTTTTTTGTTTCTTGCTGTGGGGCGGCATCGAATGAGAAATGCGCTTATGCGCCAATTGCGGGCCAATCAGCGCGTATGATTCGAAAACCCCGCGAAGTCGGCGATGGCCCGGGCGGGGACCCGAGTGGCCGAATACGAAGGCCGAAAACTATGTAGGGATGAATAGCGCAGGTGATGCCATGTTGACGTTCAAGCAGATCGAGGCGCTGTATTGGGTGGTGGAGCTTGGCGGATTCGCCAAGGCGGCCGACAAGCTCAATACGACGCAGTCGGCGATTACCAAACGGATCAAAGAGCTGGAAGCCGATTTCGATATCCAGGTTTTTGACCGCTCGTCGAAGAAGGCGGTCATTACCCAGAAGGGCCGTGAAATCTTCGAGATGGCGGACAGCCTGCTGTCGCTGCGCGATGTGATGCTGATCAGGCTCAAGGGACACCACACATTCTCGGGCACGCTTCGCCTGGGGATCACTGAAATCACCGCCATGACCTGGCTGCCCGATCTAATGCGCCAGTTGAAAATATTCTTCCCGCAACTGAAGGTGACGCCCATCATCGGCATGGCGGCCGAGCTGCATAAGAACTTGCTTGAGGCGCGTCTGGATATGGCCTTCTTGCACGGCGAGCTGCGCGGCCCCTTGCTCGAGGCCGAGCCGCTGGGGGTGTTGAAGTTTGCCTGGATGGGCAGCCCGGAGTTCATTTCAGGCGACAAGATATATACGCCGGAGGAAATTTCGAAGATGTTCCTGATTCGCCAGGATCAGGAGTCAGGACTTAACGGCATTTATGATGAATGGCTGAAGCCCTACAGTGCGGAGCAAAACCTTTTTACGATCAATAGCCTCTTGGCGATGGCGGGCCTGACGGTTGCCGGTTTTGGCGTGTCGTGCCTGCCGGTGGACTATTTTTATAGCCTGGTACAGCAAAGAAAGCTGATCGTCGCCCAAACCACCAAGCCCACGCCCCAGTCGCAATATTGTTCGATGTACTTGAAAAACATGAACAGCGCGCTATACCAGGAGATTGCGGAACTGGCGCGGGAGTGCTGCAATTTTGCCGTGCCTTACGGCACAGTGGTTGCCACATGATCAGTGCTTGATATCGGACAGGAATTTGCGTGCCCGATCAGAGGCCGGTTGTGTGAAGAACTGCTCGGGTTGCGCCGTTTCGACGATCTTGCCGGCGTCCATGAACCATACGACATCGCCGACATCCCGGGCAAAGTTCATTTCGTGCGTCACGCAAACCATGGTCATGCCGTCTTTGGCCAGTGATTTCATCACCAGCAGCACTTCGTTCACCATCTCCGGGTCAAGCGCGCTGGTGGGTTCGTCGAAGAGCATGATACGGGGCCGCATGGCCAGGGCCCGGGCAATCGCGACGCGCTGCTGCTGGCCGCCGGAAAGCTGAGCGGGAAACGCGCCGGCTTTGTGAGACAGGCCCACCCGTTCCAGCAGCGTCTCCGCCGACTCTTGCGCTTGCTTCTTGTTCATTCGCCCAAGCATGACCGGCGCCATCATCAGATTGTCCAGGACATTCATGTGGGGAAACAGATTGAACTGCTGAAACACAAAGCCGATATGGCTGCGCAGCTCGTCGATCGAGCGGCAGGTGTGGACGGGCGTGTCGTCCACGTAAATCTCGCCCTTTTGGATAGGCTCAAGGCGGTTAACGGTGCGGATCAGGGTTGACTTTCCGGAACCGGAAGGACCGCATACGACGATGACTTCCCCTTGCTTGACCTGCGCGTTGATATCGTCAAGGGCCAGGTAGTCGCCATACCATTTGCTTACGTTCTTGAATTGAATCATTTAGATCACCTGAACAACCATTGTGCGTTTGATCTGTATGCGGTTTTCAACCAGCTTCACCAAACCGCTGAGGATCAAATTGAGTGTGAAGTACGTGAGCGCCAGCAGTCCGAACACTTCGAAGGGTTTGGTCAGCAGCATGTTGTTGACCTGGGCGGCGGCGAATGTCAGTTCATGGACGCTGATCACAAACCCCAACGAAGTTTCCTTGACTGTCGAGATGAACTGGCTGAGCATGCTTGGCAGGGTGTTGTACAAGGCTTGCGGCAGAATAATGCGCCGCATGGTCTGGGTATAGCTAAGGCCCAGCGAGCGGCCGGCCTCGAGCTGGCCCGCGGGCAGGGCCTGGATGCCGCTGCGGATGATCTCGGCCAAGTAGGCGCTTTCATAGATCACCAGTGCCGCGATCATGGTCGTGGCGCCGCCCACCGGCCGATTGATGATGATGGGCACAAAAAAATACGCCCAGAAAATAAACATCAGCAGCGGCAGGCCCCTGACGATATAGACGATGGCGGTGCTGGGCCAGTAGAAAATGCGGATGGTGCTGATTCGGCCCAGCGCAAGCAGGATGCCGAACGGAAATGCCAGTGCCAGGCTTATCAGTGCCAAACCGACGGTCGCCACCAGGCCGCCCATCGCACCGTTGGGATACTGGCCCACCAGCAGGAGCAGCCAGTTGTCAGAAAGAATATCCAGCATATTGCCCCTCCTGTCAGCGTTTGGCCGCGGCGGCGCGGTGTTTGGAAATGTAGGCCCCGCCGAACATCAGCAGGAGGGACACAGCCAGATAAAGCGCCGTGACGACGGTATAGACCTCAAAGGTCTTGAAGGTGGCGGATTCGATCTCGCGCCCCGCGCCGGTAAGTTCGATCAGGCCGATCGCCATGGCCAGGCTGGTGTTCTTGAAAAGCAGCAGCGTCTGGTTGGTCAGTGGCGGGATGGCGATGGTGAATGCCTGGGGAAGAATGACTTTACGCATGGAGCGCATATAGCTCAGGCCCAATGAGCGTGACGCCTCCAACTGGCCGTCCGGAATGGCACGGATCGCGCTGCGCAAATCTTCGGCGACATAGGCCGCCGTCACCAGTCCAATGGCAATCGTCGAAAACAGAAACTCGCCTCCCCACCGATTGACGGCGTCGTTCAGCGCCATAGGCAGCAGCGCCGCGACGCCAAAGTACCAAAGCAGGATATGCACCAGCATGGGCACGTTGCGGTGAAATGCCACATACAGTGTAATGATGTAGTTAAGGGGGCGGCGGTCGAGCATGCGCAGTATGGCAAGCACGCTGCCCAGCCCGAACGCCAATAGCCAGGCAAGCGCAGTCATCTTGAGGGTCGTCATCAGGCCCCCAAGAATCAGCATGGGGTAGCCGTTGCTGAGCAACGCACCGAAATCTAGTGTGTAGTTCATGAAACGACCGCCCCTTTTTCCGACTAACCCTTGATTTCCTCAAACTTGAATTCGCGCTTGGTGTAGAACTTCGTGTCCTTGCCGAACCACTTGTCGAAGATGGTCTGTGCCTTGCCCGATGCTTCCAGTTGAGCCATGGTCTTGTTGACTTCCGCCAGCAATTCTTTTTCGCCCTTGCGAACGCCTATGCCCCAAGGTTCGGTGAACAGGGCCTTGTCGATGATTTCCGCCTTGACGGCCGATTTATCGGAGTCTTGCTTGAATTTCAGCAGCATCAATTCAGAGCCGACAAAACCGGAGACCTTGTTTTGTACCAGGGCCAGGTACGAGGTTGGGGGATCTTTGAACGTCACGGTGGTAACGTCAGGGATAAGCCGCTTCGCGCCTGCTTCGGAGGATGAACCGCTGACGGCGCTGACCCGCTTGCCTGCCAGATCAGCGGGTGTCTTCAGCGTGCCGGCATCGGCGCTGCGGATCAGGATTTTTTGCGGACTGACATAGTCGGCATAGCTGTAATCGATTTGTTTGGCGCGATCCGGAGACCAGCCCAGGTTGGCCGCCACAACGTCGACGCGGCCGGCAACCAGTTCCGGAATACGCGCTGCGACAGAGATCATCTTGACCTCGAGCTTCACGCCCAGGTGATCCGCTATCTCTTTGCAAAGATCGACCTCATAGCCGACGACTTCGCGCGTCTTGGGATCCTGGAAGCTGAAGGGCTCCGATGTGCCCAGTGTGCCGCAGACCAGCGTGTTGCGGCTCTTGACATCGTCCAGCGCGTTGGCGGAAGCGGCGCAACTGGCGCCCAGGGCCAGCACCATGGCTGTGGCTTTCAATGTGTCTTTGAGTTTCATGAGTCTCTCCGAAGATGGGTGATTATTGTCGATTAACTGGCTGATATGGCCGCGCGGTCTTCTTGAGCATGTCGCGTCTTGTCTTGATGCCGGCTGCAAAGCTATTTCGGCATGCCTTCATGGCCATTGGCTGCATCATGCAAAAAGTTTCAGGGATGAAAAAGGGAATTAATGTTCAGCTTGAATATTCCCCCAGGGAATGTCTTTGCCTGTAAAAGTCGAATTTGCACGGGGGTATTTATAAAGCTTTTATAAATCAATATCATGGAGGCATTTTCTGCACTCGCTAGGCACTCGGTAAAGACCCTTGCTCCGGTTTGAAATGAACAAGAGGATAGTGCTCTATACGGGATAACACCTAGTGATTGCGGCGAAACTTCCAGGCGTTCTCATCCCAAAAATAGATTCCATACTCATAAAGGGAATCCTCGGCAGAACGCCGACACATCGCTTTATTTCATGTGTTCCTATATAAAAATCTCTCTTTCTTTAAACGGGGATCGATTCCATAATCGCCGTAGTTTCGCAACGCCAACTACGTCGAGAGCATCGTATGTCATCTTCCCAAGGCCAGTTTCTTCCCGCGGATATCATGTCCGAAGTCAAGCTTCGATTCCACCAAGTGGATCATGACCATACTGGGCAGAAACGCTTGTATTTTGATAATGCCGGTGGCGCTTTTCGATTGAAATCCGTGCTGGAACGCATGGCGGAACTGGATGCTATTCCCGACAATATAGAGCGGGCTCATACCGTCGCACGTTATCTTCAAGATATTCAAGCGACCGGCGAGGCGGATTTCCGCTGCCTGCTCAATGCGCAAGGCGGTAGCGTCTGTACGGCTCAGACGGCCTCCGCGATTATGTTCGAGATGGTGCGAACTATTGCGGAGAACGTTGCTGGCTCCAACATGGTGACCACCACGCTGGAGCATCCGTCGTCGTTCGATGCCATGTCCATTTATGCTCAACGCACAGGTAAGGCACTGCGGGTTGCGCAAAGCAATCCTGATACGGGCGGCATCGATGTCGACGAACTGGTGGACTTGATCGACCAGGATACATGTTTGCTCAACGTTATCTACGCATCCAATATTTCGGGCGCCAAACTGGACCTGGAGGCGATTGTCCGGAAAGCGCGAGCCATCAAGTCGGATCTTTACATTCTTGTGGATGCCGTTCAGCATGCGCCCCACGGGTTGATCGATCTACAGCGCACGCCAGTGGATGGCATCAATATTGCACCGTACAAGTTTTTTGGCGCGCGCGGTTCGGGGATGGCCTGGCTGTCAGAGCGGGCTGCAGTGCTGCCGCACCATAAGCTTCATGGAAAGCCCGCCGGCGCATGGGGCTTGGGCAGCGGTGTGCCGTGGCAGTTCGCGGCCCTCACGGAAATTGTGTCCTATGTATGCTGGCTGGGCGAAAAATTCACCAGTTCCCAGGATCGTCGTGCCTTGTTCGAAAGCGGCATGAATCAAATCGAACTGCACGAGCGCGCCTTGCTATCGCGGCTATTGAATGGCGAAGGCGCGGTCAAGGGGTTGCGGCAAATTCCAAAAGTAACGGTATACCTGGACCATCCCGACCTGAGTAAACGCGATCTCATTATCATGATCGGCATTGGCGACCTCGAATTCTCGCGGGCGGTCCTGGAATACGAGCGGCGCGGCGTCATCGTCTACGAGCGGGTTGCCAGCAGTATCTACTCCAAGCGCATGCTGGACTCGTTCAAGCTGAAGGGCGGCGTACGGGTATCGCCTTTGCATGTGCATACGCCCGAAGACATGGATGCATTTCTTAGGGTTACGGCGGAAATAGCCGGAGCGCTGGCGTAAGCTGGGGCGTCCATGCTGGCTGTGGGGCGGATCGTTTTCAAGCGGCGGAGTGCCGCGATAATGAGCACCCCATACCGCCTATCATCCCTTACGCTCAATCTACACGTATATTCGCCTCTGTTATGATTTTTCCCCAGCTGGCATGGCTTTTTTTCACCACATCCGCAAACTTTTCGGATGAGCTTGGCCAGGCATCCACATATTGATTCTCGAACTGCTCTTGTGTATCTTTAGCTTCCAGTGCGCTGACCAGAGCCTTGTTTAACTTTTTCAATACGTCCGGCGGAATGCCCGCCGGGCCGACAACGCCCCACCACAGTTCGCTGCCTGTATCGGCATAACCCTTGACTCCGGCCTCGTCCATGGTCGGAACATCAGGCAGGAATTTTGAGCGCTGGGGACTGGTAACCGCCAGTGGGCGCAGCGTCCCGTTCTTGAAGTGGGCCATGCTGGTGTTCAGCGTATCGAACATAAACGTTATGTTGCCCGCCAACAGGTCCGTCAGCGCTGGCGCGCTTCCACGATAAGGCACATGCGTGTAGGGCGAACGGGTCAGCAGTTTGAGCAATTCGCCTGACAGATGATTGGACGAACCGTTACCAGCGGAGCCAAACGTCAAATTGCTGGATTTATCCGATGCTTCGTCGGTAAGGCTTGCTACCGATTTGAACTCCGATTTCGAATTGACGATCAGCACATTGACGTACTTTCCAAGCAGGCCGACCGGACTGAAGCTCGTGTTCGGGTCATAGCTAACGGTTTTATTGATATGCGGGGCTATTGCCTGAGTCCCTATGCTGGCGATTCCTATCGTATAGCCATCAGGTTTGGACCGTGAAATCGCCGCAATCCCAAGGGTGCCGCCGGCGCCGCTCTTGTTCTCGACGACAATGGGCACACCCAGTTCTTCGCTCATCTTCTTTGCGACTGGACGGGATATGACATCCATGGGGCCACCCGCCGCAAACGGCACCACCCAGGTAATGGGGCGCTCCGGCCAGCCGGCTTGAACCGGCGAGGCCGCAAGCATCGCCGCGGCGATCAAGGCGGTTTTGATTGTGGAACAATTCATCGCTTTCTCCGTAGAGTAACTAACTTGCATTTGACGCCGCACTATTTTTCAAGCGGCATCGGATCAAAGGGAAGCCGCCATACGCGGCGGCCCGCTTAGGTCTTGCTTCCGCCAAACTGGCTTCTTGCGGCACGCGCATCGTCGCTGCCGTTGCACAGCAATGCTTGGTCGACATCCATGAACGTGCTGACGTAGTTCAGTGAGTTGGCATATGCGTTGACGCTCTGCTTGCTCATCCTGACGACATAGCCCGGCGACGCGGCCGCCTTCCGGCCCAGGGCCAGTGCCGTCGCAACGGCCTCTCCCTGGGGAGCCAGCCAATCCGCAAGCCCCCACGCTTCCGCCGTGCCGCTGTCCATTTTTTCGCCCAGCAGCATGATCTGCTTGGCGCGGGACGCCCCGACGATATTGACCAGCCTGGGGACGGTATGCCAACCCAGTGGAATGCCTATTTGGACTTCAGGCACGTATAGGAAGGCGTTGTCGGCCATGACCCGCCAATCGCACGCCAGTGTCAGCGCGATGCCGCCCCCGACGTTGAATCCTTCGACAGCGGCGATCGTCAGTTGAGGGAGGTCTTCCCATGCCTTGCACATGCGTCCGCCCCACGTTGCGATGTGCCGCCTTTCGTTAAGTGATTTATCGTCGATGTCCCAGCGTGCTGGGTCTTTAAGGTCGACGCCGGCCGAGAACGCCGAGGGGCTTCCTGCCAAAATCACCACCGAGATATCGACCCGGTCTCGAAATTGCTCCGCGGTTTTTGTCAGGTTTTGCATGGCTTGCAATGACAATGCGTTGCGCTTTTCGCCGCGATCGTAGGTAACCAGCGCGACGGATCCGTGTTCTTGTATCGTAATCATTTCGTTCATTTGGGGTTATTGGTTGATGATGTTTATTTGATGAGGTTTTCGCGCATTGCGGTATCGATGCTGTCATCGGAATAGCCGAAGCGCTTAAGGACGTCACGGCTGTGCTGTCCTATTGCCGGGGGAGTCAGACGTACTTGGCGGGGGGTGCGAGCCAGTTTTATCGGAATGCCGGTTGCTCGATAGTCGCCAATTTCCACACGCATCTTTCGCGTTTCCGTGTGGTCCAATGCAAGCGCTTCCTCGACCGTCAGCATCGGGGAGCATGGCACGCCAATGTCCATCAAACGCTGAAAGAGCGCCTTGGCATCACACTTGGACAGCATTTCGGTCAACTCCTTGGTCAATTGGACTCGGTGGGTGACACGCTTGCGATTGGTGGCGTATTCGGGCTGCTGCGCCAGTTCCGGCTTGCCCAGTTCTTTGCATAGCGAGGCAAACTGACGATCATTGCCTATCGCAATGAAAAGGTCGTTCGTTTTGGTCGGGAACAAATCGTAAGGAACGATGTTGGGATGGCCATTGCCCGTCCGTTGGGCAACACCGCCATGCAGGACATTGACCGTATGCGGATACAGCATGCCCAGCGCCGTATCAAAAAGAGTGATCTCCAGTGCCTGCCCCCGGCCGGACTTTTCCCGTTCATACAGGGCGAAGGCGACACCCATGGCCGCATTCATTCCGGTGCTGATGTCCACGATGGGAATGCCCATGCGCACAGGACCATGCTCCGGAGTCCCGTTGATGGACATCAACCCGGACAGGGATTGAACAGCCGCATCGTAGCCGGGCAGGCCACCGAACTCGCCGTCTTCTCCAAAGCCCGATACGCGGCAATGGATCAGCCTTGGATAACGTTCGGTCAGTACAGATAGATCGTCAAATCCCCACTTTTGCCAAGTGCTGATCTTGAAATTTTCAATCAGGACATCCACTTGCCCCAGCAGTTGAAGAAACATGTCGCGACCGGACGGCTCGGAAAGGTCGAGTGCAAGGTCTTGCTTGTTTCGGTTCAGCCCGATGTAGTAAGGCGCGTCGTTATTGACGGATGGCGGGCCATACTGCCGTGTGTCGTCGCCCGAGAAAGATTCAACCTTGATCACTTCGGCGCCATGGTCTCCAAGGATTTGGCCCGATAGCGGTCCAGCCAGGACACGTGACGCATCCAGGACGACGACCCCGTCCAAAGCGGATTTAGCAAGCTGTGATTTCATGTTCATCTGGCTCTTAATCGACACGAGCGCCGGATGCCCGGACGATGGGAGCCCACCTGGCGACTTCATCCTGAATGAACTGACCGAACGATTGAGGAGTGGTTTTTTCGTACATCACACCCAGCCGCTTCAATTGCTCTTGCACATCCGGTTTCGACAACACGCGCTGCACCGATTCATTCAAGCGCTTGACGATTTCATCCGGTGTGTTCGCAGGCGCCGCCAGCCCATACCAGGACGAAACATCGAATGTGGGAAATCCCGATTCAGCCATGGTCGGCAAATCGGGGGATCGATCGATCCGTTCCGCGGTCGTGACGGCCAAGGCGCGTAGACGCCCGCTTTCCACAAAAGGCCAGATAGACGGCACGTTATCGAACATGAAGGAAATCTGGCCGCCAACCAGTGCTGTCGCAGCCGGTGCGCTGCCGCGGTATGGAATATGCATCACGTCAATACCGGCTTCGGATTTGAACATTTCCCCGGCGACGTGAATGGATGTGCCATTGCCGGATGAACCAAAGTTCAACTTGCCGGGATTGGCCTTGGCGTAATCCACGAGCTCCTGAACGGTCTTGACGGGCAGTTCCGGGTTGACAACAAGGACGCTTGGAACTTTCGCGCCAAGCGCGACAGGTTTGAAATCCGTGGCAAGATTGAAGCCTGGATTCGAGTAAAGCGTCTGGTTGATCGCGCTTGTAACGGCCACCATCAGCAGGGTGTAGCCGTCTGGATTGGCCCTGGCGACGTACCGTGCGGCCAAGTTGCTCCCCGCTCCTGGCTTGTTCTCTACAACAACACTCTGATCCAGGTCTTTTCCAATTTCCGCAGCCAGAACCCGAGCCAGGACATCCGTAGGCCCCCCCGCGGCGAAGCCGACGACCAGACTGATGGGCTTGTCCGGATAGGCTGCGCGCGCATGGTTTGATTGAAAAAGAGTCGCAGCAAGCGTTGCTATGGACAAAATCGCCACGTTGATCATTCGGCGTCGCTGGAATTCCGTATTGCATTTCATAACTCGTTCCTTGATGGTTTACGGCAAAGTGTTGCGGCACTATGATACGGACAGCGATCATTTTTTTTTAATTATGTGTTCACAATGCGAACTTTAAAATGCGGATAGGCCAGACGGTTAAGAAATCACAGGACATTGCATGAACAAACCTATTAGGACTGGGCCGCAGGCATTAACGCGGGGCCTCGCCCTGTTGGCGGCGCTAAAAGAAGCCGCCCCGGAAGGCGTGCGCGTGACCGACCTGGCTCGAAGCACGGGAATCGAGAGGCCGACAGTACACCGCTTGCTGTTGTCTCTTGAGTCGGCGGGCTGGGTTAAAAAAGCCGAGAATGGAAGACGATATTTTGCTGATGCACAAGGAGGCCTGTCTTTGGCCGTCAGCACCATGGATAACAGCGCCACCCGGGAAGTTGTGGTGCGCGCTATTCCGGCAATGCGCAGGCTTGCCAGTAAATTGGGCGATGCCATCTTTCTGGTGACGCGCGAAGGCGATGAGTCCGTAGCGCTTCATCGGGAAATCGGTGACTATCCCATCCAGATTCTCGCCACCTATGCAGGCAAGCGCTATCCGCTTGGCGTGGGCTCGGCGGGCATGGCATTGCTGGCCGGCTTGCCGGACGATCTGGCTGTCAAGGTTGTGGAATCCAATTCGTTAAGACTGGAAGAATACGGAGGGCTGACGCCTCAGACCATCCATCGCTTGCGAAAGAACGCACAGTTGCGCGGCTATGCGGTGATGCAAAACTATGCGGTGCGCGGAGCAATGGGTGTCGGTTGCGCCTTGACGGACGAACGGGGAAATGCGGTTCTGGCGATGAGCGTCAGCGCGGTGACTGAACGCATGCCCTTGAAACGCCAAGGGGAAATTGCCCGTTTGCTTCAGCAGGAGCTGGAGGCATTACGAGTGCCGCCCAATCGTCAGTCCTAGGATAGAATTCAGGGGACATTGGTATTGCCTTCATTAATCCTGGCCCTCAAAAAAGTTTAATAGGCATCCCGCCAGGCCCTTCTTATGCGGAAGAGCCGAATTCGATACAGAACATTTGGCCCCCATGCAAGATAGTCCGCAACATATCCTTTTAATCGATGACAATCCCGAACAGCTTCGTCTTCTGGTCGAAGTGCTGGGCAGCAAAGACTACCGTATTACGGTCGCCATGGATGGGGTTCAGGGTTACACCCGGGCGGTGAGCAACAAGCCGGATTTGATATTGCTTGACGTGCGCATGCCCAATCCCGACGGTTTTATCGTCGCCCGCATGCTCAAGGCCAACCCGGTCACCGCGCGCATCCCCATCCTCTTCCTGTCCGCGCATCAGGGGCTGGAAGATCGCCTTACCGGCCTTCGCTCGGGAGCCGTGGACTATATCGTCAAGCCATTCCAGCCCGAAGAAGTGCTGGAGCGCGTGCGCATTCACCTGGAGATCGCTCGGGATCGCGGGCTGGGATCCCCTGCCGATGGAGCTGCTCCACGCGTCGACATGGATGCGCAATCGAACGTGCCGGCCGCGTACAAGACCTTGTTTACCGCTGCATCGCGGATCATCAGGGAACGGCAGGACAGTCCATTGAATGCGTCGGAGCTTGCCGCTATGTTGTCAGTGTCCGAGCGGCGCCTGAATGCGGCCTTCGAAGCCTGTTCAGGAATGAGCTTATTTGAATTCGTCCGTCATGAGCGTATGCGCAAAGCCGCGCTGCTTCTGTCGCAAACGACGATGGATATCTCATACATTGCGGCAGAGGTGGGTTACTCAAGAGCCACGAACTTTTCGACCGAGTTTCGGAAGTTCTGGGGAAAGGCGCCCTCGGCGTTCCGCAAGCACGCGCAATAAGCCGCCTGCATTCACTCCGACCTCGGTTTTTGGGCTCCGATATGCGGCTCGGACCGCTGGTATGAGCGGCAGCCGGGAGTGATGGCACGCCAATTTACCATCGTTGACATATGAGTCTTGGCGATAGTGATTATTCCAAACGTTTAGTCCAAAAAGCATAAGTTTGGACAGCCTCGCTACGCCAGAATAGCGGCTTCAAAACGAAGTCTCTTGTGTCCTTCCCAACCCATCTCCCAAATGGGCGGGCCAGGGGATAACGGCGCGACCGCGCCAACGATGCGCGACGACCTGCCCCCTGGCCAGCGTTTGTCGCAATCCGGCTCAAGTGCTGAAAAATCACTGTCAATCATTGGAGATTGATATGAGCCGTTGCCCTATAGCTGCGATTCAAATAGATGCTCCTGTTCAGAAAACGTTCGAATTACTTTTGCCGCCTGCGCACTGGATGGCAAGCCTGCATGGTAGGCGGCATATGCGCCGTCTCGTTGTGGGGAGTGCCGTATTTGGCGCAGGCCGACTTTTCGTCGGAGTATGACCGTCTGATCACCAGGGCGCGCGACGGCGATTATGGGCCGGCGCTCGAGATGCTGCGCAAGCATGAGCCCGGGACCACATCCCGCGCCGTGTACGATCACATCACCATTGCAAGCTGGGCGGGCCGCCCAGCCGAAGCGGTGACGGCGTACGAGGCCATACCCGTAGCTCGCACTATGCCTGCGGACGCGCTGCTGGCCGCGGCGCGCAGCTATCGCGACTTGAGGCGCTGGCCACAGGCTATCGCGCTGTTCCGCAAGGGCGCCGCGCGTTACCCGGATGTAACGGCATTTGCAGCAGGCGAAATCATGACATTGTCGGATGCCGGGCGTGTCGACGATGCCTTGCAAACCGGTTTGGCCCGGATCAAGCGGCATCCGCGGAATCCCGGCCTGAAACTGGCGCTGGCCTACGTATACACGCATGATGGAAAGCCCTACGATGCTCTGTTTCACACTGACCAGGCGATGAAGCTTGCGCCGGGCAGCAGGGATGTTCAGCGCGAATATGTCTTCGCCCTGAGCCGCGCCCGCTTGGCCGGCAGTGCTCTGGAGCAGGCCCGCAAGCACCCGGACCTGCTCAGCGATATCCACATGCGCGGGCTGGAGCTGGATGCCGTAGCGGAGCAAGTGCGGATCTCCGCGATGCCGTCGCGCAGCGAATCCGAACGTTTTGCCATCGCCGACCGAACACTGGCCCGATACGAGGCGCTGATCGAGGACTGGGAAAAGCCTGGATCCGATGCGCGCGCGGATATCATCCGGGCGCGCATCGATCGGTTGAGTGCGCTGCATTCACGAGTGCGCATGAAGGACGTGATACGTGAGTACGAAGCGCTGGTGGCCGAAGGCGTGGTTGTGCCGAGCTATGTCTTGAACGATGTTGCGTCCGCCTACTTGTATGAGCGTCACCCGGACAAGGCTCGCGATCTCTATCGCGGGCTTGCTCAAAGTCACGATACAAGACGGGCCGATACGGTGGAGCGGTTCAACACTGAAAGCGGCCTGTACTACGCCTATGCCGAGAATGAACAGTTCGTCGATGCGGACAGCGTGATTGATGAGCCCGAGTCGCGTTATGCGCCCTGGCTGTACTACAAGGGCCTGGCCTTGCCCATGCCCAATGACTTGTACTTGCAGAGCCGCCGCCTGGAGGGGGCGGCGCGGCTGCAGGCTGACGACACACCGGCGGCGCAGCGGCAACTGGAAGAAATGGTTCGCAGTGCGCCCAACCACACGGGTTTGCGTGCCGACCTCGCGACGGTCTATCGCTCCAGGCTGCTGCCGCGCTCATCCGAACGCTTGCTCAAGATGGCCGAAACCCTCGCGCCGCGCAGCGTGGCGGTGGAGACCGGGCAGGGATTTACCGCCATGGACCTTCAAGAATGGCGCCAGGCCGAAGCGTTGAGCCGCGACACGCATGAGCGGTATCCCGAGAATCTGAATGTGCGCAGGTTGAGCAGAGAGTGGGAGGTCCACAACAAACCCGAACTGCGGGTAAGCGGCTATCGGGGCCTGGCGAACGATAGCCCGGTGTATGGCGGCCATGACCTTGGCATCGATACAGTGGTCTATTCCTCGCCCATTGATTACAACTGGCGGGTTTTCGGGGGTGGGGGCTATGGCCGGGGAACTTTTGATGAAGGCGATGCGCACTATCGATGGCTGCGGGCGGGTGCGCAGTGGCGCAGCAGGGACCTGACTGTCGAAGGCGAGGTGTCGTCCCACAACTATGGCCACGGCACCAAGCCGGGCCTGCGGCTGGCGGTCGACTATGACGTGGATGATCGCTGGCAACTGGGTGTCGCAGGCGAAGTAATGTCCCGCAATACGCCGTTGCGTGCCCTGCGCAGCGATATTTCATCCAATAGCGCCGAGGCGTATGTGCGCTGGCGTGCTCATGAACAGCGCGAATGGAGACTGTCGGCCGCGTTCTCCCATTTCAGTGACGGCAATGATCGGCAAGGCCTGAGCCTGCAGGGACGGGAGCGTCTTTACACCGGCCCGCATTTCAAGCTTGACGGCGCATTGGAGATGGCAGCCCAGCGCAATAGTGGCGGCAGCGATGTGCCCTACTTCAACCCGCGCTCCGATTTCATGGTTCTGCCCGGGCTGCGTGGGACGCACACACTGTACAGGCATTACCAGACCGTCTGGGAGCAGATCGGCACGGTCGCGGCGGGTGGATACAGCCAGCGTGGCCATGGCGTCGGCGGCGTGGTGGCGTTGGGCTACGGTCAGCGCTATCGCCGCAACGATGTGCTGGACATGGGTGTAATGCTGACCGGCATCAGCCGGCCTTACGACGGGGAGCGCGAGCAGGAATTGCGCATCGTCTTTGATCTTAATTATCGTTTCTGATCCCGTTATGCACAGTCAATGCAATCGTATTTTCATATCCGGCCTGTTGATGCTCATCCTTGTGCTGGTTGCAGCATGCGCCAAGGAC
The DNA here is from genome assembly GCF_048751585.1 of Pollutimonas rozaliensis. Classification (NCBI taxonomy): domain Bacteria; kingdom Pseudomonadati; phylum Pseudomonadota; class Betaproteobacteria; order Burkholderiales; family Alcaligenaceae; genus Pollutimonas; species Pollutimonas rozaliensis. The sequence continues at coordinate 297,062 of NZ_JAZHOB010000005.1, read as the reverse complement.
ATCCCGGTCTATGTCGCGCCGAAAGATCGGCCGGTCGCGCAGCGCGACAAGCCCTGGCCTGAAAACCATTTCCTCGCGCTGGCCTACCACGATGTGGAAGACCAGGACCCGGATCAGTCCTACCTGAGCGTTCGTACCGATAAGCTGGTCGAACAGCTTACCTGGCTGCGCGAGAACGGCTATCAGGCCGTATCGGTCGATCAGATCATCGAGGCGCGGCAAGGGCGGAAGCCGTTGCCGGCGCGCGCCGTGCTGCTCAGTTTTGACGACGGCTACCGCAGTTTCTACACACGTGTGCTGCCTGTGTTGAAGGCGTTCGGCTGGCCGGCCGTGCTGGCGCCAGTAGGGGCATGGATGGACACGCCCCTAGGCCAGGACGTTGACTTCGGCGGCGCGATGACGGCGCGCGGACGCTTCCTGACCTGGCCTCAGATCGCTGAAATTTCAGGCTCCGGCCTGGTGGAGATCGCGGCGCACACCGATGCGTCGCATTACGGAGCTAGCGCCAATCCACAAGGCAACACCCAGCCAGCAGCGGCCATTCGTATTTATGACGACCGCACAGGAAGCTACGAAACCGATACATCCTTCAAGCGCCGGATGAGCCAGGACGTGGCCCGGATTACCCAGAAGATTCGGAAGGCCACAGGCAAGCCGCCGCGGGTATGGGTCTGGCCATACGGAGCTGAAGGTGGAAGCGCGCTGCGTATTGTGGCCGACAGCGGCTATGAACTGGCGCTTACGCTCGAGGACGGTCCGGCAAGCGTTGGGAGGCTTATGTCCGCGCCGCGCTTGCTGTTGGCCAATGATCCGCAGCTTCGGACGTTTGCGGAAAGCATCGTGGGCATGGAAGCAAGGCCCTTCATGCGAGTGGCCCATGTGGATCTCGATTATGTCTACGATGCCGATCCCGTGCAGATGGAACGCAATCTGGGTGAGCTGGTGCAACGTATCAAGGACATGCGGGTCAATACCGTATTCCTGCAGGCCTTTGCCGATCCATCGGGCGACGGTACCGTGAGGTCGCTCTACTTTCCGAATCGCCTGTTGCCGATGCGCGCCGATCTTTTCAATCGCGCGGCATGGCAACTTCGCAATCGCGCTGATATCGAAGTTTATGCCTGGATGCCGGTGCTCTCGTTTGATCTGGACGCAGGCATAGCGCGCGTCACACGTTGGGATCCAACCAGACCGCAGGCTTCTCCCATTGTGGATCCTGGCCAATATCAGCGGCTGTCTCCATTCGACCCCTTGGCTCGCGCACATATCGGTGATATCTATGAAGATCTTGCACGCCATGCCTTCTTCGATGGCATCCTGTTTCACGATGATGCGCTTCTGAGCGACTTTGAGGATGCAAGTCCCGGCGCGCTTGCTGCCTACCGGGAGGCCGGCTTGCCCGGCACTATCGAGCAACTGCGTGCGGACCCCGCCACACTTCAGCGTTGGACGCGCTTCAAGAGCCGCTACCTTGTCGACTTTACAATCGAGCTGGCCGACCGCGTGCGTGCCATCCGTGGTCCCAAACTGAAGACTGCCCGCAACATCTTCGCCGCCCCCATACTACAGCCCGAAAGCGAGACATGGTTCGCCCAGAACCTGGACGACTTCCTGAAAGCGTATGACTGGACGGCACCCATGGCCATGCCATTGATGGAGAACGTTCCTCGCGGACAGGAGCACGCCTGGCTCGACCGGCTGGTCGATGCCGTCGCCCAGAGCAGTCCCGATGCTTTGAATCACACCGTTTTCGAGCTTCAGAGTCGGGATTGGCGCAGGGGGCCGGGACGGCCCGAAGCGACGCCCATCGACACCGGCACCTTGGCGGATTGGATGAAGCGGCTGCAATTGCGCGGTGCCCGCAGCTTCGGCTACTACCCCGACGATTACGCCACGGATCACCCCCGGCTGCGCGACATTCGCCCTGCCATTTCCGATAATTGGTATCCAGCTCCATGATTGATCGCCTGTTTGCCTTACTCATACTATGCCTGGTGCTTGGCGTGCCCTTCGGGTTCACGCTCGTGCTGACCAGCGAGGCCTTGCTTGGTTTTGTGTTTTTCTATCCCTTGCTGATGTCGGGCTTGTGGATCTCCGGAGGCTTGTACTTCTGGTGGCATTGGGAGCGCCACTGGCCGCGCGACAAGAATCAAGAGATACCGCAGTTGCCCGGCGAGCCGCTGATTTCGATTCTGGTGCCTTGCTATAACGAAGTCGAACATGGCGAGGAAACCTTGATGGCGGCGCTGGCCCAGCGCTACCCGCATGTCGAAGTGATTGCCATCAACGACGGCTCGGTGGACGGTACCGGCGAGATGTTGAATCGCCTTGCCGCTAGGCATGACAAGCTGCGTGTCATCCACCTGGAGCGTAATCAGGGCAAGGCCATGGCTTTGCGCATGGGCGCCTTGGTAGCCAAAAGCGAGTATCTGGTTTGCATCGATGGCGACGCGGTGCTCGACCCGGACGCGGCCGCGTTCCTGGTGGCTTCGCTGATTGCTCATCCTCGGGTGGGAGCCGTCACCGGAAACCCGCGTATCCGCACAAGGTCGACGCTGATCGGCCGTGTTCAAGTGGGGGAATTTTCGTCGATTATCGGATTGATCAAACGCACCCAGCGCGTGTATGGCAAGGTGTTCACCGTCTCGGGTGTGATCTCCGCATTCCGGCGCACAGCGCTGGACCGGGTTGGCTACTGGAGCCTGGACATGATCACCGAAGACATCGATATCAGCTGGAAGCTGCAGCTTGATCACTGGTCCATCTTTTATGAGCCGCGCGCCCTGTGCTGGATCCTGATGCCGGAGACATTGCGAGGGCTATGGAAGCAGCGCTTGCGTTGGGCCCAGGGAGGGGCCGAGGTCTTTCTAAAGAATCTGCGTTCGATCTGGGTCTGGCACCATCGTCGCTTGTGGCCCCTGATGGCGGAGTTCGGCTTGTCAACACTGTGGGCCTTCGCGTTCGCCATATCCGTTGTTCTCTGGATAGTCAACCAGTTCACTCCCTTGCCCAATAACCTGCATATCGCCAATCTGCTGCCGCCCGCATTCACCGGCATGATGCTGGCCGTGGTATGCCTGCTGCAGTTTGCTGTGAGCCTTTTGATCGATTCACGCTACGAACCCCGTTTGCTGCGTTCCTTGTACTGGGTTGTGTGGTACCCGCTGGCTTATTGGATGGTAAGCCTGTTCACGACGCTAATCAGTTTTCCCAAAGTCATGCTCCGCAGGCGGGCCCGGCGTGCGCGCTGGACCAGTCCCGACCGGGGTATTAAATCTTCAGATGCATCATGATCATCACTACTGCACGTTCCCGTGCCGGCCTTCTGCTTGACGCGGTCCTGACCATCATCGGATGGATCGGTTTTGTTTATCTGTTCGGCACCGGCATACTGGCCATCATATACGGCGCGGCGCAAGGTCCGCGGGCACCGTTGCTGCCGCTTTTTTCCCCCACGCTGGGCACGTTATCCAGTTACGCCGTCATTGCCGCAGCCAACGCCGCGATCCTGATTGCCTGGGCGCTATACAACCATTGGCGCTTCAAGGATCAGGATCGCCGCAAACCGCTCAAGGCGGTCGGGGCCGGACACTTGGCACGCAGCTTTGCGCTGACTCTGGATCAGGTGGACGGTCTGGCCGTCACCAAGATAGCGACTATTCACCACGACGCCCAAGGCTACATTGTGGAAATCTCCCAGATCAATTCTGAATCGATGCTTCTATGAAGTTTGAACCTGTTAGTGCGGAGCAGGCGTTGATGCTGCTTGGACCGACGCTGGCTCTGCTGTTTGCTTCATGCTTCATGTGGATATGGCGCAAGCATGGCAAGCAACGTTGCATGCTCTACCAGGCCGCCGCGTTTGCATGCTTTGCCGGCGGCGCGGCTTTTAACGGTTTGTTTGTTGCGCGTGGACTGGACGCGAGTAGTGTGCTGGCAAACATCTTTTTTTCGCTCAGCGCCTGGCTGCTGGCAGCCGGCTTTGTGTGCCGTGCCCGAGAAAAGGACTTCAGTCCGGCCCTCTACGCTGCCGTGCTTGCCGCGATAGTCGCTGGGCAACTTTATTTCTTCTATGTCAGTCCACGGCTCGCGACACGGATGCACATCCTGAATTTCGGTTGCGGTTTCATACTGCTGCTGGCCTGGTCCAGGATAGGTGTGCTTCGGCGTGGCAGCTTCGCCAATCGGGCGCTTTATTGGGTTTACACCAGCTTTACGCTCAGCCTGTTCTTGTATGCGATACGCTTGGCGGTGGCGCCGATGGCCAGCGAGGCGCCCGGTGCTGAAGATGCGGCTGGCTGGGCCGCAACGCATCTTGCTTCCGTGCTTTTCATCGTTGTGTTGGCGGTGCTATTGCTGATTGGAGTTCTGGAAAAGAAAATCGTGGAGTTGCGGCGTGATCGTGATCACGACATGTTGACAACCATGTTGAATCGGCGCGGTTTCGTGAGCCAGGCGCAGCCTGTCCTGAACCGGCGCACCGCCGGCACCGCCGTCACCAGTCTGCTGTTGGTGGATCTTGATGATTTCAAACTCATCAACGATACGTATAGCCATGCGGTAGGCGACGCGGTGCTGGCCGAAGTAGGGAAAATCATTCGACGCACCATTCGGACGGGTGATATCGCCGGCCGTATCGGCGGCGAAGAGTTCGCCATTTTGCTGCCGGCCACCGATGTGCTGGGCGCGCGGGATCTGGCAGAAAGAATCCGGGTAAGCCTGGCCGCAAATCAGTTTCCCGGATTGCCGCGTACGCATAGGGTAACGGCAAGCATAGGCGTCGCATCGGGCAAGCTGACTGATACGCTGTATACGCTCATGAATCGGGCGGACGGCCTGCTTTATGAAGCCAAGAGGTTCGGCCGCAATCGAGTCATGCTGACCGCCTGATCCATGCCTTGAGGCTTTTGGCACGCATCGGCCACCTTGTCGGCGTTTGCTTTGCGGCGTCGCCTATCCGTCCATCAAGGCGATGGATTCGGATAACGCAGATGGATGGCCTGGATGGCATCCAGTACGTCTTTCGATAGGGTTACGCCGGCGCTTTCGATGTTCTCTTTCAATTGGCCGAGCCCGGTTGCGCCCATCAGGTTGCTGGTCACAAAAGGCTGTTGGTTCACAAACGCCAGCGCCATGGTTGCGGGCGACAAGCCCTGATCGCGGGCCAACTGCACATACTCGGCCGTGGCGCTTTCGGCTTGGGGCGAGGAGTAGCGGATGAAACGCGTGAACAGCGTCATGCGGGCGCCCTCCGGGCGGGCACCGTTAAGGTACTTGCCCGCCAATACGCCCATGCCCAATGGCGAGTACGCCAGCAGTCCCACCCCTTCCAGGTGGCTGAATTCCGACAGGCCGTTCTCGTAGACGCGATTGAGCAGGTTGTAGGGATTTTGAATGGAAACGATGCGAGGCAGGTTTCGCGTTTCGGCAAGCTTCAGATATTGCGCCACGCCCCAAGGCGTTTCGTTCGATACCCCGATATGGCGCACCTTGCCGGCTTTGATGAAGTCTTGCAGCACCTCCAGGGTTTCCTCGATGGGCACCGTGTAGGCGTCGTCTTTCCAGGGATAGTGGGGGCGGCCGAATGTGGTTGTGGTGCGATCCGGCCAATGCAACTGGTACAGATCAAGATAATCGGTTTGCAGGCGCTTCAGGCTGGCGTCCAGCGCTTCGGTCATGTTCTTGCGGTCCAGATGCGTCTGGCCGCCACGAATATGGCCGGGGCGTTTCGGGTCGGTGGCGGGGCCCGAGACCTTGCTGGTCAGTACGATGTCCTTGCGCCGCCCCGTCTTGGCCAGCCAGGTGCCAATATACGTTTCCGTACGGCCTTGTGTTTCCGGCTTTGGGGGCACGGGGTACATTTCGGCGGCATCCACCAGATTCACCCCGCGCGACAAGGCGTAATCAATCTGCTCGTGCGCTTCGGACTCGGTGTTCTGCTCGCCCCAGGTCATGGTGCCCAGGCCGATCAGGCTGACGTCAAGATCCGTGTGGCCAAGTTTTCGGTATTTCAATGTGCGCTCCGACGGTTAGGTTTTTGCCAAGGCCGGCTGGCAGGCCGGCGATGGAATCGATCTTAACACCGTCGTCGGATGCGGGGCGGAGCATCAAGTACGCAGTTCCATGTATGCTTAGGAAATCGGAACCGCCGCATAGACCCTTAAATCGAATGAGAACAGATAGCCGCCTTTCACGCATGCTGCACGTCCTGCTTCATATGGCCAGGCATGACCAGCCTTTTACTTCCGAAGAGATCGCCGGCATGCTTTCGACGAATGCCGCCGTTGTCCGGCGCACGATGGCGGGTCTGCGGCGGGCGGGCTATGTCCGTTCCGAGAAGGGACATCGCGGCGGATGGACCATCGCCTGCGACCTGAATGAGGTCACGCTGCTGGATATCCACCAAGCCGTGGGTGGTCCCAAGATATTTGCCATAGGCATCGATAACGATCACCCCGAATGCGGTGTCGAGCGCGTGGTGAATGCGTCGCTCAAGGACGCGTTCGAGCAAGCGGAATCCCTGCTGGTTTCCCGGCTCAAGGCTGTCAGTCTGGCCGATCTGGCGGGCGACTTCGATACCCTGTGCGCCAATAAAGGCAGTAGCCCTCACCGCCCAGCGAACACATAGACCCTCGGGATTCTTACCGTGAACGGCTTGTTGATTAATATCATGTATCAATATAAGATACATGATATTGGAAGAACGAACACGGGAGAATCTGATGGACTACGACGTCGTGATTATTGGCGGAAGCTATGCGGGCATGTCCGCGGGAATGCAACTGGCGCGCGCGCGTCGTTCAGTGCTGGTGATTGATGCGGGGCAAAGACGCAACCGTTATGCCGCCGCCTCGCACGGGTTCCTGACGGGCGATGGAACGCCGCCGGATGCGCTTGCGGCGCAAGGGCGCGCGCAGTTGCTGGCCTATGGCACCGTGGATTGGCGGGAGGCCCAGGCTCAGCGGGCGGAAAAAACCGAAGACGGCTTTCTTGTACTCGTGGACGGAATGTCCGCGGTCAAGGGAAAGCGGATCATTCTTGCCACCGGAATCGTCGACCATCTGCCCGACCTTCCTGGTTTGGCAGAGCGTTGGGGGCGTACCGTATTCCACTGCCCCTATTGCCATGGATACGAATTGCAGCAAGGACGTATAGGCGTGCTGGCCAGCTCGCCGTTGTCCATGCATCACGCGCTCATGCTTCCGGATTGGGGCGAGACCACATTCTTCCTGAACGGAAGCTTTGCGCCGGACACCGAACAGCTAGCGGCATTGCGGGCGCGCGGCGTCCATATCCAGGACGGCATGATCGAGCGCCTGGCCGGCGAGACGCTGGATGTCGTCATGAAAGATGGCCGCATAATTCCCCTGGACGGGCTATTTACCATTACACGCATCCTGCCGGGCAGCCCCATCGCGGCGCAACTGGGTTGCGAGTTCGACGAGATGCCCATGGGCCTGCAGATCAGGACGGACTCGACCCAGGCAAGTTCTGTTCCGGGGGTGTTCGCATGCGGCGATGCGGCCAGGCTGGCGGGCAATGTGGCGCTGGCCGTGGGCGATGGCGCAATGGCGGGCGTCGCCGCGCATCGCTCCTTGATGTTTGGCTTGTGAAGCAGCCTTCGGATTGTTTACCTATTCCGTCTTTATCCCGGCATTCTGAATCAGCGTTGCAGAGGTCCTGGCTTCGTTTTCTATCATCTGATGGAATGCTTCGTTGGATCCGCCGACCGGATTCGTGCCCAGAGTATCCAGCGTCGCCTTGATTTTTGGATCTTGCAGCACGGCGTTGATTTCAGTATTCAGTTTCTTGATCACCGCCTCGGGCGTTCCGGCCGGCGCCAGGACGCCAAGCCATGTCAGGTGCTGAAAAGCTTGTCCAATGACCTCTGTGACCGTCGGCACCTCTGACAAGCTGGGCCAGCGTTCCTCCGACGTCACGGCCAGCGCTTTCAGTTTGCCGGCCTTGATAAGCGGCATTGCCGCGGCAAGGGTTGCTGTCACGATCGGGATCTGGCCGCCGGCCGCGTCCGACAAGGACGGTCCCGAGCCTCTGTACGGCGCGTGTATCATCTTTATCCCGGTTGTATGCGCGAACATTTCAAATGCGATGTGGCTGGGCAAGCCGATGCCGGGGCTTCCGAAAGGTATGGATCCAGGGTTGGCCTTTGCCGCCTTGATAAGGTCGGACAAGGTGTCGTAAGGAGCGTTGTTGGCGGCGACGAACACCGACGGCCCCCTGGTCAATTCAATAATAGGAGCGAAGTCGGACAACTGGTAAGGCGCCGGCTTGAACAGCGAAACATTGACCGTATGATTGTTGCCGGTAAGCAAAAGCGAATATCCATCGGCGGCGGATTTGGCGACAATATCCGTGGCGATGTTGCCGCCGCCACCTCCTTTGTCCTCGACAACGACGGGCTGGCCCAGCGTGCGTGAAAGACGGTCGCCCACCATGCGGGCCACGGCATCCGCGCTGCCGCCGGGCGATGAGGGCACGACAATCCGCAGCGGCTTTTCCGGCCAGGCGGCGCGTACGGACGCCGGCAGACCCATGGCCGTGATGGCGATCAATGAAGCCAGTACAAGCTGCGGAAGATTGGCCTTTTGAAGCAATTTCATATTTTGTCTCCGGTGGTGATTATTAGTGTGCCTTACAAGGGTGCATCATCATGTGCGTGAACGATTCCAGCTTGTATGAGCTGTTGAATTTCTGATTCCGCATAACCTATTTCCGCCATCACTTCCCTTGTGTGTTCACCGTATAGCGGGGCGCCGCGCCGGGTGACCCCATTTCCGTTTGAAAACTTGATCGGCAGTCCCAGTGCATCGATCTCGCCCGCAACGGGGTGGTCCACCTTGATCACCATGTCGCGAACCCGTGTTTGCGGATCATCCAGGGTTTGTCTGATGTTCTTCACGGGTCCCGCGGGTACGCCGGCGCGCTCGAACGCCGCTACCCAGTAATCCGTCGGCCGGGTTTGAAGCACATCGGACATCAGCTTGACCAGTTCATCAAGATGTTTCATGCGACCGCCATTATCCGCGAAACGCTCATCGGTCAATAAGCCCGGCAGCCCGAGGACTTCCGAAACGCCGATCCATGTGGCCTTGCTGATGGCGCCGATATTGAGCCAGCCATCCTGCGTTGGAAAGGCCTGGTAGGGCGCGGCGACGGGATGGGCGGAGCCCATGGGACCGGGTGATTGGCCCGTTGCCAACGCCATGGCGGCCGGCCAGTAGGTATGGACGACGGAGGCTTCCATCAGCGACGTATCGACGTACTGCCCTTGGCCGGTGCGCAAACGTTCGATGTAGGCGGCAAGGACTCCTGTCGCGGCGAGGATGCCGGCCGTCACATCTCCCACCGGGACGCCGACTTTGACGGGGGGGCGGCCTGGTCCTTCCCCGGTCAGGCTCATAAGGCCGGCCATGCCCTGCGAGATCAGGTCGTATCCGGCTCGTTGCGCGTACGGGCCGGTAAGTCCAAAGCCCGTAATCTTGCAATACACAAGGCGGGGGTTCAGCTTCTGGAGCACGTCATAACCCAGTCCCATTTTCTCCATGGTGCCCGGCCTATAATTCTCGATGACGATGTCGGCTTGCTCCAGCAAGCGCTTGACCAGCGCCTGGCCTTGCTCCGCCTTCAAGTCCACGGCGACGCCGCGCTTGTTCCGATTGAGGATCATGAAAGACGCCGATTCGCCATGGATGGCGGGGGGCGTGGTGCGGCGGGTGTCGTCGCCCCCAGGCAGCTTCTCTATCTTGATGACCTGGGCGCCCATGTCCGCCAACAGCAGGCCGCCCACGGGCCCGGCCATGACGTGGGCCATTTCCACCACGCGGAGTCCGGCCAAAGGGCCTTTGGAAGTCGACATTTGAACCATGTTTCTTATGTTCCGGTAAAGGCGGGCGGACGCTTGCCCAGGAAAGACAGGTATCCTTCCTTGAAGTCGTTCGTGTCGAAGCAGTCGTAGCCTTCGCTTGATTCGGTCTCGTCAATGGCCGAGCCCTGAAGCAGCCTGGCGACGAACTTCTTGTGCCAGCGGGCCGACAAAGGGGCGCCCGCCACGATGCTGTTGACGATCTTCTGCAAGCCTTCCTCGTAGTCCGCATCTGCAAAAACGCGTGTCAGCAGGCCTTTTTCGTAGGCCTCGGCGGCCGCCATCAATCTTCCTTCCAGAAGCAACTCCAGTGTGACCTGGGGGCCGGCAAGGCGCAGCAAGCCTTCCAGTTCCGGATAGGCCAGTACACCGCCCAAGCGGGCTATCGGTACGCCAAAGCGGCTGCTTTCATTGGCCACGCGCAAATCGCATACCGCCGCAAGCTCCAGCCCGCCTCCGACGCATATGCCCTGGACAGCGGCGATCGTGGGAATGGGGCAATCGCGCACGGCAAGCATGGCCCTATGCCCATGCTTGCCGAATTCGATAGCCTGGGCCTTGCTTGCCCGAATTTTCTCAAACTCGTCGATATCCGCGCCGCTGCCGAATGCCTGGGCGCCCTTGCCGCGTATGACGATGCAGCGCAGTTGCGTGTCGTTGCCAAGCGCAAGCACCGCGTCGCCCATTTCGATCCACATGGCTTGCGTCATGGCATTGCGCTTGGCAACGTTATCTATGGTGATGGTCGCGACGTATCCATCGCGCCGCAGCACAATCTCTCCACTCATTGGCCGTCCTCCTGATAAGCTTCCGACTATAGGAGGGCCGGCGCCCTTCGTAAAATATGAAATGCGTCTACCGCTATAGCCTATCGATATGGGGCCATGTAGAGGCGAGGAGAATCTGTTTGGAACTGCAGCAACTAAGATATTTTGTATGCATTGTCGATGTCGGAAGCGTGTCACGCGCATCGCAGACCCTGCATGTGGCGCAACCGGCGCTAAGCCAGCAAATCAACCGCCTTGAAGAGGAACTGGGCGTCAAGCTGCTCGTACGCAGCGTACGGGGCGTGACACCCACCGAGGTGGGTGCCGCCATCTACCGGCAGGCGCAATCGGTGCTCAGGCAGATCGAAGCAACCCACTTGATTGCCGCTCAGACCGATACCGGGCCGGCGGGTCCGGTGACGGTGGGCTTGCCCTGGACCATGTCAACATTGCTTGGCGTACCCCTTATGCGCGAAGTACGAAGCAATCTGAAGTCGATCCGGCTGGAAGTCATCGAGGGGCCGAGCTCCATGCTTGCCCAGCTTTTGGCGCAGGGCAAGCTGGATGTGGCCATTGCGTTCGACAATACAACGGAAGGGGGGCTTTCCATGATGCCTCTTGTTTCCGAGTCCTTGCATTTGGTCGGGCCGCATGGCGCGCTTGAAGGTCTGACAGAGTGCACAATGGCGTACGTGGCCAAACTGCCTCTCCTGATGCTCAGCCGCCCCAACGGCATAAGAGAAGAGATAGAGCGCACTTGCGCGGCGGAGGGTTTCAAGCCCGATGTCGTAGCCGAAATCAATGCGCCAGGGCTGTTGATCGCCGGGGTCCGGGCGGGACTGGGCTATACGATCCTTCCCTCCTGTGCCATGGACGAGCACGTCGGGGCGGCCGCGCTGGATGTGGCCGTAATCGAAGGGGGGCGCCTGAGCCGTACGGTTTATTTGTCGAGATCGCGCCTTTTTTCCATGACGCCCGCGGCCGAGCATATTTATGGCCTGCTCGAGGAACTGATGCATAACGAGATCGCGGCTGGGCGCTGGCGCGCCAAATGGCTGTCCAATCCCGGGCAAGGTAGTAAAGTTAGATCTTCCCGACGACGACAATAAGGCGTGGCACATGAAGACGATTCAATATTACTTTTCACCGAAATCGCCCTGGACTTACCTGGGCCATGAAAGGCTGATCGGCCTTGCCCGGCAGCATGGCGCTCTCATAGAACCCAAGCCCGCCGATCTGGCCAGGATATTTCCGCTGTCCGGCGGCCTGCCGCTGAACAAGCGTCCGCCTCAGCGTCAAGCCTATCGACTTACCGAGCTGAAGCGGTGGTCGCATTACCTGGACCTGCCGCTTAATGTGCAGCCCAGGTTTTTTCCGGTCGATGAGACAGACGCGGCCAAGATGATTGCGTCGGTGATCAAGGCCGGCGATAGCGATGGCGCCCTGAAGCTGTCCGGCGCGGTGCTGCGCGCGGTCTGGGCCGAAGAGCGCGACATTGCCGATACCGCGACCTTGATCCAGATCGCCAATGATTGCGGCCTGGATGGCGCCGCCCTGCATGCCGGCCGTGAGGCCGGTGCGGGCCTGTACGAGCAATACACGAATGAAGCGATAGAGCTGCAGGTATTCGGTGCCCCGTGGTATGTCTATCGCGGAGAATCGTTCTGGGGCCAGGATAGGCTGGAGTTTCTAGAGCGGGCGCTGGCGGCGGATTGAATTGTCAATAGGGACTCAATCCAGGTTCGCCTTGTCCAGGCCGAACGCCTTGTCGGCCGAGCCCGGTACCGTCCTGAAAGCGACGTTCACCCGATTCCATGCATTGATGGACATCACCTCGAACGTCAGGTCGGACAGTTCCTTTTCGGACAGCTGCGCGCGTACCCGTTCGTAAGTGTCATCGGACACGCCTTGTGCCGGCAGATGGGTCAAGGCTTCGGTCCAGGCTAGCGCCGCGCGTTCTCTGGGAGCGAATAAGGTCGATTCGCGCCATACGTCCAGATGATGAATGCGCAGCGGCCGCTCGCCATGAATGTAGGCTTCCTTTACATGCATGTCCAGGCAGAACGCGCAGCCATTGATCTGCGAGGCGCGTATGGCGACCAGGTGGCGGATGGTTGTCTCGATGGCTCCGGTTCCGAGCTGGTTGCTGAACTCAAGGAACTTCTTGAACAGTTCCGGCGATTGCTGCATGTAATTGATGCGCTGTGTCATGGTTCTCTCCAGGTGACGATGAAGGAGCATCCCGCGAACTCGGGGGTCCCATGCGGCAATGCGCCGCTGGAAAACATCGTAGACTTGAGCGGCGATCAGCGGTAGACATTCAGGCGGACTCATGGTGTTGACCTGAAGGCACCAAAAAATCCGCAACGCCTTACGTGTGGCGCTTATCTGGCTTGGCGATCGCCCATTTGGCCTGAGGCGATGATATGCGCCAGCTTGTCCGGATTGCGCTGCACCTGGATCTGGACAACGCGTTCGCCATCCGATTCAATCGCCATCGCTGACTCCAGCTTGCCGTCGATGAAGCGCAGGAAAGCCCATTGACCATTAAGGACGGCAAGCCGCATGCGCGCTTTTTCGCCGAAGCGCAGGAACGATGCGTAGAAAAGCTGTGCGATGCGGCGGCCGCCCACCAAGGGGTGGGGAAAACTGGTGACCTTGCCGCCGCCGTCGCCCATCAGGACGGCATCTTCGGCCAGCAATGCGTTGATCGCGGCAAAGTCGCCTCCATGGATGGCTTGCGCGAAGGACTCCAGCAGACGTAGATGGGTTTCGCGCGGCACGGCGCGGCGCGCGCGCCCTTCTTTCAGTTGGGCTTTCGCCCGGCTTACCAATTGGCGGCAGGCTGCCTGCGTCTTGCCTATCGTCTTTGCAATGTTTGGGTAGTCTTCGTCAAAGACTTCGTGCAGCAGGAATGCCGCTCGCGCTTCGGGCGTAAGCCGTTCGAGCAGCGCCAGGAACGCAAGCGATACCTCTTGAGATTGTTCCTGAATCTGTTCGGGTGTGGCCGGAAATCCCGTCAGCTGGGGTTCGGGCAGCCATATGCCGGTATAGGCTTCGCGTTGCGTCTTGGCGGCGCGCAAGCGATCGATGGAAATTCGCGTCGTTACGGCAACCAGCCATGCCTCTGCGTTGCTGATCTCCGCGCGGGCGGCCGTGTGCCAGCGCAGCCAGGCATCTTGCACGATGTCTTCGGCCTCGGACACTGAGCCGAGCATCCGGTACGCGATCTGCTGCAATCTGGGCCTAAGCGAATTAAAAGACTGTGCGTCGTCATCCATGCTTGAACGTCCATGCGTATGGAACGGGATGGCCCTTAGGCCGCGCTTCCGGGCGCGGGTGCTTTTTTGTCCAGCCGAATCGACAACAGCAGCAACGCCAGTCCGCCCAAGGCAAGAAGAGACCCCACCCATCCCGTCGAGGCCCATCCGAAGCCGTGCGCGATCGCCATGCCGCCCAATAAAGGGCCCAGGGCGTTTGCGAAATTAAAAGCGGAGTGATTCAGCGCCGCGGCCAGGCCTTGCGCATTGCGTGCGATGTCCATCAAACGGGTTTGAAGCACGGTACCCAGCGCGCCGCCTATGCCGATGAGAAATACGGTAATAGAAATACCCCATAAGCTTGGGGCTGTAAAGCTGAAAAGAGCGGTGGTGGCGGCGCTCCAAAGCAGCACGCCGCCTATCGTGGGCATGAGCGCATGGTCGGCCAGCTTGGGCACCACGATATTGCCTACCGTCATGCCCAGGCCAAAGATGCCCAGCACGAAAGGCACGGTTTCCGGGGAGACCATGGTGACCTGCATCAAAGTGTCGGCAAGGTAGGTATAGACGGCAAACAGGCCGCCAAAGCCGATGGCTCCCACGGCCAGGGTCAGCCAGACTTGCCCATGCTTGAGCGCACCCAGCTCGCGCAGCGGACTGGAGCCCGGCGCAGCAGGGGACTTCGGACTTAATAGGGCAAGCAGTATCACCGTCAATAGTCCGGTAAAAGCAACCAGGGCGAATCCCCATCGCCACCCTACGGAATGCCCCAGCCAGTTTGCCAGCGGCACGCCGATAATGGTGGCGACCGTAAGGCCCAGGAACATGCGGCCGACAGCCTGGTTGCGCTTGTTCAGCGGTACGAGCGATACCGCGACCAAAGCACCGACGCCGAAGTACGCCCCATGGGGCAAGCCGCTAAGGAAACGCAGGGCGAGCATCCATTCGTAGCTGGGGGCGAAAGCGCATAGGCCATTGAATAATGCGAACATGGCCATCAGCCTGATGAGCATGGTTCGGCGTGGGACGCGGGCGCCCAGTACTGTGATGATCGGCGCACCGACAACGACCCCCAACGCATACGCGCTGATGACATGTCCGGCGGTAGGGGCGTCGACGCCAAGGTCTTTGGCGAAATAGGGCAGCAGACTCATGGTGGCGAATTCTGTCGTCCCAATGGCGAATGCCCCCACGGCCAAGGCGAACAGCACCCAGCCGGGGGAGGTAGGCTTGTTTATTTTCCGGGACTCGGCCATGGTGAAGTCGGTGCGCACCGTTCAGGGTAAACCCTTATTATACGGGTGCGCGTTACCGGTGCTTCCATGGCCGATCGATTACCTCTTGCGGGCAATGAAATCCATGACGTCCGCCGCTACCCGCTCGGGCTCAAGAAATGCGATGCCATGCCCGTAGTCGGAATAGATCTTGAGCTCGCAATCGGGAATAAGGTTGCGTATGCGCTCTTGCTGCTCGACTGGGCAAATGCCGCTGCGATCGCTGCTTAAAAGCTGCACAGGGACTTTCATTCCCGGCAACTGGTCTGTCAGATCGGCCAAGGACTGCCACTTCCAGTGACCAATATAGGAATGCGTGGCGATTTTCTTTCGCTCTTCCTTCTGCCAGGCTTGGAAACGTTCGTTTCCTCGCTTGGGGTCCGTGACCCAGGTAGTCCCAATTCGCTCGTAATAATCGGCCATTCCGTATTTTTCTATTGCCGTCGCTGGATCCTTTTCTCCGGCCGCCCAGGCTTTCTCGAAGTCGGCGGGTATCTTGACCAGCGGCGCCTGTATGCAGGTCAAGGTGTGTACCCGCTCCGGGAACATGAGGGCGAAGTTGGCCCCGGTGATGCCACCGCTGGAGTCGCCTACCCAGTGGATTTTCTTGATGCCGAGATGATCCATGACGCACAGAGCGTCTCGAGCATAACGCTGCACCACGGTTACCCCATCATCCACAGGGGCGCCGGACAATGTCGAGCCGGGCGGAGGCGCCGTCGATGCTCCGCGTCCGCGTTGATCCCAGCGCAATACCCTGAATTTGCGGCCAAGGTATGGCACCATTGGAGCGTAGAATTTTTTATTCAATGTCGACCCGTGAAGCAGGCCTATGGTTTCGGCCTCGTCGTCCCATGGGTTCGTGAAGTCATCAAATTCGTAATCAATCTGTATGCCGTCATCGGTCGTTACGGTAGCCATCTTTTTTCCTCCTAGTGATTAAAGTGCTTCCAGTTTGTCCTTGAGCTTGTAATACGCCGTCCCAGCTTTTAGCAACGGCAAGCGCAGTCCTTTGAAGGGGATCGGTTTGAAGGCCCCTTCAGACATGGCGCCCAGTGAGCTTGTGTCTCCGGTAATTCTTCTAGCCAGGTATTTGCCCAGCAAATGTGTTAGTGCGACGCCTCGTCCGCCGTAGCCAATGGCGTAGAACACGCGTTTGCCGATGGCGCCAATATGTGGAAAGTTATCACGAGTGATTCCGACGACCCCCGTCCATCTGTAGTCGATTTCGATGTCGGCGAGATTCGGAAAAACATGAATCATTTCATCCCGCAATCGTTGATGGTTCTTTGGGTGATCCTGGTATGCGGGTTCGCCTCGACCGCCGAACAGCAACCTTCCGCCATCGACAAGCCGGTAGTAATTAAGCAGGTTTTTGGTATCTGTGACCAGATGGTTCTGCGGCAGTATGGTTGCGCGCAATTCGGATGGCAAAGGCGCGGTTGCCACGACAGCCACGGTAATCGGCAAGATGCGGCGTTCGATGTCCGAAGCAATGGGAAGCCCGTCCGTGTATGCATTGGTGCAAATCAGCGCATGCTTGGCGCGCACTTCTCCTTGCTCTGTGGTAACCACAACGCCTTCCGATTCGGCCACGATGTTATCGGCTGCCGTCCCTTCAAAAAAAATCACGCCTCGTTTCGCCAGCGCTGCTTTCAGGCCTTTACAGTAATTGAGTGGATGCAGGCCCGCCGACCGAGGATCAAAATAGGCGCCAGCATAGAGTTTGCTGCCGATCAGCTCGGCTGTTTGCTGCTTGCCGACAAGCTTTATCCGGGTATCTCCGATTTGGCTTTTCAACCAGCCGGCGTCAGCCTCAAGCCGCTGCATCGCACGGGCATGGTAGGCCGCCGTCAGATGCCCATAACGGGAGAATTCGCAATCTATACCGAACGAATCGACGTTCTGTTCCAGGCTGTCTACAGCTTCGTGGATGTAGCCGTATAGCTGCTTTGTGGCCGCGTTGCCGAATTGCGCGGCCATT
The DNA here is from genome assembly GCF_048751585.1 of Pollutimonas rozaliensis. Taxonomy (NCBI): domain Bacteria; kingdom Pseudomonadati; phylum Pseudomonadota; class Betaproteobacteria; order Burkholderiales; family Alcaligenaceae; genus Pollutimonas; species Pollutimonas rozaliensis. The sequence goes on along the minus strand of NZ_JAZHOB010000005.1, from coordinate 279,894 downwards.
TCGCTCCAGGATGACTTGTAGCGAAGTACCGCCATTCCTCCGTTACGGCCGCTTGCCCCCCAGCCGACGCGTCGCGCTTCCAGCACTATGCAAGACAGGCCAAGCCGCAGCGCCTCGGCGGCGGCGTTCAGCCCGGTAAACCCCGCGCCAATGATGACGACGTCGGCTATTTGCGTGCCGCTGAGGGCGGCATGGGCTTCACCCTCCAAGTTCGGCAGCGGCGTGTCTGCCCATACAGAGGCTCCATGCGTCGGTAAATCCGCATCATGGCGGTGGGCTGCAATGTTGTTTGGCGCTTTCATTAAAGAGCGCCTTTTTTGTTCTTGGGTAACGACACAGGATTGTCTCCATAAGTATTTATGTATCGATATTCAATTTGCTTGCATCGATAGTCGATAGTATGTCATACTCCATCAACAGCTGCAATACCGTTGCGACAGCAGCCTAGAAAGATCAAAAAACAACAGGAGACAAGCTTATGAATCGAATTCGGCGCATAGTGCATGCCGTCAGCTTCGGCATGGCGATATTGAGCGCAGGGGCAATTGCCGCGATGCCGCTGCTCATCGGCTATTCCACGGTCATGCGGTATTTCGTAGGCAGCGCGCTTTCCGTCACGGAAGAGCTATCAAGTTTTCTGCTGGTGTCGTGCGTTTTCCTGGGCCTGCCCTATGCGGCGCTTAAAGGAAGGCACATTGCAATTTCAGCGCTGGTCCCGCTGCTAAGTCCCGGCTTGCGCATCCTGATGACGGTGCTTGTCCACTTGACGACCCTCTTGTTTCTTGGGCTTCTTGCCAAGCTAACCTTTGATTTTCTGGTATTGGGTTATCAGCTTAATTCGCACAGTGAAACCGCATATATTTACGAGCCTCCCTGGCGAGCCGTGATGGTCGTGAGCACCGCATGGCTGGCTGTTGTCGTTGTGTATCAGCTGTGCGAGGAAATTTTCTTTCCCGCCCACGCTGACAACCAAGTTTGAACGGGGCGGCATCATGTCGACACTAGCAACCACATACCTGCTGATAATCATGGCCGGCGGCCTCTGGATGGGAGTCGGCCTGGGCATAGCCGGCCTCATCATTCTGTATTTCTTTGGCGGCGGAACGAATTCCTTCCAGATTGCCACTGTCGCAATCTGGAACATGCTGTACAGTTTCCCTTTGGTGGCCTTGCCGCTATTTATCTTGCTGGGCGAGCTGCTGGTCCAGTTCGGATTAAGCATTCGCGTGTATCGTGCGCTGACTCCTTTGTTTGAGCGCCTGCCTGGAAAGCTGCTGTTGTCCAATGTCGTGTTGTGCTCCCTGTTCGGCGCAACCAGCGGCTCGAGCATGGCCACCGCCGCGACGGTCGGTTCCGCAGCCTATCCCGAGCTGCGGGCGAAGGGCTATAACCGCTCCGCCCTGCTGGGCAGCCTGGCCGGCTCGGGAACATTGGGTATTCTCATTCCGCCCAGCATTCCCATCATCATCTACGCATCCCTGACCAATGTATCGGTCGGAGCCAGCTTCGTCGCCGCAGTCATTCCCGCCGCCATTGCAGTCTCTTTGTTTCTGGCCTTTGTCATGCTGCAGGCCAAGTTCCGGCCCGAATACACCCCCTCCGCCGGTGAAGTATTGCCATTGCGGGAAACTTTGCCGGCCCTGGTCAATCTGTTGCCCGTAGTGGCGCTGATCGGTTGTGTGATGGGGACGATTTATTTTGGGCTGGCCACGGTAACGGAGTCGGCCGCCCTTGGCGTCCTGGCGTCTGTGGCCATCGGTTTGATGTACAAGGCCTGCTCGTTCAAGCGACTTGGCCGCGCCTTGATGGGAACCAGTGTCACCTGCGCATCGATAGGCTTCGTGATGATGGGCGCGATGATCTTTTCCATGGCTCTCGCGGTGGTAGGTCTTCCCCGGGAAATAGTCGCATATGTCCAGGATCTCCAGATGTCGCCCTGGATGCTCTTGATTGCCATTTATATCTTCTACTTCATTTTCGGCATGTTCATCGGCGCAACCGAAATGCTGGTCACCACACTTCCGTTCACCTTCCCTTTGATACTCGCTTTGGGGCATGACCCCGTTTGGTTTGCTGTCGTGATCGTGATCCTGTGCGAAGTCGGCCAGATCACGCCGCCTGCGGGCTTTGTGCTGTTCATACTAAAGGGAATAGCAGGCAAGGACACTACGATGGGCGAGCTGGCGCGTGGTTCGATACCTTACATCATCCTGCTTTTGACGGTGCTGGCCTTGATCACGGTTTATCCGCAGCTTGCAACCTATTTGCCCAGCGCCATGTAGCCCATAGCTAAGGCATCAGGTCATATGTCGATTAGAGGAAAATCAGAATGATAGAAATTGGAGTGGACATCGGTGGAACGTTTACCGATATCGTGTGCAGGGATGACGGCAAACCGCTGCATGTGGCCAAGGTTCCCACATCGCGGCCCGACCCCAGCCAGGCGGTACTGACGGCGATCGAGCCGCTGTGTCAAGAGTGGGGGATTGCTCCGGAAGGCATACAGCGTTTCATTCATGGCACCACCGTCGCCACCAACGCGGTTATCGAGCGTCGCGGCCCGCGTACAGGGTTGGTCGCCACCAAGGGATTCAAAGATATCCTGGAACTGGGCCGGCAAATGAGAACCTCCGTCTATTCGGTCAGGCTGGAGCCGGAGGTTCCTTCCTTTCTTGCGCCGGGAGAACTCCGTGTCGAGGTTCCCGAAAGAATCTCCGCGCGCGGAGAGGTTATTACAGAGCTGGATGAGGCGGCATTGCTGGAAGCGGTGGCTTCCCTCGTCGATAAGGGCGTAGAAAGCATAGCCGTATGCTTTCTGTTTTCCTTCCTGAATCCTGTACATGAGCGCCGGGCGGCGGAACTGATCCGTCAGGCCTATCCAGCCGTGTATGTCTCGATATCGTCTGAAGTGGATCCAACATTTCGCGAGTACGAGCGTACGGTCGTTACGACGCTGGATGCCTACATCAAGCCTGTGGTGAATACCTATCTGTCAGACCTGGAGTCCGGATTGGCGCAGCGCGGCGTTAGCGCCCCGTTGCAGATCATGCAGTCGCGGGGCGGCATCTCACTGGCTGGCATCGCCCGTGAACGGCCGGTCCGGCTGTTTCTCTCAGGGCCGGCTGCGGGAGTCATCGGCGCCCAGCGCATGGGCACGATTGAAAAGATCGAAAGCATCATTAGTGTCGATATAGGTGGCACAAGCTCGGACATTGCATTGATCCGGGCCGGAGAGCCCTTGATTCGCTCACAGGGACTGGTGGCGGGATATCAGGTGCGGGTGCCCATGGTCGACGTAAACGCCATCGGCGCCGGCGGGGGAAGCATGGCCTGGATAGACGGGGCTGGGGGATTGCGGGTGGGACCGCGATCGGCGGGCTCCGTCCCCGGCCCGGCGTGCTATGGCCAAGGAGGAACCGAGCCCACTGTGGCGGATGCTTCCATTGTGCTGGGTTATATAGATCCGGATTACTTTGCGGGCGGCCGATTCCCATTGAAGCCCGAGCTGGCGCATTCGGTAATTGCGGAAAAGATAGCCGGGCCATTGGGAATATCCGTTCGCGAAGCGGCTCTGGGCATACATCGTGTCGTGGCTGCGCAAATGGTGGAAGGAATCCGGCTGGTTTCCATACGGCAGGGTTTCGACTCCCGCGAATTTACCTTGATGCCCCTGGGTGGCAGCGGCGGCATTCACATATGTGCATTGGCGGCTGATCTTGGTACGTCCCGGATTCTGCTGCCTCAGCATCCCGGCGTTCTTTCGGCATTGGGCATGTTGATGGCGCCGATCGAGCACGAGGTATCCATGGCCTTTCCGACGCCGCTGGCTTGTGCCGACCTTGCCGATATCCAGAAGGCCATTAGCGAACTCGATGAACAGTGCGCAACGCTGATGTCGCACGAGACCACGGACGCCGAGCGCGTGACGATTCAGTACTTCGCCGACGTGTGCTACATAGGCCAGGCGCATCACATAGAGGTGCCGTTCGAGCTCCGCGTGGATACCCTGCTGCAGTTGCGCGAAGGGTTCACGCAGGCGTATCGGCGGGTTTTCGGCCATAGTCCCGGAACAGCCGAGAAAATCGTGAATCTACGCGCGATTCATCGGCTGGAGCCCGAAACCGGCGATATGGCGCCCATGTCCTTGAAAGGCGGTTCCGACCCGGCGAAGGGGGTGCGTGAGATCTCGGTCATTGGCCATGAGGAACCCATGGCGGCCAAGGTTTTGGCCAGGCATGAGCTTGCGGTCGGAGCGAGATTCGACGGACCTGCCATCCTGGAGCAACCCGATTCGACGACGATAGTCTATCCCGGTTGGAGCGCAAGTGTGCAAGAAAGCGGAAATATCATCCTTACTAAACCTGAAGTGCAATAGGGCGGTCTCATGACACAGCAACTTGATCCCATAACTATAGAGGTCGTGCGTAATAAGCTTGAGGGCATCGCCAATGAGATGCAGATGACGCTGTTTCACTCGTCGTTCTCTCCTATTGTTAGGGAAGGCCTGGACGCATCCGCGAGCCTGTTCACCATTGATGGCGAAACCCTGGCTCAGGCTGTGGCCATTCCCATACACCTGGCAACGCTGATCCCGGTTGTGAAAAGGATTATTCAGGAATTCCCGTTGGACACCATGCGCGATGGCGACGTCTACATGATGAACGATCCCTATCTCGGCGGAACGCACCTGCCCGATATCGGTATTGTCATGCCCATATTCTGCCAGGGTGAACTCATTGCCTTCAGCGGCTCCATGACGCATCATCAGGATATCGGGGGGATGACCGCGGGATCGGTGCCCACGAACGCCACCGAGATATTCCAGGAGGGGCTAAGGCTTCCCCCGCTGCAGTTGCGTAGCGGGTCGGAGATGAACGAGAGCATTGTGAAGATCATGCGCCTGAACAGCCGGATACCGGATGTCTTCATTGGCGATATCCACGCACAAATCTCGGCATGCACTATTGGCCTTAATCGCTTGAAGGACTTATCGGAAAAATTCAGTGCCTCGCTGCTTCGAATGATATTCAGCGATTTGCTCGACCGATCCGAACGCATGACGCGCGATGCGCTTCTGGCTATCCCCGAAGGCACGTATCGCTACGTCGATTACAACGATAACGATGGCATAGAACTGGACAAGCGGATCCGGATAGAAGTGGCTGTCACGATCAAGGATGGCCAGTTTCATTGTGACTTCACGGGTTCCAATCCCCAGGTCCGCGGGCCGTTCAATGTGGTGCCTTCGGGATCCATGGCGGCAGCCTACTTTGCAAGCCGCGTTATAACGGGAAGCGACATCCCGACCAATGGGGGGTGTTTCAGGCCTGTGTCCTTGCATTTGCCGGCTGGCAGTATCGTCAATCCATCCGAGCCTGCTCCGGTGAACGCCAGGACGGCTACGATCAAGCGCATAACCGGAGTTATCCTGGGGGCGCTTCGTCAGGTCGCCCCCGAGACCATCGGAGCCGATGCCGCTGGAGAAATGCTGCTGCTTTCGTTCGGCGGCCACACGCGGGACGGCAAGGCATTTGTCGTGGGCGAGCTGATCGCCGGCGGCAGTGGCGCGGGCCATGATGGCGATGGAGTCGACGTCATCGAAACCGACGCCACAAACTGCATGAACCTGCCGGTCGAGGCGCTCGAGTCGGATGCCCCGATTCGGGTGCATCAATCCGCGCTGCAGATCGATTCGGGCGGCGCGGGCCAGCAGCGCGGCGGGTTGGGCATCGTACGCGAATACGAGATACTGGAAGGCGAAGTAAGTTTCACTCACCGAGGGGAGCGGCACTACTGTGCGGCTTCAGGGGCAAACGGCGGTTCGTCGGGTGCGATGGCGCAGACCATCATCACGCGAGCAACGGGCGCCAAAGAGATAGTCCCTTCCAAGCTGGTGACTACCTTGTTCAAGGGCGATCGTATACTGATCAAGACGGCGGGCGGCGGGGGCTATGGCGACGCCGGGCTGCGCCAGCGGCAGTCGCTTGAGGCGGACATCCGCAACGGAAAAGTCAGTGAGGAAGCCGGGGCTACGCTGTATGCACCGAATAGTTCGGGGAATCTCGCCGGCAGCGTTGACAGCTAGCCTGCGGATGGCGGCGCCTTGCCGGCGCCGATGGCAAAGGGTTCCAGTTCGGCCGGGCTAGGATCGCGAACCGATATCAGCCGGGCCGTTTCCATAACCAAAGGAGCCAATTGCCGCCTCAGGTCGGACAGGCTCCAGCGCGTTTCAGGGGCGGAGATCGACACGACGCCTATCGGCACGCCGCTGGTGTCCAGCACCGCGGCGCTGACATTCATGTCGCCGGCATAGTATTCGCCATTGGCATAGGCATAGCCCGAGTCGGCGGCTTCGTCGCACAGCTCCAGGAGCTTATCGATATCAGTCACTGTAGTGTGCGTATAAGGCACACGTTCTGATGCCGTCAATATTTCCTTGCGTTGCTGAGCCGGCAGGCGGGACAGGTATGCCCTTCCCGCGGAAGTGCAGTACATAGGAAGCCGGCGGCCCAAGGGCATATGAACCGGCGTCCTTCTGCTGGTTGGAAATCGTCCGACATACACCATGTCGCTGCGGTCGGGCTCTGAATAATTGACGGTTTCACCGCAGGTAAGGTTCAGATCCAGCAGAAAGGGATTTGCGCGTTCAACGTTCTGGTTGACCAGCAAATAGCGATACCCCAATGCAAGCGTTGAGACGCGCAGGGAATATCGCTTGTTGATCGGGTGCTTCTGTAAATAGCCCAGTGCCTCAAGGGTGTAGGTGAAGCGTTGCGCGGCGCTACGGCTGATGCCTGTAGCCTTGGCTATGTCCGACAGGTTCATGGTCCGCATGTCGGGACTGAAAGCCAAAAGAATCGCCAGGCCCTTTTCAAGCGACTGGTTGAATAAGCCATTCCCGCTGTGATCATTATTTTTTTTTGTCGACACTTAAATCCATCCGTAGGGAAAATCGGCATGTGTTTTATCATACCCCGGTGTGCGCGCTGGATCGCCAGTTACATGCATTTTCATTTTAGCAAACAACCGTTGGCTGCCCGCTTGCTGCAAACAGCATGCCAAGTCCAGCAAAGCCAGGTCGGTACCGGGCGGGCCCAGGATCGACAGCCCGAACGGGGCGTTATCGATGCTTGCCACCGGCAATGTAATTTGCGGCATTCCCCCGATGCTTGCGATGCAGTTCAACTCTATCAGGCTCTGGCGATGCTCGATTAAATTCGCTTCGGCTGAAGTTCGCCAAGGGGCGATATCATGGGTCGTAGGCAATGCAACGACCGTGTCTTGCCCAACATGGCCAAGCAGGCGGACTGCCAGGCTTTCAATACTCTTGCAGGCCGCTTGCGCCTCGTCCTTCGTGATAGAGCGGGCATACTCAATACGCTTTCTCAGGCTTTCTCCCAGAAAAGAATCCATCCCGTCCAGCATTGGTATCAAACCGCCTTTGATTTCCGCCGCCTGGTAGACGCGGAATGCGGACGCGGCATGCTGCAGGCCTTCTGGAATTGGAACTAACGGAAGCTGTTCCGTTCTGGAAATATGCTTTGCCAGCAAAGCCACCCATGGCTGGAGTGCTCGCCTGTGCCGGGTCGATATCTTTCTGAAAGCGTCTTCGGCGATAAGAAGCCGGGAGTACGTCGATTTACTTCCGGGAGGCAGTAGCGCATGCCCTATTGCGCGAAGCAAATGCGCATCCCGGGCCATGAACCCGACCGTGTCCAGGCTTGGGGCAAGAGGCATGACGCCTTCCATTGAAATGGCTCCGTGCGAGGGCCGCATTCCAAATAGCCCGGTAAAGGCAGCCGGAATGCGGACCGAGCCTCCTGTGTCGGTGCCTAGTGCGAAGTCGGCTAGTCCTTGCGCTACCACCGAGGCGGAGCCGCAAGACGAGCCGCCGGCCAGGCGATGGGGAGCGGCGGGATTGATCGGCGCTCCGTAGTGGGGGTTGTCTCCCGCGGCGCTCCAGGCGAACTCGTCTGTAATGGTTTTGCCGCGGAAAACGGCTTCTTCTTTGATCAGCCGAGATACTACCGTTGCGCTTTTACCGCTGACTTTCCGACGGCGAGCCCACTCGGGATTGCCGCAACCGGTCGGCCAACCTTCAACGTCAATGTTGTCTTTCACCGCAAAGGCAAGCCCGGAGAGGGGCTTGCCTTGCATGCTCGAATGGGTTGGCACTGCTGCGTCCCGTTTAGCCGTTGCGCAGCTTCATCAGTGCGTCTTCCATACGCTTTTGCACTTTTTCCGCCTCTCCACCGACTTGCGCGGCGCGCGCCCGCCAGGCGTCGATGGCTGCACGGCTCAGTTTCTCGCGGTCGGCATCGGAGAAGTCGGGGAGGCGTTCCACCTTATGCTCTTTGGCCCATTCCAGGTGGCGTTGTTCTTCCATGCAGTCCGTGCCTGCGTCAGCGGCCCATTTTTTCCTATGCTCGTCCGATGCCTTCCGTACAATTTCCTGCAGGTCGGCGGGCAAGGCATTAAATGCACGCTCGCTAATTCCTATGCCCTGCACGACCGGCACCGGCTGCAGCAAGGAGAAGTATTTGGCATCTTCCGCGAGCGACAAGGTTCGAAGGGCTTCGGGATAATGCACGATGGCATCGATCATGCCTGTCTTGAAGGCAAGGTATATATCGTTTTGCGGCACGACTGTGCCCACGACATCAAGGGCGCGTAGAGAATTGACTTGTTGCGCTTCCCAAACGCGCACGCGCTTCCCTTTCAGGGAATCCATGGTATTGAATTTTTCTTTGCCGATGATTGCAATATGGCAGGTGGATGTCGGCCACATGCTGGCAATATTGATGTCCCACTCCGAGTAGAGATCGGCATAGGCCGCATAGGCGGCAGGAAGGATGTCGAGAAACTCTGCGCGCGTATTGAAAACCATCTGAGGCAGGACCAATGGCAGAGCGGGTTGGGTGCGGCCATAGTAGCCAGCATATATGTAGCTGCTTTCAACCAGTCCGTTTTTCAGGGCGCCAAGCATGTCGCTTTCTTTGAAGCCAAGTGATCCGCCGGGATAGACCTTGATCTTTAGCCTGCCTTTGGAAGCTTCGTTGATCATGTTGGCCCAATCCGTTTCCAGCTTGAAGACATCGCGATCAGCGGTATGTGCCGTGTAGTAGCGCCACTCAATAGGCTTTTCCTGGGCGGGCGCGGCACTGCTTAAACCCATCGCGGCCATCGCAAGCAATAGGCTTGGCATAAAATTTTGTTTCGTAAAGCGTTTCATTGTCTGCTCCTTGTATTTATCGGTGTGTCCGACTTTTCCGCCTGAAAGACGTCTAATTTGAATGGTATGGTATATCGATTATCGGGTCAATACTATCGATATTCGATATAACCTTGAGTGAATAGGCAAAGATCGGCTTCCGGGAAGCCGCGCGGGCATGCGACCCGTCTCGCAGCCCAAGGCGGCGAGACGGGTCGGGTTGCGTGGTGAGCTTGCGGGGTGGGGGGGCGAGCGGCGTATTCGCCGGGCCGAGTGTCGGCCTTGCCTGGATGCGCTTTTCGTCAGAATCGGTTGGGGGCATGTGCGGGACACGCCCCCAACGCCGTGCTTATTGAGCGCTTATGCCGCGCGCCTTAATGAGGCGGCCGAGCGCCTCGTGTTCTTTGTTCAGGTATGCGGTGAAGTCTTCCTGCGAGCTCATTACCGGCTCCGCATTCAGTTGTTCGAGCCTGGCGAGCACCTCCGGAGCCTTTAGCGCCTTGGCAAATTCGCTATGTATACGCGCTACGACTTCCGGTGGAGTGCCGCTGGGCACGAATAGGCCCGTCCATTGTTGAGGCTTGAAGTCGGGAACTCCGGCCTCGGCGAAAGTGGGTACATCGGGCAATTGCGCCAGCCGCGTTTCACTGGTAACCGCCAGCGCCCTTAACTTGCCGGATGCCGCCTGCGGCGCCGCAAGCGTGCTGGAAATCAGCAGTGCCTGGATATGGCCGCCCAGAAGATCCGTAATCGCAGGGCCGCCACCCTTGTAAGGTACGTGCGGCACGTCCATTCCTACAATCTCCTTCAGCACCTCGAAAGACAAGTGGTTGCTGGTGCCCACGCCGGGGCTGCCGTAGCTTACGTTTTCCCCTGGCGTTTTGGCATAGGCAATGAATTCCTTTACTGTCGTTGCCGGCACCTTATTATTCACCAGCATGACGAGCGGAATACGAGCAAGCATGCTGACCGGCTTCAGATCCTTGAAGCTGTCGTACGGCAGATTTGGCATCAGATGCGGGTTGGCCGGCACGCTGTCGGCGCTTATCAGGATGGTATAGCCATCGGCGGGCGACTTGGCCAGCACTCCCTCGGCCACGGTGCCGCCTGCGCCGGGCCGGTTCTCGACCACCACCGACTGTCCGAATCCCTTCTGCAGCTCCGGTTGCAGGGCGCGTGCGATCAGGTCGGTGAGTCCGCCAGGGGCGAAACTGACCAGAACGCGGATGGGCTTGGAGGGATAGTCCTGCGCCGCGGCGGGCGAAGCGACCAGGGCGCAAAGCGTCGCGGTCGCGACGGCGCCCGCACGTCGCAGGAATCTGCGTTTGAACATAATGTCTCCTGTGGGGTGATGCCCTATCAACAAAATAAGGCATATTGTCCGTATGACGGACAGTTGTTTCTATTTTCGCGGGGTTAAGTCCACAGTGGCAACAGGGTTTTCCCGTAAATTGACTAAACTGAGGTTAAAAACCGACGGGTTGGCGGCAATACTGACGAGGTGCTCTCGGCGCATCGCTTGCTTTTGGTCAATACTTGATGTGTTTCCACCGGAAAACCTGCCGCCGGAGGCTGTGTATGTGTTCAGATTCTTCTATGATCCAGAGGCGTGATGGCTCGCAAGCTGCCCGGATAGAACCATAAAAGGGCGCGGCCCACTGCGCGATTACTGCGGAAGACCTGCCACTCCCGCGCCACTTGCAACCTACTCTGAAAGCTTATGGAACAGAAGAAAGCAAAAATCGATCAACAGGAAAAGAGCGGGGAGGGCGTGCGGGCCGTTGACCGGGCGCTGGATGTGCTTGCCGCCTTTGAGCCGGGCGACAGCGAACTGCTGGTGGCTGACCTGGTGAAGCGCGTCGGCTTGAGCCGGCCCACCCTGTACCGATTGCTGCACACCCTGGAAAACAAAGGTTTTGTCGCCTCATCGGGTGAGCCTCAGCGTTTCCGGCTTGGGCCCGCCGTGGCGCGCCTTGCCCATGTCTGGAGCAGCACTCTGGACCTTAGCGAAATTGCCCGCCCAGTAATGGCCGAGGCATGGACTTTGACGGCGGAGACCGTTGCGCTGTTTGTGCCGCGCGGGGACATGCGTCTGTGCGTTGCGGAAATGCAGAGTCCTCAGCCTATCAGCTTCCGGCGCGGAGTCGGTTACAGCGAGAAGCTGGTTCGGGGAGCCAGCGGCCGGGCCATTCTTGCCTTTACACCCTTGAAGCCGGGCCAGTTGGAGGCATACGCGGCGGGAACGAATACCGACCTGGGCTGGCTGAAGGACCAGCTAAGGGTAACGCGCGAACGCGGCTATGCCATGGGCCACAACGAATTGATACAAGGGGCGTATGCCGTTGCGGCGCCATTCTTTGACCGTAGCGGAGCAGTGGCCGGTTCGCTGGGCGTCTTTGGGCCCGACGTAAGGCTCACGGAGGCCAGAATGCACGAATTCGGCTTGGCGCTTTGCGGCATGGCGGATCAGCTTACGAAAAATCTGGGAGGCCAGCCTCCCTCTTGACCCGATTTATGTCTGTCCGTACAATGAACTCATTTATCAGACAGTGGACAGACTATGAAGGACATGATGAAGACGCTGGTACGCAGCGGTCCGGGCACGCCGACCGGCAAACTCCTGCGCCGTTTTTGGGTACCCATCCTCCTTTGCAGCGAGATCGCCGAAGCCGACTGCCCGCCGGTCCGTGTGCAGATTTTGGGTGAAAAGCTGCTTGCGTTCCGCGACACGCAGGGCCGGCCCGGCCTTATCAGCGAGTTTTGCTCGCACCGGGGCGCTTCTCTCTATTTCGGCCGCAACGAGGACAACGGCATCCGCTGCAGCTACCATGGCTTGAAGTTCGATGTCGACGGCAAATGCGTGGATGTGCCCCAGGCGCCGCAAATGTGCGAGAAGATGTCCATCACCGGCTACCCTTGCATGGAGCGAGCAGGCATTCTTTGGGCTTACCTGGGACCCAAGGACAAGCAGCCGGAAGGCCCGGGCGTCGAGTGGGCCAATCTGCCCGATAGTCATGTGTTCGTGTCCAAGCGGATGCAGGAATGCAATTACATGCAAGCCATGGAAGGCGGGATCGACACCAGCCATGTTTCCTTCGTGCACAAGTTCGAAGTCGACAATGATCCCTTCCACCAGGGCACCAAGGCCAATGAGTACATCAAGAAAGACGGCAACGTCACCTTCGAGATCGAAAGGCACGATGGCGGCCTGACGCTGTTCGGCCGCCGCAACGGAGAAGCCGATTCGTACTATTGGCGCGTCACCCAATGGATTTTCCCCTGGTACAACCTGATTCCGCCGTTCGGGGATCATGCTCTGGGCGGTCACGTGTGGGTGCCGATCGATGATCACAATTGCTGGGCGTGGAGCATCAATTTCCGTCCCGACCGGCCTCTGTCGGCCGAGGAGCGCCAGCATCTGGAAGAGGGCCGGGGCGTGCACTGCGAGTACGAGCCCGGCACCAATGTGCCCGGCGGCACATGGCGGCCCAAAGCCAACAAGGACAATGATTATCTGATCGACCGCCAGGCTCAGAAAGAGAAGCGCTCGTTCAGCGGCGTGTTCGGCTTCGCCGCTCAGGACGCTTCGCTGCAAGAAAGCATGGGGCCGATTCAGAACCACGGCGCCGAGAAGCTGCTGCCTTCGGACCGGGCGATCGTCATGGCGCGCCGGATGCTGTTCGAGGCGACCGAGGGATTGGAGCAGGGCCGGGAGCCCAGCGCTACCCAATCGCGCCCACAGGCCGTGCGTGCCGCCGGCGTACTGCTGCCGCGAGACCAGAAGCCGCAGGAATGGGCCAAGAAGCATTTGGTCTATGGCGAAAACCAGCCGGTGTACTCGATATGAGCGGCCGTCTGAAAGGCAAGGCTATCCTGATTACCGGAGCCGGGGGCGGGATAGGAGCGGCGACCTCGGCGCTTTTCTGCGCCGAAGGGGCCGCCGTGCTGCTGGTGGATCGCGACGCCCAGGCGCTGGCGCGCACTGCCGCGGCCATCCTGCAGAAAACGCCCGATGCTTCCCTTCAGACGCTGTGTGCCGAAGTCGCGGACCCAGGCGCGGCGGAACAGGCTGCGGCTCAATGCGTCCAGGCGTTCTGCGGTATCGACGTGCTGGTGAACAACGCCTCCATGCGCAATTACTCCGCCTTTGCCGATGCCACTTCGCAGGAATGGCAGGAGGTGGTGGGCGTCAACATGGTGGGCAACGCCAGTTTCTGCCGTGCCGCATTGCCTCATCTGCGCCGCTCAGGCAAGGGAGCGATCGTCAACGTGTCTTCCTGCTATGCGGTCAAGGGCCGCAAGGGCATGGCCTTGTACGACGCAACGAAAGCAGCCATGGTCGCCATGACGCGCACGCTGGCCTTCGAGGAGGCGGAGCACGGAATCCGGGTCAACGTTATATGCCCCGGTTCGACGCTGACCGACTTTCATGTCAATCGGACCAAGGCCGCCGGCAGGAGCGTCGAGGAGCTGAAGACTCAACGCCAGGAAACATCGCTGCTGGGGCGCTGGGCCGATCCCATTGAAATCGCATATCCCATCCTTTGGATGGCTTCCGACGAATCGTCGTTCATCACCGGCACTACCCTGGTGGTCGATGGCGGGTTGCATATCAAATAGCCATGATCGTAGAAAATCAGATGGATCTTACCCGGGCGGTGCTGGCCGAGGTCGACCGCACTCCGGACCCGCGCTTGCGCCGCCTGCTCGCATCGGCGGTTCGGCATCTGCACGAATTCGTGCGCGAAACCGAGCTGACCGAAGCGGAATTCCGGCAGATCTGCGGCGTGGTGGCAAAAGCTGGCCAATTGACCACCGCCTCCCACAACGAAGTGGTGCTGGCGGCCGGATCGCTTGGTGTTTCCGCGCTGGTTTGCTTGTTGAACAATGGCAAGCCGGACCAGCACGGAACCACGGCCAATTTGATGGGGCCTTTCTGGCGCAAGGGCTCCCCTGTTACGCCGCAGGGCGGTTCGATCGTGCGTTCGCCGACTCCCGGCGACCCGGTATTCGTCACGGCCTGGATACGCGATGGCAACGGACAGCCGGTGTCCGGTGCCGAGGTGGACGTCTGGCATGCATCGGCGGACGGCTACTACGAGAACCAGGACCCGGAACAGGCGGACATGAACCTTCGCGGCAAATTTCGCACGGACGCGGATGGTTGCGTGCGCTTTCGCACAGTCAAGCCTTCAGGTTATCCGATACCCGTGAACGGCCCTGTCGGCGCTTTGATCCGGGCGCAAGGCCGGCACAATATGCGTCCGGCCCACATTCACTTCCTAATCCACAAGCCGGGATACAAGACGCAGTTCTCGCAGCTCTATTCCAGCGACGATCCGCACTTGGAGACCGATGTGCAGTTTGGCGTGACCAGCGCCCTGGTGGGCGACTATCGGGCACACGAAAACACGTCCGCACCAGACCCCGACGTAGCGGGGCGATGGTATTCGCTGGAGCACACCTTCACGATAGTGCCCGGCGATGACGCGCTGCCCCCGCCGCCCATCACCGGCAAGGCGGAAGGACCGCGACCGTCGCTCGTCATGCTTGAAAGAACGAAACCAGGAGAAACCCAATGATCAGCCAGAAGGAACGGCAGCAGGCCGCGGAAGCCCTTTTTGTGGCAGGCAATACCAGCAAGCCCATCGCTCAGGTAAGCAAGACCTGGCCGCAGATGGAGATAGAAGATTCCTACGCTGTGCAGCAAATGTGGGCGGAGAAGCGTGTACAGGCCGGCGCGCGGGTGATCGGCCATAAAATCGGCTTGACCTCCCGTGCCATGCAACAGGCTTCGAAGATGACCGAGCCGGACTACGGTGTTTTGCTGGATGACATGACTTACGCGGACGGCGCGCGCATTCCCGCCTCGCGCTTTTCCGCGCCGAGGCTCGAAGTGGAGCTCGCGTTCGTGCTGGGCAAGCGGCTGGGCGGCAAGAATGTGACGATCTACGACGTGCTCGATGCCACAGCCTATGTGACGCCGGCAATGGAAATCATCGACTACCGTACGGAAGTGCCCAGGGCCATCGTCGATACCATCGCGGACAATGCCGCCGCTGCGGGCATGGTGACAGGCGGGCGGCCTGTGCGGCCCATGGATGTGGACCTGCGCTGGTGCGCGGCCACGCTGTCGAAGAACGGGATTATCGAAGAATCAGGCGTGTCGGCCGCCATCATGGGCCACCCCGCCATGGGCATCGTATGGCTGGCGAATCGGCTTGCGCGGCATGACATCATGCTTGAGCCGGGACACATTTTGCTGGCCGGGTCTTTCACACGGCCTGTGGATGTGGCCGCGGGCGATGTGATCCATGCCGACTTCGGACCACTGGGTTCGATCGGCGTGTCTTTCTGTTGATCAGTCCGTAGCGAGCGACAGAAAAGTATGTCAATGATTCAAGTGCGAGTCCGCCGCAAATTGCAGGAAGCGCAGGACATCGCCTCCTTCGAACTGGTCCGGCCGGACGGGGCGCCGCTGCCCCCTTTCAGCGCCGGCTCACATATCGATGTGCGCCTTCCCGATGGCATGGTCCGGCAATATTCGCTGTGCAATGATGATGAAGATAACGGCCATTATCGTATTGCCGTCCTTAGGGATGCGCATTCCCGGGGCGGCTCGCGCGCCATGCATGACATCATTGGGCAGGGCGATCTGATGGAAATCAGCTCGCCGCGCAACCACTTTCCACTGGTTGATGCCCGGCGAACGATTTTGCTGGCGGGCGGCATCGGCGTGACGCCATTGCTGTGC
Organism: Pollutimonas rozaliensis; assembly: GCF_048751585.1. Lineage (NCBI taxonomy): Bacteria > Pseudomonadati > Pseudomonadota > Betaproteobacteria > Burkholderiales > Alcaligenaceae > Pollutimonas > Pollutimonas rozaliensis. Next base: position 263,929 of record NZ_JAZHOB010000005.1, on the reverse strand, counting down.
ATGGCCCAGCGCCTGGCAAAGGCCCAGGCGGATTTCCAGCTTCACTATTGCGTACGGACCCCGGAGCGGACCGCGTTCCGGGAGGAGATCGCATCTTCCGGCTTTGCCTCTCGCGTGCGCTTCCACTATGACGATGGGCCGTCCGACCAGAGGCTGGATCTGGCCGCCGTCCTGGCCGATTCCGGGCCGCATGTTCACGCCTACGTTTGCGGGCCTCAGGGTTTCATCGACCATGTCACCGCCTCCGCCCGCCTGCAAGGATGGGGCGAGGAACAATTGCATGTCGAATATTTCCAGGCCGCGCCGACGGACGCTGCCGCGGACAGCGCTTTCCGTGTCCAGATCGCCAGCAGTGGGGACATCTATGAAGTCCCCGCCGGGCAGACCGTGGTGCAGGTTCTTGGGGAAAAGGGCATCGAGATTCCGGTGTCTTGCGAGCAGGGAATCTGCGGCACATGCATCACGCGCGTGCTGGAAGGCCAGTGCGATCACCGCGATCTTTATTTCACCGACGAGGAAAAAGAGCGCAATGACCAGTTCACGCCTTGCTGTTCGCGAGCCAAGAGCCCGTTGCTCGTCCTCGATCTTTGATTTTCACCTTCCCATATGCCGATCATGACGCCTTCTTCCCGCCCCAACCGATTCCTGACCAGCTTGCACGAACCGTCCATCCCCGCGCAGTGGGGGCTGTGGTGCAGCATTCCAAGCCCTGTGACCGCCGAGCTGTGTGCCGGCGGCGGCTTCGACTGGCTGCTTTTCGACATGGAGCATGCGCCTGCCGACATCAAGGACATTTATGGAGCCCTTCAGGCGGTTTCGGCATATCCGCTTAGCCCCATGGTGCGGCCGCCCTCCAACGATCCCGTCGCGATCAAACGCCTTTTGGACATCGGCGTCCAGAATCTGCTTATTCCTTTTGTGCAGACGGCAGAGGAAGCGCAGGCCGCCGTGGCGGCGGCTAGCTATCCGCCTGATGGATTCCGCGGCCTGACGCTTACTTCACGCGCCAACGCTTTCGGCCGCAACCCCGATTATTTGACGGAGGGAGCGCGGCAGATTGCGATCGTCGTCCAGATCGAAACGCGCATGGCCTTGCAAAACCTCGAAGCGATTGCCGCGGTGGACGGAGTGGCAGCCGTTTTCCTGGGGCCTTCGGACTTGTCGGCGGATTTGGGCCATCTGGGAAAGCCCGAAGCGCCGGAAGTGCGTCAGGCCATTCTCGATGCGGCCGCCAGGTTGCGCGTCATCGGCAAGCCCTGGGGCATTCTGGTGGGGTCGGCCGATTCCGCGCACTTCTATACATCCCATGGCGCCAGGTTTGTTGCGGCAGGCAGCGACCTTGGGCTGTTGCGCGCATCCAGCGACGCTTTGGCGGCGCGCCTGAAGCTTGCTCCCGCAGCTTGATGGCCGGCGGGCCCGATGTGGGGCCTGCGAATCAACGCTGCGGAGACGGCGTACCGATCAGGCTGGCTTCGCGTTCAGAACCCGCAAAGCGCCGCAAAATTCGCCCATTGCACCCGCATCTCAGGCGATAGGTAGCCGGCGAATGCCAACCCCATCACCACCAGCAGGGCCGCGAAGCCCGCGTAGCGCCAAGGCCCTCGTTTTGGCAGAGGGGCTTCGGGGGTTTCAGTCGATGGGCTGTCGCGGTCGAGCATGGCTGGGCTCCTTTCAGGCCGGCACGGGCACGGCCCGGGCCTGTTCCTTGATCGGCAGGCAAAGAACGGCTGCAACGACAGCCAGGACGATACCGGCCCACCAGACTATTGTATAGCTGCCTGTCGTCTGGTAGACATAGCCGCCCATCCAGACGCCAATGAAACTGCCGATCTGATGTCCCAGGAAGACGATGCCGGACAGTGTGGCGGCGTATCGCAGGCCGTATATCTGTCCGATCAGTCCTTGCGTCAGCGGAACGGTGCCCAGCCAGAATATGCCCATCCATGCCGCGAAGATATAGGCGACTGTGGGCGTCAAGGGAACCGCGAGCAGGAAGAGAATGCCGAAGGCGCGCAGGAAATAAACGCCGGCCAGCAGCGTTTTCTTGCTGAGCCGCTCGCCCAGCTTGCCGGCGTAGAAGCAGCCCAGGACGTTGAACAGTCCGATGAAGGCGATGGCCGTCGCGCCGTGGGTGGCGGTCAGCCCGCCGTCGATCAGGTAGGCCGGCAGATGCAGCGTAATGAAGGCCGTGTGGAAGCCGCAGACGGCATAGCTCCAGAACAGGAAGTGAAATGAGCGGTCGGCCACCGCTTGCCGGACGGCGCTTTTCAGGCTGTGTTCTCCGGCCTTGACATCCGGACGCCCCCTAAGGAATACCGAAAGCGGGGCGCCAATCGCCACGAACAGGGATAGCATCCATAGCGCACCCGTCCAGTCCATTTGGGAAATCAGCAATTGCCCGGTTGGGACGACGGCAAACTGGCCCAGCGAGCCGCCCGCGCTTGCAATGCCCATGGCGGTGCTGCGGTAGGCGGCCGGAACGACGCGGGCCACAACCGGAAGAATCACGGGAAAGGTGGTGCCTGCCTGTCCCAGGCCTACCAGCACGCCCGCGGACAGATATAGCGACATCTCGTCGTGCGAGAAACGCATCCCTATCATGCCCAGTGCGTACAAGGCCGCGCCCAGCACGATGGTGCGAGCCGAGCCGTAGCGATCGGCCAGCATGCCCGCGAATATGCTGCCTACGCCCCAGACCAGGTTCTGGATCGCGAAGGCCATCGAGAAGACATCCCGCCCCCAGCCTTGATCCGCTCCCATGGGTTGCATGAACAGGCCGAAAGTGGCCCGCACTCCCATGGCAAGAAGCACGATGAACGCACCCGCGTACAGCGTGCGCAAATAGGATGTCGAGGAAGATGAGGACATGATGCGCTTTAACCCGCGTCAGCGCCGAAAAGGCTGCCGCTTGGTGGTGGAAAACGCTGAATAGTAGCACCGGCGCCGCCTTTGCGGCGCAAAGATTCTTGTCAGGGCAGATTCTCGTTCAGTACCACGCTGATCTGCATGGATTCGACACCCGCCATGGCCTCGCGGCCTTCACGCAGGTTGGCAAAAATACGCACACTGTTCGTAATGGTGGAGTGCAGGTTCTGGTTCAGGATGGCATCCAGCGAACCATCGACCAGCAGCGCGCGGGTATCCGGCGTCAGCCCGTGGCCGATGAACACCGTGCTTTGATCCCGGCGTGCCTCTTTAAGCGCCTGCGCCACCCCGTCGGAAGCGCCGCCTATGTTGTAGATGCCCACCAGGTCGGGATACTGGTCCAGCAGTTGCCTGGACTGCCGGTAATTGGTTTGCGCGTCGTCATGGCCTTCGCGCAAGCCCACCATCTGCAGCGCCGGAAATTTCTCTTCCAGGATATGTTGAAAGCCCATTTCGCGCTCTTCGTGTCCGCGATAGTGGCGGCTGCCCGCGATCATGGCAACCTTGCCGGAGCGCGGTCCGATGAAGCGGCCGAGCAGCAGGCCGGCCGTGCGTCCCGCGGCCCGGTTGTCCAGGCCCACATAGGCCGCCCGGCGCGAGCTGGACAGATCCGAAATCAGCGTAAGCGTATGGACATTCTTTTCGGCCAGTGTGTTGACGGCTTCCCGAACCAAAGGATGCTCCAGCGCCATGAAGGCGATGCCGTCGGCGCGCCGGCCTTCGCGCAGCAGATTGTCGACCAGGACCTGGGGGTTGAATCCTTCGATGTAACGGCAACGGCATTGCACATTGAAAGGCTCCAACTGCTCGCGCGCTACATCCACATAGTCGCCCAGCATGTTCAGGTAGCGGTTGGTGCCGGCGGGCAGCAGGAAAACAAGCCGCATGGGCTGCGGACGCAAGGCTTTGTACAGATCGTCCTGAGGCAGGTAGCCCAGGCTGGCGGCGGCTTTCAACACGGCCTGCACGGTTGCCGGCCGTACGCCGGGACGGTGGTTCAGTACGCGGTCTACGGTAGCGGTGGATACCCCTGCCTGCCGGGCAACGTCGGCAATCCCGATGCGTGGGGATACGCTGCGCCGCTTGTATGAGTTTTCCATGGGACACGCCGAATCGCTGTTGTGGGATTGAGGGCCGAACTTGATGAATCATTGAATGATGGAGTTTATTATTACATCAAATCAAATCACGTGGATAATAACGATTTATAAGTATTTGGATTTTATGCCGCATATATAATGAATATACGGGAAAACCCGTATTATAAATCAATCAAAATACATCATTAACTATGCTGGACATAAGCCGGGCGGCACAGATACCATGTCGCCAGAGACATAGGTAATAGAAAGAATGATCTACGAATTCGACTTCTCAAGCGTGCTGGCGGAATGGCCACAGTTCCTGGCCGGGGCCTGGCTGACCATTCAGTTGTCCTTTCCGGCGACTGTGCTGGGCTTGTGCATAGGAACCCTTTGCGCCATCGGCCGGCGCAGCTCTATTCGCCTGTTGTCCCGCGCTTGCGGTTTCTATGTGGAGATCATCCGCAATACGCCGCTGCTGGTGCAGATATTCCTGGTCTTTTTCGGCCTGGCCAGCCTGGGATGGCATGTGTCGGCGTTCGGCGCCGCGCTGGTTTCGCTGGTGATCAACGTTGCCGCCTATACCTGCGAGATCATGCGCGCCGGTATGGACTCCATACACGACGGACAGATCGAAGCGGCGGAATGCCTGGGTTTGAGCAAAGCTCAGGTCTACTGGCATGTCATTCTTTTGCCGGCCATGGAGAACGTCTATCCGGCCTTGACCAGTCAGTTTGTACTGTTGATGCTGGCGTCGTCCATCACGTCGCAGATTTCGGTCGAGGAACTGACGGCGGTTGCCAGTCATGTGCAATCCGATACTTTCCGGCCGTTCGAGGCTTACATCCTGGTGGCTGTCGCCTATCTGGCGCTTTCGCTCTTGATGCGCATAGGCATCTGGGCATTCGGACAGATGGTGTTCGCCCGCCGGCGCAAGATCAAGGTAATGGGGTGATGCGATGATATCCGGCGGCTTTAACCTCAATCACCTTTATTTTCTGCTGGACGGCGCGGTATGGACAATCTGTCTGTCCCTTATCGCCTTTGTCGGCGGCGGCCTGGCGGGCGGCATCGTGGCTCTGTGCCGCATCAGTCCGGTCGGGCCCATCCGTTGGCTGGCCTATGTTTACGTGCAATTGATACAAGGCACACCGCTGCTGGTGCTGCTCTTCGTATCCTATTTCGGACTGAGCATCGCCGGACTTACCTTGTCCGGCCTGGTTGCGGCCGGGATATCGATGATCATCTACGTCAGCGCATACCTAGGCGAGATATGGCGCGGCTGCATCCAGTCCGTGGCCAAAACCCAATGGGAGGCCGCCGAATGCCTGGCGCTTACGCGCGCCCAGCGTCTGCGGCTGGTCATACTGCCCCAGGCGGTGCGCATTGCAACGCCGCCCACGGTGGGCTTCATGGTGCAGATCGTCAAGAACACGTCGCTGGCCTCCATCGTGGGCTTTGTCGAACTGGTTCGCGCGGGGCAGTTGATCAACAACTCGATTTTCCAGCCCTTCCTGATCTACCTTCTGATCGCGGGTATCTACTTCGCGATGTGCTATCCGCTCTCCGCGTGGAGCCGCAAGCTGGAAGGGCGGCTGCAATACAAAATGCGCCCGCAGCCGAACACCTGAAAGGAATTGAAATGTCGATTGTTGTTGAATTGAATAACGTCCATAAAAGCTTCGGTGCGAATACCGTCCTGAAAGGGGTGTCCTTCGCTGTTCCCAAGGGCCAGGTGGTGGCCATCATCGGGCAAAGCGGTTCGGGGAAAAGCACGGCCCTGCGCTGCATCGACAGGCTGGAAATCATAGACGACGGGCAAATCCATGTATGCGGCCATCAGGTTCATGGAGCGGACGTGGATCTGCGCGCCTTGCGCACCGACGTGGGTATCGTTTTTCAAAGCTATAACCTGTTCCCGCATCTGACGGTCGAGCAGAACGTGATGCTCGCGCCCCGTGCGGTCAAGAAAAGAAGCAAGGTCGAGGCGGCCGAAATCAGCGATCGGGTGCTGCGGCAGGTAGGCCTGCTGGAGAAAGCCCAGTCCTACCCGGAACAGCTGTCGGGCGGGCAGCAGCAGCGGGTGGCGATTGCGCGTTCCCTGGCGATGGAACCCAAGGTGATGCTGTTCGACGAGGTCACCTCGGCGCTCGATCCCAAGCTGACCGGCGAAGTGCTGCGCGTTATCGAAGCGCTTGCGGCCGACGGCATGACCATGGTCCTGGTCACCCACGAAATGGAATTCGCGGCCAAGGTGGCCGACACCATTATCTTCATGCATCAGGGCAAGGTCTGGGAGACCGGCCCGGGAAGCATGTTGCGAGATCCCCGTACGCCGGAACTCAAAGAGTTCCTGGCCTATGGGCTTTGAGTGCCGCAGCGGGCACGTTCACCTAGCCATTCCCCTTGAATTCATATACGCGATAACTCACGGAGACAACCATGTTATTGAAGAAAGCACTGTATTTCACGCTAGTTGCCGCATGTCTTGGCACCTTCGCCGGCACCGCCTCGGCCGATGCGTTGTCCGACATCAAGGCCGCCAAGAAGATACGCGTGGGTATCGACCTGGGCGCGCCTTTCTACGGCTATGTCGATGAAAAAATGCAGCCGGTCGGTTCGGATGTCGAGGCGGCGCGCTTGTTGGCAAAAGACCTGGGCGTCGAACTCGAAATCGTGCAAACGACCAACTCGGCTCGCATTCCCAACCTATTGTCCAACAAGGCCGACCTGATCATTTCATCCTTGTCGATCACGCCGGAGCGTGCCAAGGCGGTGGACTTCTCGATTCCCTATGGCGCTATTCAGGCGGCCGTGGGCGCGCCCAAAAGCCTGGCCCTCAAAGGCATGGACGATCTGGCCGGGAAGGCGGTCGCGGTGACTCGCGGCGGTCCGCAGGACAAGCTGATCAGCGAAGGCGCGCCCAAGGCCAAGGTGATTCGCTTCGACGACGAAGCCGCTTCGATAACGGCCGCAGCCACCGGCCAGGCCGATATCGTTGCCATTACCCCGCCCATCATTCATGCGATCAGCAAGCGCAATCCCGAACGCCAGTTCGAGGTCAAGTTCGTGATCCAGTCTTATCGGCTGGGGGTGGCGATGCGCAAGAACGAGCCTGCATTGAAAGATTGGGTGAATGGCTGGATACGCACGAATCTGAAGAACGGCAAGCTTAACGAGATTCACCTGAAGTACGCCGGCGTGCCGATTCCTGAAGAGATCATCGCCGGCGCGAAGTAGCGCGGCGAGCCGGACCGCTGCGCGGCCGCGGCTTGCCGCGTGCGCGGATGAATGCCATGTGTTTATAGGAGCAGGGATGAGCAAGTTTTTTGGCGAAATTCGTCAATTGGGATATGTCGTCAAGGATATCGAAGCGGCAATGGAGTATTGGAGCGGCACCCTGGGTGTCGGTCCCTGGTACTACAACCCCAAGGTGCCGATTGAGAACTATCAATATCGGGGCGAGCGCCATGAACCGCACAATTCGGTTGCGCTGGCCAACTCGGGTTTCGTGCAGGTGGAACTGATCCAGTGCCGCAACGACGTCCCTTCGATGTACCGCGACTTCTTGCAGGCCGGCAATACGGGATTGCAGCATGTTGCTTACTGGACAGGCAGCTATGACGCCGACCTTGCGCGGTTGACCGCGCAGGGCTTTCGCCCGGTCATGAGCGGCGAGGTGGGCGAGCGGGGCCGTTTCGTCTATTTCGACACTGAATACCATCCCGGCACCGTCATCGAGCTGTCCGAAGTGGCTGGGCCGAAAGGCAAGTTGTTCGATCTGATCCGGTCCGAGTCGCAGGGATGGGACGGCAAGGATCCCGTGCGCGCCTTTCCCGACCTTGCCACGCTTTGAGTTCCCTCAGCCCGATCCTCGCCTAACCTTTGTTGTTGAATCGCCATCATGAGTCCTGACCGTTTTTACGCAAGCTACCTGATCGAAACGCCGGTCGATCCCGCCCGGGTGGCGGAAATCATGGCGGGCGAGCAGTCTTGCGGCACGTTTACCCGTGTGCAGGGCGAGACCGATGAGCTGCGCCAGCGGGCCCGGGCCACTGTGGAGAGCGTCGAGCTGCTGGACCTTGCCTCACAGCCTTCCTTGCCCAATGCCTGGCTGGAGCGGCAGGGCAGCCGGGGACCTTGGCGGCGTGCGCGTGTGCGGATTTCCTTTCCGGTCGGCAATATCGGCGCCAATCTGCCTACGCTGGCATCGACCGTTGCGGGGAATCTGTATGACTTGGGCGAAACGACAGGCCTGCGGCTGGAAGAGCTGCACTTGTCCGCTGAATACAGGCGGCGCTTCGATATGCCGCAAGTGGGCATAGCGGGTACGCGTAAATTGACCGGAGTGGCCGAAGGCCCCCTGGTGGGAACCATCATCAAGCCCAATGTGGGCTTGTCGCCGTCGCAAACAGCGGAGCTGGTGGACCGGTTGTGCCGGGCCGGTGTGGATTTCATCAAGGACGACGAGGTCTGCGCCAATCCCGTCCATGCGCCGCTGGCCGAGCGTGTCCCGGCTGTCATGGCCGTGGTGCGCGAGCACCGGCAACGCACAGGCAAGGCGGTGATGGTGGCGTTCAACATTACCGATGAAACCGACGCGATGCGCCGGCACGCCGAGATGGTGGAGCGCGAGGGCGGCAATTGCGTCATGGCCAGCCTGAACGCTTGCGGCTATTCCGCCATACAAAGCCTGCGCCGCAGCACGCCCTTGGCCTTGCATGGGCATCGCAATGGCTATGGGGCCTTGTCGCGCCATCCATTGCTGGGTATTTCGTTCCAGGCCTATCAGACGCTATGGCGCCTGGCCGGCGTGGATCATATGCATGTTCACGGCTTGCAAGGCAAATTCTCGCAAAGCGACAAAGAGGTCGTGGAATCGGCGCGCGATTGCTATGCGCCTTTGGCGGAGGGGCTGGACGACGCGGTCTTGCCGGCCTTCTCGTCGGGGCAGTGGGCCGGTACAGTGCCGGTTACCTGGAAAGCCGTGGGCAATGACGACCTGTTGTTCATGTCGGGGGGCGGCATCCTGGCCCATCCCGATGGGGCCGCCGCCGGCGTGGCCAGCCTGCGGCAGGCATGGCAGGCTGCCCGCGATGGAATTGATCTGGCGCAGTATGCGAAGCAGGCGTCCGAATTGCGCCGCGCCCTGGATTTCTTTGCGCGCAAGGACTGACGCGATGACCCTGTCCGCGCCCAGGCTGGCCTTCTACGGCGATGATTTCACCGGCGCCACCGACACCTTGGCGACGGTATCCGCTGCTGGCCTGCGCGCCATGCTGTTTTTGCGGCCACCCACGGATGGGCAGCGCGCGGCCGCGGGCGCGCTGGATTGCCTGGGCATTGCCGGCGCGGCACGCTCCATGCGCGCGTCCGAGCAGGAACGGGAACTGGACGGCATAGGGCGATATTTTGCGCAGTTGGGCGCGGCCGTGACCCATTACAAGACCTGCTCCACCTTCGATAGTTCTCCGGACATAGGCAGCATAGGGACCGCTGTCGGCATCCTGGGCCGGTACCTGAATGCGTCGCCCTTCATGCCCATCGTCGGCGGCCAGCCCAACCTGAACCGCTACTGCGTGTTCGGCAATCTATTTGCGGCATTCCGCAGGGGCGAGGGGGCTTATCGGCTTGATCGGCATCCGACCATGAGCCGCCATCCGGTCACGCCCATGCACGAATCCGATCTGCGTCTTCATCTGGCCGGGCAGGGCCTGGAGAACATCGCTTCCATCGAGTATCCAAGCTACGACCTGCCGCCCGATGAACTGGACGCGCTGATCGACGCTCGCGTGGCGGGCGGTGCCCGGGCAGTCCTGTTCGACGTGGGCCATGACATGCACTTGCCCATAGTCGGGCGGGCTATCTGGCTGCGTGCTTGCCGGCATCCTGTGCTGGCGGTCGGAGCCAGCGGCGTGGCGCAGGCCTTGCTTGCGCATTGGCGCGAAACAGCAGGGTTGGAAACGGAATCCGCGCACGGTGAAAGCAAGCTTGCTCCGCCCGATGGGCCGGTTTTTGTATTGTCGGGCAGCATGTCGCCGGTGACCGCCAGGCAGGTAGAGGCATCGGTGTCCTACCAGCGCATTGCCGTGGATGCGGATGCCTTGATGGCGGGGAACTCCACCCGGATCGATGCAGTGCTTGCCGACGTGCTGCGGGCGATGTCCCAAGGACGCCATGTGCTGGCCTATATCGCCGGACCGTCCAGCGGGATGATTCAGCCTGACATCCCGGCGGCAGCCTTGGCAAAGGCTTGCGGCGTCTTCCTTGCTCGGGTGCTCCAGTCGGCAAAGCCGCGCCGCATGGGTGTGGCGGGAGGCGATACATCCAGCCATTGCGTGCGCCATCTGGACATCTGGGGCTTGTCCCATCTGGCGCAACTGGATTCAGGCGTCGCCTTGTGCGGCATGCATTCCGACCAGTCTCACTTGACGGGGGTGGAAGTCATGCTGAAGGGCGGGCAGATGGGTTCCGCCGATGTGTTCGAGCGATTGCTGGGGCGTTAAGGCCGGCCCTGGCCCAGCGCTGCATTGTCTTCCAGGCTGGCGTCGTAGCCGATGCGGATCGACAGGCGTCCGCAGATGTCGGCCAGTATGTCCGTAATCTGACTGATATCGGGACGGGGCATGCCGTCGATGCGCGCAATATGCGGCACGTTGATGGCGGCCACCACGCGCCCGCCCATGCCGCGCACGGGAAAGGCGATGTTGGTGACTCCCTGGATCTGGATGCTGGGCATGAGGGAATAGCCGTTGCGACGCACATCCTTCAGCAAGGTAAACAGCTGGCCCGGATCCATGGTCTGCTCGCCTTCGACGCGGATATGACTGCTTAGCATGCGCGTCCGCTCCACTTCGTCCTGATAGGCCAGCAGAACGTGGCCCGACGATGTGTCGGTCAGGCCCATCACCACACCCACCTTCAATCCGAAAGACCAGCGCTCCGGGCTATCGACCTGCGCAATGACGACCACGCGGCCGCCTTGGTAAATGGCCAGATGGCAGGATTGCCGCGCCCGCTCCGACAATTCGTGCAACAGAGGCAACGCCGATCCGACCAGAGCCTTGATGGGTTGCTGGCGGTTGGCCAATTGGAACATGGTCAGGGTCAGGGTATACCGGTCGTTCGGGTCGGCCTGTATATAGCCCCTGCGCTGCAGGGTGACGACCATGCGGAATATTTCGTTGACGTTCCGGCCCAGCGCCTGCGCCAATTCATTGAGCGTATAGCCGTCGGTGCTTGCACTGAGCGCCTCCAGGATATCAAGGCCTTTTTCCAGCGCCGGCGCGGCATAACGGACGGTGCCTAGTTTGGCCGTTGCTGTTTTATCCCTGTTTTCTGCTGTCGTGCTCATAGTCTGAGAAGTAAATAATTTTATATACAAAATATAATTTTTATCCTAGAAAATGTCCAGCCCGGAAATGCCGACCCATCAATAGACTCTTCTAACGAATACAGTGCTTTCTTCAGGGATATCCCTAGCCATGGAACCCCACATACCCATTGACCACTGCTACGGTATTGGCATAGGATAAATTGAATATATATCAAAATAATTTTTATCCATAAAATATGCATCTCTTGTTCGGGGCAGGCCGCCGCGAACAAGCACCCATGCGGGAAAATCCATGAACTACCAGTTCGATTTCGAAAGCGTGCTGTCGTATTGGCCCATGTTCCTGGAAGGGGCGGGAACCACGCTGCAGATGTCGTTCTGGGCAACGCTGATCGGCTTCGTGCTGGGCGTCCTGTGCGCGGTGGCGCGCAGCAGCGGTCCCGCCTGGCTGCGCAAGCTGGTGGGCGGCTATGTTGAGGTGATAAGAAATACGCCGCTGCTGGTGCAAAGCTATTTCCTGATCTTCGGCATGTCCAGCATTGGCTTGCGCATGCCCATCATGGTGGGCGCCATCCTGGCTCTGGTCATCAACATCGGCGCCTATACCTGCGAGATTGTGCGCGCCGGCATCGAATCGATACACAGGGGCCAGCTTGAAGCCGCCGAATGCCTGGGTCTGACGCCAACACAGGTGTACTTGCATATTATTCTTCGGCCGGCCATCGAGCGGGTCTATCCATCGCTGACCAGCCAGTATGTATTGCTGATGCTTGTGACCAGCATCTTGTCGGCGGTGGGCGCCAACGAGCTGTTCGGCGTCTCCAATTCGGTGCAGGCAAATACCTTCCGCAACTTCGAAGTATTCATCGTCCTGTGGGTGGTCTACCTGGCATTGTCCGCGCTGGTCCGCGCCGTGTTCTGGCTGGTGGGTCAATGTGTCTTCGTGCGCCGGCGCAAGCTGGGTACGGCCTTGTAAGGCGGCCGCGCATGAATATCCAGCAGTTCGAATATCTGGTCCAAGGCGCCTGGGGCACCTTGCTGCTGTCCTGCCTGACTTTTATTTTTTCGGGCGTGCTCGGCATGGCGGTTGCCTTGGCCAGGGTCTCGCCGCTCAAGCCGGTCCGGCGTGCCGCGTCGTCCTATATTCAGCTGATCCAGGGCACGCCGTTATTGGTACTGATGGGCGTCTGCTTCTATGGCCCGAACCTATTGGGCATGAACAGCGTGCCCGCGCTGTTCGCCGCGACGCTTGCGCTGACCATACAGTCCAGCGCTTACTTCGGCGAAATCTGGCGCGGCTGCATCCAGTCGGTGGCGCGCAATCAGTGGGAAGCGGCCGAGTGCCTGGGGCTCAGCCGCTTCCAGCGCATGGTTCTGGTCGTACTGCCGCAAGCCTTGCGCATCGCGACGCCGCCCACGGTCGGATTCATGGTGCAGATCGTCAAGAACACATCGATCGCTTCCCTGGTAATCGGCTATGCGGAACTGTCGTACAACGCCAAGATACTCAACAACTCCACGTTCGAGCCGTTTCTCTATTTTGGATGCGCGGCGGCCCTGTACTTTGCGATCTGCTATCCCATGTCCATGTGGAGCCGCAAGCTGGAGAGAAAACTGAACACTGCTCATGGCGCGGTATGACAGGGCGCCGGATGCTGGGCGGCTGAGCTGATGGAGGATGTAGTTGCAGGTAGTGGCTTGTAGCCGGCGGCGTCGACGCCTTGCCGGCCCAATGAAACCAGGAGACAGGAAAATGAACTTACACACTACGGTAAAGGCCGGCGGCAGCGCGCCATGGCGCCTATTCATGGTGGGCGCCATGGCATGCGTTCTGGGATTGGGCGCTGCGCCCGCGCAGGCCAACGACCTGGCCAAAATAAAGGCGGACAAGACAATACGGGTAGCCATCGACCTGGGTGCGCCGCCTTTCGGCACCAAGGACGATACGCTTAAACCCATTGGGTCGGACGTTGAAACCGCCCAACTGCTGGCACAGGATTTAGGCGCAAAACTCGAAATCGTGCCAACCACCGGTGCAAACCGCGTGCCCTTTTTGTTGACCAATAAAGCCGATCTGGTCGTGGCCAGTTTTTCTATTACGCCCGAGCGCCAAAAGGTCGTGGCGTTCTCGGTGCCGTATGCCGCAATACAGGCAGTGGTCGGCGCGCCCAAAGACATGAACATCACCAAGCTGGAAGACCTGGTCGGCAAGACGGTGATCTCCACGCGCGGAACGACCAACGACATCGCAATCACCAAGCAGGCGCTGCCCGGAACCAATATTCTGCGTTTCGACGATGATGCAACCTCGATTACAGCGGTGTCCAGCGGCCAGGGCGACATCTTCGCGACGGCGCCTCCCTTGCTGAAGGCCATCAACAAGAAAACGCCCGGGAAAAACATGGAGCCCAAGATCGTGCTGTCGACCGCCATGCTGGGCATAGGCCTGAACAAGGAAAGCACCGAGCTGAAGGGCTGGGTGGACAACTGGGTTCGCGCGAACCTGAAGAACGGCAAACTGAACGATATCTATCAGAAGTACCATGGCTCGCCGCTACCTGAAAATGTCTTGAGCGCGGGTAAATAATCATGAGCGGACGCTTGGCGGGAAAGACCGCGCTGGTGACGGCGGCGGGGCAGGGAATAGGGCGGGCCACGGCCGAACTGTTCATTCAAGAGGGGGCGCAGGTTATTGCCACTGACATCGATCCGGGCCTGCTGGCGAGCCTGGATGGTTGCAGAACGCGGCAACTGGACGTTACGCGGCCGGCCCAGATTCAGGCCTTGGCCGACGAGCTGGGCGCCATCGACGTGCTGTTCAATTGCGCCGGCTATGTCCACGACGGGTCCATACTGGATTGCGACGACGATGCCTGGCGCTTTTCTTTCGAACTGAATGTGGCGTCGATGTACCATACGATGCGGGCCTTCTTGCCCGGCATGCTCAAGCAGCGGCGTGGCTCCATCGTCAATATGTCGTCGGCCGCGTCCAGCGTCAAGGGAGTTCCGAACCGTTTCGTCTATGGCGCGACCAAGGCGGCGGTCATCGGCATGACCAAATCGGTGGCCGCCGATTTCGTTGCCCAGGGCGTGCGCTGCAACGCAATCTGCCCCGGCACGGTGGAGTCCCCATCACTGGGGAACCGGATCGCCGCGCAGGCGGGCAAGTATGGCAAGTCCCAGGAGCAGGTGCGCGCCGATTTCATCGCGCGCCAGCCCATAGGGCGCGTAGGCCGGCCACGGGAAGTCGCCGCGCTGGCGCTGTACCTGGCATCGGACGAATCATCATTTACAACGGGTGCATTGCACGTGATCGACGGCGGTTGGTCTAACTGACACGCCACTAACCATAGAGAGCAATTTATGAAACTACTACGTTACGGACCGATTGGACGCGAGAAGCCAGGCTGTCTTGATCGGGACGGCAAGATCCGGGACCTGTCGGGCGTGTTGCCTGACATTACGGCGCAAACCCTGCAGGCGGACCAGTTGAAGTCGCTGGCCGCGACGGATATATCCTCGCTGCCGGTGGTCGAGAATCCCGGCCGCTTGGGCACCCCCTACAGCGGCATGGGCAAGTTCATTTGCGTGGGCCTGAACTACAGCGATCACGCGGCGGAAACCGGGGCGGACATACCCAAGGAGCCCATACTGTTCAACAAATGGTCGGCACCGACTGGCCCCAATGATCCCGTGGTCATGCCGCGCGGCTCGCAAAAGACAGACTGGGAAGTCGAGCTGGGGGTCGTCATAGGCCGCAAGGCGCGCTATGTGGACAAGGCTCGGGCGCTGGACTTTGTTGCCGGCTATTGCGTGGTGAACGACGTGTCGGAGCGCGAGTACCAGATCGAGCGCGGCGGCACCTGGGACAAGGGCAAGGGCTGCGACACCTTCGGCCCCGTTGGGCCATGGCTGGTGACGGCCGACGAAGTGGCCGATCCGCAAAACCTGGCAATGTGGCTGGACGTCAATGGCAAGCGCTTCCAGGACGGCAGCACCCGCACCATGATCTTCGATGTGGCTCATCTGGTGCACTACATAAGCCAGTTCGTCACCTTGAATCCGGGCGACTTGATCTCCACCGGTACCCCTCCGGGCGTGGGCCTGGGCCAGAAGCCGCCCCTGTACCTGAAGGCGGGTGATGTCATGCGACTAGGCATCGAAGGCCTGGGCGAGCAGGAGCAGAAGGTATACGCTTGGGATGCAAGCCTGCTGGATTGACGGCGGGCAGCCTCCGCCTGGTGGAGCGCGGAGGCTTTGCCGCAAGGCAAGAGGTCAGCCGCGGCCGATATAGGGCATGTTGGTTGCCATGACGGTCATGAACTGCACATTGGCGTCCAACGGCAGGCTGGCCATGTAAAGCACGGCGTCGGCCACGTGCTTGACATCCATAAGGGGTTCGGGCCGGGTCGAGCCGTCGGCCTGCAAGACGCCGCTGCTCATGGCTTCCGTCATTTCGCTGGCGGCGTTGCCGATGTCGATCTGGCCGCAGGCGATGCCGTATTTGCGGCCGTCCAGCGACGTGGCTTTGGTCAGCCCCGTGATGGCGTGCTTGGTCGCGGTGTACGACACGGCATGAGGGCGCGGCGCATGGGCCGAGATCGATCCATTGTTGATGATGCGCCCGCCGCGCGGTTGCTGTTCCTTCATCAGGCGAAAAGCGCCTTGGGTGCAAAGGAAGGCGCCGGTCAGATTGATGTCCACGGCCGCCTTCCACTGTTCGTAATCCAATTCTTCAAGCGAGACGGAGCGAGCGAAGATGCCGGCATTGTTGAACAGGAGGTCCAGGCGGCCGAACTGTTCCTTTATCTTGCCGAACAATTGATTGACCTCGTCGGGGTGGCTGACATCGGTCGGCACCACCAGGGAGCGCGCGCCGTGGGCGCCGCCTTCCCGGGCGGTGGCCTCAAGGGGTTCTTTGCGGCGCCCGGCCAGCGCGACCGAGTAGCCGTTTTGCATCAGGGCCAGCGCAATGCTTTTTCCGATTCCCGATCCCGCTCCTGTGACGAGTGCGAATTTTTCCGTAGTCATTTCATCAATTCCTTTTTCTTGCTTGTCTTGGCCGCCTTGGTCTTTGCGGCGGCCTTGGCATTGATCGGCCCGCGCGGAACCGCCGTCCTGCGGCGCTTGGGCGTTTCCGTCAGGCTGGAAGTCAGGCGCTTGAACGCAACCCCCATATGTTCCTGCATGGCAATACGCGCCTGCTCCGGGTCTTTGGCTCGCAAGGCTTTGAGTATCTTGCGATGCTCGGCGATGGCCTGGGGCCATACATCGCCGGATTCGAAATGGCTGTGCAACTGATCGAAGAGCGGGCCCATGCGCAGGTCGAAAAGCTGTTTTACCACGCCCACGAGCACACTGTTTCCGGTGGCCTCGGCGATACGCACATGGAACAGCTGATCGGCTTCCAGGGGGACGAGGCCCGATTCGGTGTCGGCAGCCATGATGTCGATGGCTTCGTCAATGGCATCGAAGTGCGCTTTGCGCCCGACCTTCGCGGCCGTTGCCGCCACTTCGCCTTCCAGCAGCGCGCGTGCCCGTATGACTTCCAGCGGGCCTTCCTCTTGGGACAGATCATACTTCGTCGAGGGTTGCGCCGGTGGATTGCACACATAAATACCCGAACCCATATGGACTTCGATATAGCCCTGCACTTCAAGAGAGATCAGGGCTTCGCGCAGCGAAGGGCGGCTGACGCCCAACTGCACGGCAAGGTCGCGCTCGGCAGGAAGGCGCGAACCCGGCGGGAATTCGCCGGCCACGATCAGCGTGCGAAGCTGCTCGCTGATTTGGCGGTACAGGCGTTGGGGTTCGATGATCTTGATGGGCATGGGCTGATGTTTCCTGGCGCGCATTATACGTTGAGCCTCCGCGCGGGGTTCTAGCCAGAGGCTTGGGGAAACGGCAGGCCATAGCGGGCTGCGCATTGGGTCAGCATTGCGGGGATCGTGGGGTGCAGGGCGATGCCGTTCTGTTGTTGTTCGGATCGCAGCGCCAGGCCGCGGTCGCCCGGCATGCGGACTGCGGCGCCCCCGGGCCTGGGAGGATTGTCGCGGCATATCTGGCCAATGTGGTCGGTCTGCCGTGCAAACGCGCTTGAGCCGCCGAAGGCTTCAGGGTCGTGCAGGCTAAGGAAAACCGTTGCTCCCCAGCCTTCGGGCGGATCCGTCCTGCCATGGCCAGCCAATCCGCCTGTCAGCGCTTCTATCATCAGGGCCATGCCGAAACCCTTGTGGCCCGCTGTGGTGCCGCCCAGCGGCATGATGGTGCCGGGAGGATCGGCCGACAGCACGGCGGGATCGCGGCTGGGGCGGCCTTGCGCATCAAGCAGGCATTCGTCGCCGAACTGCTGGCCCGCTTTTTGCAGGCGGCCGCACATACCGTTGGTGACTATGGACGCCGAGATGTCCACCAGGAAAGGCGTGCCGGATGTGGGAATGCCCATGGCGATGGGGTTGGGTGTAAAGACGGCTTGAGTGCCGCCGTACGGAGCAACGCTGGCTCCGTTGGGATCGGAACTGGCCAGGGTGATAAGCATGCCGTTTTCAGCCGCACGCAGCAGGTAGGCGGCCAGGCAGGCAATATGATGACTGCGCCGTATGACCAGGGTGGCGGTGCCGAACTCGCGTGCACGCGGAATAAGGATGTCTATGCCCTGCCGGACCAGCCAGGGGCCGGGGAGTCGCCGACCGTCCCATAGCAAGGACGCGCCCCGGTCGGACAGCGTTTCGGGCATGCCGGCCACTTCCATGGTCTTGTTTTCGATTTCTTTTATGTAGGGAGCCAGCAGGGCCAGGCCGTGGGTATCGTGGCCCAGCAAGTCGCCTTCAACCAGGGTGTCGGCGACGGCCTCGGCGGGGGCGGCGGCCATGCCGGCCGCTTGCAGCAGCCCCTGGGAAAAATCGCGCAGCGCCTGGGCGGAGTATCGTTGCGGGTCCATTAGTAAGTAGCCCTTCCGCCGGATATATCGAAGGTGGCGCCTGTGGAAAACGAACAGTCCTCGGAGCAGAGCCAGGCTACCAGCGCGGCGATCTCCTCGGTCTTGCCGAACCGGTTCATGGGTATTTTCGACAGCATGTAATCGATATGTTCTTGCGTCATCTGGTCGAAGATGGCGGTGCGCACGGCGGCGGGCGTTACGCAGTTGACCGTGATCCCGGTTTTGGCAAGCTCTTTGCCCAGCGATTTGGTCAGGGCAATGACGGCGGCCTTTGACGCGCTGTAAGCCGATGCATTGGGGTTGCCTTCCTTGCCCGCCACGGAGGCGATATTCACGATGCGCCCGTAATTCTTGGAGCGCATGTACGGAGCGATGGCGCGGCAGCAAAGAAAAGGTCCGCGCAGGTTGACGCGCATGACCCGGTCCCATTCGGCCACGGGGTATTCCCAAACGCTGGTGTTGGGACCGGTGATGCCCGCGCTATTGACCAGGATGTCGATGGCGCCAGCGGCTTTGGCGGTGGCGTCGGCCGCCGACTGAACGGATGCCTCATCGCTGACATCGACTTGTTCGACGCGGGCATGCTGCGCTCCCAGCGCGGCTTGCGCCGTTTCAAGTGCTTGCTTGTCGCGGTCCCACAGGCTGACGGTGGCCCCGCCTTCCACCAGGCGGGTGGCAATAGCCAAGCCGATGCCCGCCGCTCCCCCGGTGATGGCAGCATGGCGGCCCGAGAAGTTGTAATGATTGTGAACCGCCATGCGATCTCCTTTTTCAATATGGTTGAAGCGACTTCGGTGGCTATTCATTTACTGGCCAGGAAGAATGTGAAGCGCCTGTTTTTTTCTGAAATGGCGCATAAACAGCGGGAGCAGCCATATCAGTATGGTGATGACACCCAGTGTTCCCGCAATGGGCCGGTCAAAAAATGCGATGATGTTGCCGTCGGACTTGATGACGGAACTGATGTAGTTTTCTTCCAGCATGGTGCCCAGGACGACGCCCAGTATGGTGGGTGCGATGGGGAAGCCGTTCTCTTCCATGAGGTAGGCCAGTACCCCGAAGGTCAGCATGACGCCGACGTCGAAGATGCTGTTATTGATGGCATAGGAGCCGACGATGCAGAACAGCAGAATAAGCGGCATCAGGATATTGCGCGGCGTGCGCAGTATGTGCTTGGACAGCTTGATAAGCGCATAGCCCAGGGGCAGCATAAGCAGGTTGGCCAGGATGAAAACAATGAAGATGGAATACATGGACACCGGGTTGTTGATGAAGATCATTGGCCCGGGGTTCAGGTCTTTCATATAGAGGACGCCGATCACGATAGCGGTGATGGAGTCGCCGGGTATGCCGAACACCAGCGCCGGAATCCATGCGCCGGCCAGCGAGGCATTGTTTGCGGAACTGGCTTCGACGATGCCCTCAGGGTGCCCAGTGCCGAATTTTTCGGGCTCTTTGGAGAACTTCTTGCTGATCGCGTAAGACATATACGCCGCGATATCGGCCCCCGCGCCGGGCAGGGCGCCCACGACTGTACCCAGCACGCTGCCGCGCATGACCGACTTGGGATACTTGGCGACGAGCCTTAGGGTGCCTGAAAAGACCTTGTCTATGCTTCCGGTGAAATTTCCACTTTCCTTGGCGGAGTTGACGGCATAGCGCAAAACCTCGGATACCGCGAACATGCCGACCATGACGGGTACAAGCGAAAGGCCACTAAGCATGGCATCGCTGCCAAAGGTGAAGCGCGGATAGCCAGTGGGGTTACCCATGCCCACGCAGGTAATCATTAGCCCCAGAAAAAGCGAGACAAATCCCTTGAGCGGGTCGGCCGAGGCAATGAAGATCGCGCAGGTCAGGCCCAGCAGTACCAGCCAGAAATACTCGTATGAGGAAAATTGGAGAGCCAATTCGGCCAGGGCTGGCGCCGCGGCGATGAGCACGGCTGTGCCGAACAGACCGCCTATGCAGGAACAAACAAGGCCGCCGCCCAGGGCCAGTTCGGTCTTGCCTTTTTTGGTCAGTTGATAGGCTTCATCGGTATAGGCGGCCGAAGCCGGGGTGCCAGGTATGCGCAACAGGCAGCCCGGGACGTCGCCCGAAAAAATAGCCATGGCGGTGGCTGTGACCATGGCGGCAATGGCGGGAACCGGCGGCATGAAAAAGGTGACCGGCACCAGCAAGGCCACAGCCATGGTGGCGCTTAGCCCGGGGATGGCTCCGACGAACAAGCCGTAGGTGGCCGAAAGAAAGATGACTAACAGGACATGCAGTTCAAAGACCTGTCCGAAGGCGGCAATGAGGTTTTCCAGCATGAGATTGGTTTCCTTCTACCAGGCGATCGAGTCAAGAATGCCCCAGGGCAGGGGCACTTCCAGGAGCTTGTAAAAAAGGAAATGAATGACTAGCGCGCCTGCGATGGCTACAGGTATTGCTGTTCGAAGGCGAACGCGAAATACAAGATACAGTGCCAGCTGCAGAAGGAAGGCGGCTGGAATGAAGCCCAGGCTTTCCGAGAACCATACGTACAGAATCAGCGAAGTCGGCACCAGCAGAAAACCCGCCAGGGTCCGCGCATGGCGGAACTCTGGCGGGAAGCTCAGCCAAGGAGATCTTGCAGGAGCGCGCAGGTCGCGCCGCGCGAGCAGCACGGCGCAAATGACCAGGCCGGCCCCGATCAGGGTGGGAAACATGCCTGGCCCGACATCCTGACCAGGCATGAGCGGCAGGGTCTGCGCATACCAAATAATGGCAATCCCCGCCAGGCCTATCAATAGGCCTGCGAGCAAGTTGCTGATTTTCATGGCGCCTACTTGGCCAAGCCCAGTGTGCGCAATGTTTCGCCCATGGCGGCATCGCCATCGTCCATGAACTTGGCGAAACCGGCGCGATCGGCATAAGCGATACCGAATCCGCGCTTGCTCATGAACTCTTTGAATTCCGCGCTTTCATTGATTTTTTTCAGGGCCGCTTCCATTTTGACCTGGACATCTTCGGGCAAACCCTTGGGCCCGGCTATGCCGCGCCACACGCCCATTTTCCAGTCACTGCCGGTAGCGGCTTTGAGCGTTGGAACCTTGGGATAGAGCGCGGATGGGCCTTCGGCCATGACGACTAGCGGCCGGGCCTTGCCGGCATCGATCATTGCGCGAGCTTCGGGCAGTGCGGCGGGGACGATGTCGATGCCGCCGGCGGCCAATTCCAGCATGGCCGGCGCGGCGCCATTGGATGGGACGAAAGGAACGGCGTTGATGTCGATGTTCAGGCTTTTAAGCATGCCGGCCAGCGCAATATGCCAGATGCCGCCTTGGCCGGTGCCCGAGGCCTTGAGCTTGCCGGGGTTGGCCTTGATGGCCTTGAGCAGGTCGTCCATGTTTTGATAGGGCGATTCCTGGCTGACGGTGATCGCCGCCGGACCGATATTCATCAAGCCCAGGGCGGTGTAGTCCTTGGGCGTGAGCTTGGTAAGGCCCTGGTGATGCATCATGGAAATTTCCACAGTCAGCATGCCCAGGGTGTAGCCGTCGGGCTTGGCGCTGGCTATGGCCTGATGGCCGACCACGCCATTGCCGCCGGCGCGGTTGACGACGTTGACCGGGTTGCCCAATTCCTTTTCAAGCAAGGTGCCCACAATGCGCGCCGTGGCATCCGTACCGCCGCCCGCCGCCCATGGGACGATGATGGTAATGGGCCGTTCGGGCCAGGCGGCGCTGGCGATGCTCGATGCAAAAATGGCTGCGGCGGCAGCCGTGAATTTTATGGTGGTTTTAATGCTCATCTTGTCGTCCTCCGGGGGTGGTTCTTTTATAGGGAATGGCACTGGAGCTGCAGAGTGAAGCGTCGTTCTACTTGTTTATTGTTATGAGTCTCGGTAAGGCGGCCTGACCGATAAGGCGTAGAGTTTCATACCGAAAAAAAACTGTCAAGCTATTTTGGTATTACCACTTTACCTGTCGAATTTTATGTAATAGACTGCTTTCACATTGCCGCGAAAAGGCAGCCAGCGAACCTTCGGGCCGCTGTCATAGAACCAAGCAGGAGACAACGTGGTCCAAGAAACCGTGGTGCCGGCCGGGTCCATCGGCCGATCCAATTCCGCGCAGCTGGCAATACGCCTGAGCCCTAATGACGATGTCCTGATTGCAACCCGCGACATCAAGCCGGGCACGGCCATACCGGGCGAACAGCTTGTTTCTACCGATGCCATTCCGGCGGGGCACAAGATGGCGGTGCACGCCATCGCAAGCGGCGCTCCCGTGCGCCGCTACAACCAGATCATAGGCTTTGCCACGCGCGACATCGCCGCTGGCCAGCACATTCATCTGCACAACATGGCCATGCACGATTTCCAGCGCGACTACGATTTTTGCGCCGACGTGCGTCCACAGCAAGCTCCCGCGGAAGCGCTTACCTTCAATGGCATTGTCCGCGCAGACGGGCGCGTGGCCACGCGCAACTACATCGGCATCGTCAGTAGCGTGAACTGTTCGGCCACGGTCTGCCGCCAGATAGCCGACGCTTTCCGCGGCGATGCCCTGGCCGATTTCCCCAATGTCGACGGCATCGTTTCCATTACTCATAAAACAGGCTGTGGAATGGCCTCGGCCGGTGAAGGCATAGACCTTCTTCGACGGGTCATCGCCGGCTATATCCGCCATCCTAATTTTGCCGCCGTGGTATTCATCGGCCTGGGCTGCGAGTCCAACCAGATTTCATCGCTGCTTGGCGCCGAGAACCTGCACGAATCCGAACGCCTGCACACCATGACCATCCAGGACATGGGCGGCACACGCAAGACCATAGAAGAAGGGGTTCAGCTTATTCGCAGCCTGCTGCCGCGGGCCAATCAGGTATCGCGCCAGCCGGTGCCTATCAGCCATATCACCGTGGGCTTGCAATGCGGCGGGTCCGACGGCTATTCGGGCATCAGCGCCAACCCCGCGCTGGGCGCGGCCATGGATATCCTGGTACGGCATGGCGGCACCGCCATTCTTAGCGAGACCCCGGAAATATATGGGGCCGAGCATCTGTTGACGCGCCGCGCGATAACGCGGGAAGTGGGCGAAAAACTGGTGCAGCGCATCCACTGGTGGGAAGACTATACGCAGCGCCTGGGCGGCGAGATGAACAACAATCCATCGCCGGGAAACAAGGCCGGCGGCCTTACGACCATACTGGAAAAATCGCTGGGAGCGGTCGCCAAGGCGGGCACCAGCAACTTGTCGGACGTGGTCGAATACGCGCAGCCGGTGCAAAGCCACGGATTGGTTTTCATGGACACGCCGGGATACGACCCGGTGTCCGCGACCGGACAAGTGGCCGGCGGCGCCAACGTCATCTGTTTCACGACCGGCCGCGGCTCGGTATACGGCTGCAAGCCGTCGCCATCCATCAAGCTGGCCACCAATTCTCTTATGTATCAGCGCATGAGCGAAGACATGGATATCAATTGCGGGCAGATTCTCGATGGCGGCAAAACCGTCCAGGAAATCGGCCAGCAAATATTCCAGCGCATCATCGAGGTTGCATCGGGCAGCCGCAGTAAAAGCGAAGAGCACGGATTCGGCGAAGACGAATTCGCGCCTTGGGTACTCGGCCCCACCATGTAGTGCCGGCCGGAAAAGATAGCGGTATCTGATGATTATTCGGAAAAGGGAGCATGGCCTTGAGCAATAAAGAACGTCCGGTGCGCCGCAGCCAGGCCTGGTTTGGCCGGCAGGATCGCGATGGCTTCATTTACCGGTCCTGGATGAAGAATCGCGGCATTCCCCACGATCAGTTCGATGGCCGGCCGGTCATTGGCATTTGCAACACCTATTCCGAACTGACGCCCTGCAATTCGCATTTTCGAGGCTTGGCCGAACAGGTAAAGATAGGCGTCTGGGAGGCCGGCGGCTTTCCGCTGGAATTTCCCGTCATGTCGCTGGGCGAGACGCTGTTGCGGCCCACCGCCATGCTGTTCCGCAACCTGGCCAGCATGGACGTCGAAGAGTCCATACGCGGCAACCCCCTGGACGGCATTGTTTTGCTGATGGGCTGCGACAAGACCACGCCCTCTCTGCTCATGGGCGCGTCGTCCTGCGACCTTCCCACCATAGGCGTGTCGGGCGGACCCATGCTCAACGGCAAGTACCGGGGCGGCGAACTGGGCTCCGGCACCGATGTCTGGAAAATGTCCGAGGACGTCCGGGCGGGCAACATGAGCCAGGAAGAATTCTTCGAAGCCGAAAGCTGCATGCATCGCTCGCATGGGCATTGCATGACCATGGGAACGGCTTCGACCATGGCCAGCATGGTCGAAGCGCTGGGCATGAGCCTGCCGGGCAATGCGGCCATTCCGGCCGTGGACGCGCGCCGCAATGTGCTGGCGCGCGCCTCGGGGCGGCGCATTGTCCAGATGGTCAAGGATGATCTGGTCATGTCCCGCATCCTGACGCGGGCGGCTTTCGAAAACGCTATACGGGTCAATGCCGCCATAGGCGGGTCGACCAATGCGGTCATCCATCTGTTGGCCATCGCGGGCCGCATAGGCGTGGACCTGACGCTGGACGACTGGGACAAGCTGGGCCATGGACTGCCCTGCCTGGTGGACTTGCAGCCGTCCGGCCGCCATCTGATGGAAGATTTCTATTATGCGGGCGGCCTGCCGGCCGTCATACGCGAACTGGAATCCGTCATCGACCGCGGTGCGCTGACCGTCAACGGCAATACCCTTTGGGACAACTGCAAGGACGCGCCCAACTGGAATCGCGAGGTCATTCGCGCTTTCAACGAACCTTTCAAGCCCGATGCCGGCATCGCCGTCCTGCGCGGCAACCTATGCCCCGATGGCGCGGTGATCAAGCCTTCAGCCGCCACGCCGGCCCTGCTCAAGCATACGGGCCGCGCAGTGGTGTTCGAGAACAGCGATCACATGCATCAGCGGCTCGATGACGAAAGCCTGGATGTCGACGAAAACTGCATTCTGGTCCTGAAAAATTGCGGCCCCAAGGGCTACCCGGGCATGGCCGAGGCCGGCAATATGCCGCTGCCGCCCAAGGTGCTGCGCAAGGGCATCACCGACATGGTGCGCATTTCGGACGCCCGCATGAGCGGCACCGCGTATGGTTCGGTGGTGCTGCATGTGGCTCCCGAAGCCGCAGCCGGCGGTCCCTTGGCGCTGGTCCAGGACGGCGATATGATCGAACTCGACGTGCCCGCCCGAACGCTGCACTTGCAAGTGTCCGATGCCGAACTCGATCGCCGCCGCGCCGCATGGAGCCCGCCGCCCGCGCCGATGCACCGCGGCTGGGTCAAGCTGTATGTGGACCACGTGCAGCAGGCCGACAAGGGCGCCGATCTGGATTTCCTGGTCGGCAAGAGCGGCGCCGGGGTCCCCAAGGATAGTCACTAGGGATGCACGCATGAAGGTACTCATTACCGATTACGACTTTCCCGACCTGGAACTCGAACAGTCCCTGTACGGCGCGGCCGGCATCGAATTGATCGTGGCCCAATGCCGCAGCGAAACCGACGTCATCGACGCCTCGGCGGGCTGTCAGGGTCTGCTGGTCCAGTATGCGCCCGTCAATAAAAGGGTATTTACGGCTAGGCCGGATATCCGTATAGTCAGCCGCTATGGGGCCGGCTACGATACCGTTGATGTGGCCGATGCCCGGGAACACGGGGTGTGGGTCAGTAATTCGCCCGATTACGGAGTGGGCGAAGTGGCCACGCATGCCTTGGCCATGATGCTTGCGCTGCTGCGGCATATTGCCTTCTACGATCGCGACGTCAAGGCCGGAAAATGGCATTTCACGTCGGCGGGGACGATGCGCCGCGTATCCGACATGACGCTGGGCATACTTGGCTTGGGCCGCATCGGCAAGCGCATGGCTTATATTGCCGGCCCCAGTTTCAAGCGCGTCATCGCCTGCGATCCCCACATTATCGATGGCGATTTCCCGGCTAATGTGGAACGGGTCGGGTTGCAAGAGCTTTTTTCCGCCAGCGATGCGCTTACGCTGCATGTGCCGCTTACGGCCCAGACGCGCGGCATCGTTGGCTCTGATCTGCTGGGCTTGATGAAGCCGGGCAGCGTGCTGGTCAATACGTCTCGCGGGCCCGTGGTCGATACCGGCGCCTTGCTCGATGCGCTCGACCGGGGTGTGCTGGATGCCGCGGCGCTGGACGTGCTGCCTGTCGAGCCTCCGAAGACGGACTCGCGCATCGTTCAGCATCCCAGGGTGCTGCTGTCGCCCCACGCCGCTTTTTATTCCCAGACGGCCGAGCGCGAGTTGCGGCGCAAGGCGGCGCAGAACCTGATCGATTGGGCCCACACAGGCAGGCCCACTTATGTTGTGGCAGAAGGAAGGAGCAGTCATCCGTAAGTAGCGCAAACACACAAAGGAACGACGCATGGCATCAGTGCAGATACGGGCAATACAGAAGTATTTCGGCGGCACGCAGGTCATACGGGGCGTGGACATCGACATCGAGGACGGCCAGTTCGCCGTGCTTGTCGGCCCTTCCGGTTGCGGCAAATCCACCCTGCTGCGCATGCTTGCGGGCCTTGAACAAATCACCGAAGGCGAAATCCTGATCAACGGGCGGGTGGTCAACGACGTACCGCCCAAAGAGCGCGACATCGCCATGGTGTTCCAGAACTATGCCCTGTATCCGCACATGACGGTGTTCGACAACATGGCCTTTTCGCTCATGCTGGCCAAGATAGACAAGGAAACCGTGCGGCAACGCGTTGATCGCGCCTCCGAAATTCTTGGCCTGGGCGAGCTGCTGCATCGCTACCCGCGCCAGTTGTCCGGAGGCCAGCGCCAGCGCGTGGCCATGGGCCGGGCCATCGTGCGCGACCCTCAGGTCTTTCTGTTCGACGAGCCACTGTCCAATCTGGATGCCAAGCTGCGCGTGCAGATGCGGGCCGAGATCAAGGCGCTGCATCAGCGCCTGCGCACCACATCGGTATACGTCACCCATGACCAGATCGAAGCCATGACCATGGCCGACCAGATCCTCGTCATGCGCGACGGCATTGTCGAACAACGCGGAAAACCCCTGGATCTCTACGACCGTCCCGACAATCTGTTTGTTGCTGGCTTCATCGGCTCGCCGGCCATGAACTTGATTCCGGCTGTGTTGCGGCGGGACCAGGGTGACGGTGCCCAGGTCGAGTTCACCGATGGTACGCGCCTGCCCGCGCCGCGACGCGGCGGAGCCGTCGGGGGCCAGGATGGCCAGGCTGTAATTTACGGTGTGCGGCCCGAACACCTGTTTATCGATAGTACGGGCCAGGGCATGAAGACCGAAGTCGGTGTGGTGGAGCCGACGGGCGCCAATACGGAAGTCTATTCCCGATTCTGCAATACGGACCTGATATCCATTTTTCGCGAACGGCACGATTTTTCCGCCGGGGACAGTCTGCGGCTCATGCCCGATCACGAGCGCACGCATCTGTTCGACGCCGAAACCGGCAAGGCGCTGGTCAGCAGTTGAAGTAGGTAATTCGAAGTGTAGGCCGCTTTATACGGAACTTGTTCCATCAACCAAGGAGTGGAGACATGACAAAACTTACAAGACGCGATTTCCTGGTGTCTACGGCATCGGTCGCGGCAGCATCGGCATTGGGCGGCGGTAGCGCCCACGCCGCGGAAACCCTGAACATCCAGCCCGAGAAAGACGCCAAGCTGCGCGTGCTTCGGTGGAAGCGTTTCGTGCAGGGCGACGAAGAACTCTGGATGGCCAATACCAAGAAGTTCACCGACAAAACGGGTATCGAGGTCCGTGTCGACAATGAAGGCTGGGAAGATCTTCGGCCCAAGGCCGCCGTTGCCGCGAACGTGGGCAGCGGACCCGACATCGTCATCGGCTGGTTCGACGATCCGCATCAGTATCCCGACAAGCTGGTGGACCTGTCCGACGTGGCCAACTACCTGGACAAAAAGTACGGCGGCTGGTACGACGTGTGCAAGCGCTACGGCATGCGCGGCGACAGATGGATAGCCATGACGCTGGGCGTCGTGGGCAATGCGCTGTGCTATCGCGAAAGCCAGGTCAAGGCGGCCGGCTTCGACGGCGTGCCCAAGGATACGGCAGGCTTCCTGAAGCTGTGCCAGGCGCTGAAGGCCAAGGGTACGCCTTGCGGGTTTGCGCTGGGCAAGGCGGTGGGCGACGGCAATAACTGGGCGCATTGGCTGCTGTGGTCGCATGGCGGCATGATGGTCGATACCAAGGGCAATGTGGTCATCGATTCGCCCGAGACCATCGCGGCACTGGAATATGCCCAGGAACTTTACAAGACCTTTGTGCCCGGCACACTGTCGTGGCAGGATCCGTCCAACAACAAGGCGTTCCTGGACGGGCAGGTCAGTATGACCGCCAACGGAATCTCGGTGTATTACGCAGCCAAGAATTCCAAGGATCCGAAGATGAAAGCGATGGCGGACGACATCCAGCATGCGCACCTGCCCATCGGACCCATCGGCAAGCCCACCGAGCTTATGCAGATCACGCAAATGATGCTGTTCAAGCACTCCAAGTATCCGAATGCGGCCAAGGCTTACATGCAATTCATGATGGAAGCCGATCAGTACAACCCCTGGATGGAAGCAGCCATTGGGTACGTCAGCCAGCCGCTGAAGGCCTACGAGGCCAACCCGATCTGGACCGCCGATCCCAAGCACACGGTATACCGCGACGCGGCGGCGCTCATGCTGGACAACGGCCATGCGGGACCGCTGGGCACAGCATCGGCGGCCGTGATGGCCGACTATGTCGTGCTCGACATGATCGCCAATGCGGCCAGCGGAGCCAAGACGCCCAAAGAGGCGGCTGCGCAGGCGGCGGAACGGGCCAAGCGCTACTACAAGACCTAAGGGCCGATGCCCGGGTGGCCGGGCGCTTCGGCTTCCTGCCTGCTTCGGCGATGCCGGGGCGGGCAGGGCGGCCTTCAATCCGGGAAAGAACATGCTTTCACGCGTAATGAACAACAGCAATGTCCTGGGGCTGATCTTCATGCTGCCCCTGGTCATTATCCTGGTGCTATTCCTGACTTACCCCTTGGGATTGGGAATCTGGCTGGGTTTTACCGACGCCAAGATAGGGCGGGCCGGAGAATGGATAGGCCTGGGCAACTATGCCTACCTGATAGGCGACTCGGTCAGCCAGTTGGCCCTGTTCAACACCATCTTCTATACGGTGATTGCCAGCATACTGAAATTCATACTGGGCCTGTGGCTGGCGCTGCTGCTGAACAAGAACCTGCCTTTCAAGGCATTCTTTCGTTCCATCGTGCTGCTGCCCTGGATCGTGCCCACCGCCCTGTCGGCGCTGGCCTTCTGGTGGATATACGATGCGCAGTTCTCCATCATCAGCTGGACCCTCGTCAAGCTGGGCCTCATCGATACCTACATCAATTTCCTGGGCGACCCCTGGATGGCACGGTATTCGACCATATTCGCCAATGTGTGGCGCGGCATTCCGTTCGTGGCCATTACTCTGCTGGCCGGCTTGCAGACGATCTCGCCGGCGCTGTATGAAGCGGCCTCGATCGACGGCGTGACGCCGTGGCAGCAGTTCCGCTATGTGACCCTGCCCTTGCTCACGCCCATCATCGCGGTGGTCATGACCTTCTCGGTGCTTTTCACGTTCACCGATTTCCAGCTTATCTACGTGCTGACGCGAGGCGGTCCCCTGAACGCCACCCACCTGATGACGACCCTGTCCTTCCAGCGCGCCATACCGGGCGGATCGCTGGGCGAAGGCGCCGCATTGGCCATCATGATGATTCCCTTCCTGCTGGCGGCCATCATGTTTTCCTACTTCGGGCTGCAGCGCCGCGCCTGGCAACGGGGAGAAGACAAATGAAGAAACGCAAAACGCAGGACCTGGACCAGCAGGGCATGGATTATCTGCAATCCTTGCCGCGCCGCTGGGTCACCATCTACATCCCCTTGGGCATCTTCATTTTCGTGCTGCTGTTTCCGTTTTATTGGATGGCCATGACGGCATTCAAGCCTAACGAGGAGATGCTCAGCAGCGTCAATCCCTTCTGGGTCGTCGCGCCCACGCTCAGTCACTTCAAGCATTTGCTGTTCGATACCCCCTTCCCCGGCTGGCTATGGAATACCGTCATCGTATCGACGGCCGCCACCATCATTTCGCTGGCGGCCAGCGTATTCGCGGCCTATGCGATTGAGCGCCTGCGCTTCCAGGGATCCAAGCAGGTCGGTCTGGGCATATTCTTCGCGTATCTGATTCCGCCTTCCATATTGTTCATCCCGCTGGCGGCGATTGTGTTCCAGCTAGGCCTGTTCGATACCCGCATGGCCTTGATCCTTACCTATCCAACCTTCCTAATACCATTCTGCACCTGGCTGCTTATGGGCTATTTCCGATCCATTCCTTACGAGCTTGAAGAGTGCGCGCTGATCGACGGCGCCACACGCTGGCAGATCCTGATCAAGATCATCCTGCCGCTGGCCGTGCCGGGCCTGATTTCGGCCGGCATCTTCGCCTTCACCTTGTCATGGAACGAGTTCATCTACGCCCTTACCTTCATTTCCTCGTCGGAAATCAAGACCGTGCCGGTGGGTATCGTCACCGAGCTGGTCGAAGGCGATGTCTATCATTGGGGCGCACTGATGGCGGGCGCATTGCTGGGGTCCCTGCCGGTGGCCATCGTCTATTCCTTTTTCGTCGAGTACTACGTCTCGGGCATGACCGGCGCCGTCAAGGAATAAAAGAATGGCGGGGCCGTAAAGCGGGCGCGCCATGCACAAGCGCGGGGGGCCGCCGCGCCTTAGCGGCCGGAGGCGGGCTTTTTCATGGTGTGCGACCATTCCCAGGCCAGATCGCGCCGCAGCCGCAAGTTGATTGCGGCAGCCGCAAGCATGGCTATCAATGCGCCCAGGGCGGCCAGCCCCATGTCCTTGTGCGCGTCCCAGATATCGCCCTGGGTTCCCAGGTATTGCATGCCTAGGTTGCCGCCGAACAGCATGGCCGCTCCCCATTCGATCAGCTCATACAGCGCGGAAGTGCTCAGGGTGAAATCCAGCGGCAGGAAGTAGGCCCAGAAACCGCGCACCTCGACGATGCGCAGGAAAAATTCCCGGATGGGGTAGGCCAGCAGCAGTCCGTAGGAAAAATGGACCAGCCGGTCGTAGTGGTTGCGCTCCCATCCGAAGACACTGTTCAAGGTGTGGCCGGTAAGCGCCTGCCACCATCGGTCGTAGGGCACTTCGGAATAGGTATAGTGCGAACCCAAGGTATGCAGGGCCAGGAACAGCAGGATCAGCAGCAGCGAGACGTTTGAAAAACGGAATAGCCGCCGTATGAACCAGAGCAGGCCGAACAGGCCCGCGACCAGCATGTTTTCCAGCAGCCAGGCGGGACGATCGATGGGTTCGATCGCCAGGGCCAGCCATAACAGGAAGTAGGCCGCGGCGGCCAGCTTCACCGCGATGCGGCCCGCAGGACGTTGTTCCGGCAAGGCCTGAATGGGCTCCGCAGTCATCCGTATGCTCCTAAGGCAGGATTTTTCTTGCCAGCCAGGCCAGCGCGGTCAGGGCCAGCACGGCCAATACGCTGAAAATAATAACAGCGGGCGCCAAACCCCAATGGTCGGCCAAGCGGCCCACGGCAATGACCGGGACGGAAGCGCCAATATATGCAATCGAAAAATAGGTGGCCATGTTGGCGCTGCGCCGGCTTTCGTCGGAATTCTGTCCGGCGATCAGGGTGCTTGCCATGAAGCATAGGCCCTGGCCGGACCCGGCCAGTATCATGGCGATCAGAAAGGCCCAGGCGCTGTCCGCCCAGATCCCTATGCAAAGGGCGATCAGGAAGCCGGCCAGCGTCAGCAGGCCAAGGACCAGTCCCTTCCTGGGTGCGATATTGCGTTGCGAAAGTTGCGTGGCAGCGGAGGCCGCCGAAAGAATCAGGAAAGCGATGCCGGGTACGGCCGGGCCTTTCCATGGCAATAGGTTGTACAGGAATGATGGCACCAGGGATGCCAGCAGACTGCCCGCCGCAAATTGCGTAAAGGCGGCGGCGCTCGCCAGAAGAAAGGGAGCTCGAGTCGCCTTGCTTGGCAGAGCCAGCTTGGGGGTGATAGACAGGCGCGCCCGGGCGCCGGAGCGCGGCGCGAAGGTATGGCGTGACCGCCAGGTAAGCCAAAGATTGCCCAGCGCCAGTGCGGCGACGACGAAGTAGGACAGGCGCAGCGGCGCAATCCCTGTCTGCGCCAGCAGGCCGCTTAGCAATGGACCCAGGCCCACGCCAACGGCGATCGAGGCCGACGTTGTGACCGAGGCGATACGGCGATCGTTCCTGGGGTGCGTGTCCACCAGCGCAAAAGCGCCCGCTGTGGTCAATAGGCCATTGGCCAAGCCGATGATTCCCCGTGCAAAGAGTAAGGCGTTGATACTCGATGCTACGCCTGACAGCAGCAGGCCCAGCGTCATCAGCATCAGGGAGGAGCAAACCACTGTGTATCGGCTCAGTGTATCCGAGAGTCTGCCCAGGCACAGCAGGGCCGTCAGCACGCCCACCATATACAGCGAATAAATATAAGTCAGCTCGCTGGGCTGCAGCCGCCAGTCCGCCTGGTACAAGGGGTATAGCGGCGAGGGCAGCGAACTTGTCGCAAAGCCCATGGTCAGGGCAAAGGCAACAGCCATGAAGCCGCCCCAGCGATTCAGGAAGGGGGGAAACCTGGCGGCGGCGGGATGCATATGAATTATTTGCTTAAGATAGTTGTAGCAAGCGTTAATTTGATACGGGCGCTTACAGGCCGGCCGTATGGCCGATGGTATAAAAAAAACAGGAGCAGGCGCTACGCCTGGAACAACAAGGACTATCCATGACCCGTAATTTAACAGCAATAGCAGGCGTGATGATGTGTGTTGGATTGGCTGCTTGCTCGACACCCAAAGACGCCCGGGAACTTTCGCAGAAAACCGTGGAATACGGCTGCGGGCCCGGCTCGGACCAGCCGCTGACGGTGCAGTACACCTTCCAGGGCGATGAGCCCTTGGCCGCCAAGGTCATCTACCAGAATCAAGCCGTGGACCTGACCCGCGCAACCACCAGCAATGCGGATATGGTGGGCAATACGTTCCGTGGCAATGGCTATACCTGGACGACCGAAAAATTCACCCGTGAAAACGCCGGTCAGGTGAATGGCAATATGCTGACACAGGAAACGCGGCAGACGGTCAGCGGTACGAATTCCTCGGTCGGCAATGTGCTGGTCAAGGACTGCAAGGCGCAATCCGTAGCGTCATGATCTTTCGCTAGCCGTGCCGGGGCGCCCATTGGGGTAAGGCGCCATGGAGCCGTCCGGGCTTACAGGATAAACTTTGACATCCTGTAAGCCCGGACGGCTGTTATCAATGCGCATACTACTTGTGGAAGATGAAAGCGAACTGGCACACTGGCTGACGCGCAGCCTGGCGCGGCATGGAGGCTTCGTCGCCGATTGGGCCGATGACGCCGAACTGGCCGAACGCCGGCTTGCCCTGGAAGAGTTCGATGCCATCATTCTGGACCTGGGCCTGCCGGGCATGGATGGGCACACATTTCTGGCCCGGTTAAGGGCGCGCGACGACCGTACGCCGGTATTGGTCCTGACGGCCCGCGACTCGCTGGCCGAGCGCATCGATACCTTGCATGAAGGCGCCGACGATTTCCTGCGCAAGCCGTTTGTCATCGAAGAGCTGGAAGCGCGCCTCGTTGCGCTGATCCGCCGCAGTCGAGGGCGCGAGCATCCGCGGCTGGCGCTGGGGGATCTCAGCCTGGACACCTCGGCCCAGCGGTTCACTGTGGCCGGCCAGCCGCTGGCGCTGTCGCCGCGCGAGTTTGCCGTGTTGAAAGTGCTTATACAGCGTAGCGGCGAACCCATATCGAAGCAGCAGATACTTGACCGCATCGCATCCGACGACCGCGAGATCAACCTGGAGGCGGTCGAGGTGCTGGTGCATCGCTTGCGCAAGAAGCTGATAAACACCGGCACGCAGATCGAAACGCTGCGCGGCATGGGCTACTGCCTGGAAGCGGCGAGCCATGTTTAAGTCCTTGAAGGGCCGCGAGCCTGGACTTAAATCGATACTGCTATGGTGGCTGGTGCCGGCCCTGGTGGTTTTCATGATGACGGCCTTGTGGCTGTCCAACCACATGCTGCGGTCCCAGATCAATATTGCCTATGACCGTTCGCTGGCTGGCGCCTTGCGCTCCATAGATCATCAGATATCGACCGCAAGCGGAGGGCTGTCGATAGAGCTGCCTTATCTGATGCTGGAGTTCTTCGAGCTGACGGCCAACGAAAACGTGTACTACCGGGTAATGACCGAGGACGGCCTGGCCGATATCGGCAATCAGCAGCTGCCTTTGCCCGAGCGCACGCTCGTGTCCGGGGTGCCCCAGTATTACACAGCCGAATACCTGGGCGAAACCGTGCGCATCGCCGCCTTGGCCAGAGCCATGGACCCACCCTTGTACAACAACCGTGGGGGGCGGGTCATAGTGCTTGTCGGCGAGGACATCGATACGCGCGAAGCCTTCATCCAATCCATGCTATTGCGCTCCATAGGGCGCGACCTGGTGACCGTGGCCCTGGTGATACTGATCGTCGTATTCGGCGTGCTTTTCGCCGTGCGCCCCTTGTCCCGGTTGCGCCAGGAGGTCGAGGGACGCCATCATGACGATCTGCGCCCCATCGAGGCGCGGGGCATTCCCGCCGAAGTGCAGCCCCTGGTTACCGCCATCAACCTGCACATGGAGCGCTATGCGCAGCAGGCACGGCTGCAAAGCCAGTTTCTGGACGATGCGTCGCATCAGCTGCGCACGCCGCTGACCGTCCTGCGCGCGCAACTGGGCTATGCCTTGCGCGAATCCGATCCGCAGGAAATCCGCTCGGCCCTGCTGGCCATGGGGGAAGGCCTGGACAGGGCGGTGCGTACCGCCAACCAGATGCTCTCGCTGGCCAGGGCGCGGGACAACATATCTTTTGAAACCGGCGAGGGCCTGGAGCAGGTCGATCTCTTGCAATTGGCGCGCGGCATACTGAAAGACGTCTACCCGATAGCGCGCGCCAAGCGCCTGGATCTGGGCTTGGAAGGAGGGGATGAGCCGGTGCTCATCTGGGGGCTGGAATGGCAGGTACGGGAGGCCATCGTCAACCTGGTCGACAATGCCTTGCGCTATACGCCCAACGGAGGCATCATCACCGTCGGCGTCAGACGGGAGGGAGCCAACGCCATGGTCGTGGTCGAGGACAACGGCGCCGGGATGTCGCAGTCCGACATCGATCGTGCGGGCCTGCGCTTCCGGCGCGGCAAGGCAGGCAAGAATACCGCGGGAGCCGGTCTTGGCCTGGCTATCGTCCAGGCCATCATGCAGCGCCATCGCGGCCGCTTTCATCTTGAATCCTTGCCTCAGGGTTGCCGTGCGACATTAGTGTTTTCCCTTAATTTTCCCACGGACGAGGCCTTCGAAACCCATAATCCGAAAACTGAAAGCCTTTAGAAAGGAAAGCTTTCGTACGCTTGCCTCCTGAACCGTAATGCACAGGGCCACATATAGGCCTGGCATGTATTTTTTCTAATCAGGAGACTTGGAATGAACAAACTTTGGATCTGTAAGCAGCTTGCGGGCATGCTGGTGGGTGTGTGGGCCTTGGCCGCCGTATCGGGCGTGGCGTCGGCGCAAGAGCCGCGCCGGCCGGAATGCATTGCGCCGGCCCAGCCCGGCGGCGGATTCGACCTGACCTGCCGCCTGGCGCAGGAAGGCCTGAAGGCCGCCGGCCAGTTGAAGGCGCCCATGCGCATCATCTATATGCCGGGCGGCATCGGCGCCGTTGCCTACAACCATGTGGTGGCCCAGAAGCCCGACGATGGCGGCAGCATCATCGCTTTTTCCGGCGGTTCCCTGCTGAACCTGGCGCAAGGCAAGTTCGGCAAGTACAACGTCAATGACGTACGCTGGCTGGCCGCCGTGGGTTCGGATTTCGGCGTGGCGGTGGTGCGCGACGATTCCCCATATAAAAACCTGAAGGATTTGATGGCCGCGTTCAAGGCCGACCCCAGCAAGATCGTGCTGGGCGCCGGCGGCACCGTGGGCAGCCAGGACTGGATGAAGGCCGCCCTGACGGCGAAAGCGGCCGACGTCGATTACAAGAAAATGCGCTTCGTGGCATTCGAGGGCGGCGGCGAAGCCATCACGGCATTGCGCGGCGGGCACATCCAGGCCTATATGGGCGACGCGGCGGAAGCCTTCACCATGCTGGAAGGCGGCGCCCCCATACGCGTGCTGGCAGTGTTCAACAGCGAGCGCCTGCCGGGCAAGCTGTCCAGCGTTCCGACCGCCAAGGAGCAGGGCTTCGACATCGATTGGCCCATTATTCGCGGTTTCTATGTAGGCCCCAAGGTTTCCGACGAGGACTACAACTGGTGGGTGCAGGCATTCAAGAACACGCAGGCCAGCCCCGAGTTCGCCGACCTGCAGAAGAAGCAGGGCCTGTTCCCGTTCAACAAGACCGGAGCCGAGCTTGATGCCTACGTCAAAGAGCGCGTCAAAGCGTATACCGAGCTGGCGAATTCCTTCGGCCTGATCAAGAAGTAAAGCATGAATGATCGGATACTAGGCATGGCCGCCTTGGTCTTCGCGGCGCTGATGGCTTGGTTCGGATGGGGCCTGCAAGCGCCGTTTTCCTACGAGCCAGTAGGCCCCCGCGCCTTCCCCATGCTGCTGGCGGCCATCATCGCGCTTTGCGGCGCGTGGCTGGCATTCAAGGGACGCGGGCAGGCCGAACCCAATCCCCCCGGCGCCAACGGCCGCATTGCCCTGATGGTGGTGTACTGCTTTCTGTACGCCTTGCTCTTCGAGACGCTGGGCTTCATCGTCGCCACCACCGCCATGACGATACTGGTGGGCCGCCTGTTCGGCGGCGCCTGGGTCAAGGTGGCCGTGGGCGGCGTGGTCATGAGCATATTGTTTTTCCTGCTGTTCGATCGCGCGCTCGACGTCGTTCTTCCGTTGGGCATTCTGGAGAATTTGCTATGAACGATATCCTGGCTCATTTGAGCATAGGCTTCGGGGTCGCTTCTTCATGGACCAATCTCCTGGTGGCGGCGCTCGGCTCCTTTTTCGGCACGCTGGTTGGCGTATTGCCCGGCCTGGGTCCGATCAATGGCGTGGCGATGCTGATTCCCATCGCCTTCGCCATGAATTTGCCCCCCGAGACGGCGCTCATCCTGCTGGCGGCCGTCTATGTCGGCGCGGAGTATGGCGGGCGGATCACGTCCATTCTGATCAACGTCCCTGGCGAGGCCAGCGCCATCATGACCACGCTGGACGGCTATCCTCTGGCTCGTCAGGGACTGGCCAATGTGGCGCTGTCCCTGTCGGCCTGGTCGGCCTTCTTCGGCTCCATCGTTTCGGTGGTCGGCATCATTCTTCTGGCTCCTTTGCTGGCCAAGTGGGCGCTGGCTTTCGGGCCGGCCGAGTACTTCGTGCTGATGATCTTCGCTTTCTGCTGCCTGACCAGCCTGCTGAGCGACCAGCCGGTCAAGGGCGTGCTGTCCGCGATGATAGGGCTGGCGATTGCGACCGTGGGCGTGGACGCCAATTCGGGCGTCTATCGCTATACCTTCGACTCCGTGCACCTGTTCGATGGCATCCAGTTCGTGGTGGTCGTCATCGCGCTGTTTGCCGTGTCCGAGTTGCTGGAGATGCTGGAAAGAGTCATGGGCGGCCACAAGGTCGAAGTCCAGTCCAGCGGCCGCAAGATCTTCAACCTGAAGGAAATGGCCTATACATGGTGGAGCGTGGTGCGCAGCGCGTTCCTGGGTTTCGGCGTCGGCGTGCTGCCCGGCGCCGGCGCCAGTGTGGCGGCGGCGGTGGCTTATTCCAACGAGAAACGCATCTGCGAAGAGAAAGATCCGGACGCCAAGTTCGGCCGGGGCGATATGCGCGGGTTGGTTGCGCCGGAAGCGGCCGCCACCTCGTCGGCCATCGGTTCCTTTGTTCCGATGCTGACCTTGGGCGTGCCCGGTTCGGGCACGACGGCGGTCATGATGGGGGCGTTGACCTTATACAACATCACACCGGGCCCGGTGCTGTTCGAGTCCAAGCCCGAACTGGTCTGGGGCTTGATCGCCTCGCTGTTCATTGCCAATGTCATGTTGTTCATCATGAACGTGCCCATGGTGCGCATATTCTCCAAGGTGCTCTCCGTGCCGGGTTGGTTGATGGTGCCGGGCATCCTGGCCGTCAGCTACATAGGCGTTTACGCCATCAATGCGGGCAGCTTCGATCTGCTGATGGTGGCGTGCATCGGCGGACTGGGCTACCTGATGCGCAAAGGAGGCCTTCCCATGGCACCCTTGGTGCTGGGCGTGGTGCTGGGCGACATGATGGAACAGAACCTGCGGCGCGCTTTGTCCATAACCAACGGCGAATTGCATGTGCTGTACGACAGCAATATCTCCAAAGGCCTGTGGCTGGTATCGATTTCGATAGTGCTTGTTCCACCGCTATTGCGGTACGTGAAGCGGCGCAAGAGACAGGCTGCCGCAGCGTAAGGTCCGACAGTTCGCGCAATACGGAAAGGGGCTGCCGACATTGAAGGCAGCCCTTTTTTATAGCCAGCTGGCGGGACTGCTGCCAAGCGCACGTGCGGGATGATCCCAGTGCATCGCGGCGCCTTCGACATCGCAAGGCGGCTTGAGCCGATGCGCCGGCCCCCATTGAGTCTGCTCCAGCGCTTCCGTCCAGTCGTCTTCGCTTTCGGGTGCCAGTGTGTCCGATGCGTCCCCCGTTAGCGTCATCAGCAGATTGGCGGTTCGGGCCAGGGACAGGCGGGTGCATGATCCGCGCCCTTCCCGCCAGCGAG
This sequence comes from Pollutimonas rozaliensis, assembly GCF_048751585.1. Lineage (NCBI taxonomy): Bacteria > Pseudomonadati > Pseudomonadota > Betaproteobacteria > Burkholderiales > Alcaligenaceae > Pollutimonas > Pollutimonas rozaliensis. Next base: position 224,762 of record NZ_JAZHOB010000005.1, on the reverse strand, counting down.
TGGAGAGCCCGTCCAGCGCCGCCGCCGCCATCAGGTAGCCGGTAGCCTGATCCAGGGCCTGCACCGGCAGTGGCGTGGGACGGGATGCGCCGAAATGCCTCATGCCGGCTTCCGCGATGCCGCAACTCATCTGGACAAGACTGTCGAAGCCGCGCCGGGTGTTCCATGGGCCCGTCCAGCCATAGGCGTCCAGGCACACATCGACGAGGCCGGGCCGGATGCGCTGGCGCGCGCTTGGGTCCAGCCCGATACGTTCCAGGGCATCGGCGCGATAGCCATGCACCAGGATGTCGGCGCCCGCCATCAGCGATTTGAGTTGCTCCAACTGATCGCTTGCACGCAGGTCCAGTTGTGCGCAGCGTTTTCCCAATGTGACTTCGGGCACCATGCCGGGTTCGGTCCAGAACGGAGGGTCTATGCGCAGGACTTGCGCACCGTAGCCGGCAAGATAGCGGGTCGATACCGGCCCCGCCAGCACCCGGGTCAGGTCCAGCACTTTGATGCCGGCAAGAGGGCGTTCCGGCCGGGCGGCGGCATGGTCGGAGGGGCCGGAATCGCCCTTGGCGTAGTGAAACAGCGGTTCGGTTTGCAGTGCCCGGCCTTGCGGATGTTGCTCCCAGGCGGCCCGGCTGCGCATGGCGGCCGCGCAGCCGCCGGCGGCCACGATGGCGTCTTCCAGCTCGCCGGCATGCCAGCCCGCTATGGCCCGCTCGACGCTGTCATGCGACGCGGGACAGCCCAGCACGGCCAGCGCGGCAGCGCGATGATGCGGCGCATTGGCGTGCAGGCGTATCCATCCATCGCCGGCAGCATAATCGCCGGTGACCGGATCGCGTACCGATGGAAGCTGCCAGCCCACAGGCCTTAAGGACGTGGCGAACCACATGGAAGCCAGACGGCGATCGACTGAAATGGAGGGCCGCGAGGCGAAGCGCAGTTCCATGTAGCGGCTCAGCGCCAGCGCCGCCGTGCCTATCGATGCGGCGGCCAGCTCGGTAACCGGAAAAGCCGCGGGCAAGCTGCCGCTGCCGATCAAGTCGGGAAGGTCGCCGCCGGTGACGGCGGGGCTCGCCGATGAGGCCGGAGGCTGCATGGCTCGCAGGAAGGCGGCATAGGAGCAAGTATTAATCATCGAAGGGTCCGGCTGCTGAAAATTCAATGTTTTCATCATACTTTCTTGCTCGGAGTACAGCCACTTTCGGCGCCTTGATCATCGCCTTATTGGTAACCGCTGTGGACTTGTCGCGCACACAGTACTACAATGCAAGGCTTGCGCTGCCTGGATAAGCAGCCGCGCCAGAGGCTTCTGGCGGGTTTCCAGGCAGAAATTTCAGGAAGCTATTTTCCTATCACATGGCCGCTACGCGGTGGCCCGGCTGGTTTAGCCGAAACAAATATACCCGGCCGGATTCGGCCGCGGAACAACACGTCGACCTGCATGGTCGACACCGCAGCTTACAGGCGCTTGCAACCTTTGCCGATACTCGGCGTTTCGCCATTGCCTGTTGATGCTGCAACAAGGCACCTGATTTGTGTCTTTCAACCAGTCCGCTCTGGGGCCTAGGCGTTCCCGGCGCGGGCGGGATTGACTGCGCGCGTCGATATCGGGGGCCACGCACATAAGGATTGCTACACAGATGCAAGAAGCTGATTTTTTCAAACTGTCGACATCCACGGCGTTGATGCTGCTGGTCGGTTTTTACGGACTGACGTTCCTGCTGTCCCTGCTGATCGGTAAAAAGAAAGAGAACGTCGATGGCTATATGGTGTCGAACAACGCCATAGGCTTCGGCCTGTCGGCCGCCAGCATGATCGCCACCTGGATATGGGCGGCATCGTTCTATGCCAGCGCGACATCGGGATATCGCTACGGTCTTTCCGGTCCGCTGCATTACGGCTTGTGGGGCGCCTTGATGATACTGTTCATCTACCCCTTCGGCCGGCGATTCCGCCAGTTGGCGCCCAAGGCGCATACGCTGGCCGAAGTGATACAGGCGCGCCATGGGACATCAAGCCAGCTCATCATGGCGGTCTCCAACCTGATCGGCAGTTGCATCAGCCTTATGGTCAACTTCACCGCGGCCGGCGCGCTGGTTTCCATACTGAGCCCGCTCAGCTTCATACAAGGGGTGCTCATTGCGGGCCTGGGCGTGCTGTCTTACACCCTGTGGTCGGGTTTCCGCGCTTCGGTCATGACGGATTTTGCCCAGTTGATCGCGATGATACTGGCGGCAGTGGTGATTATTCCCCTGATTTTCTTCAATGCCGGCGGCACCGATATGCTGATGGCGAACTTGGGAAATCTAAGCGCCCAGCAAGCCGATTTTTTCTCGACCAAGGCCATACTTGAACAGGGTGCTCCCTACTTCGTTGCGGTCCTGGCCTATGCGATCGGCAACCAGACTATTGCGCAGCGCTTGTTTGCCGTGCGTGAAGACTTGATCAAGTCCACTTTCCTGACGGCGACCATCGGCTATGGCGCGGTGGTCATCGGCCTGGGCATGCTGGGGCTGCTGGCACTGCTGGTTGGATTGGAGCCGGCCAACGGCAACATGAACAACATCATTCCCCAGATGGCATCGACCTATTTGCCGCCATTCGGCATAGCGCTGTTTTTCATACTGGTGGTCGGTTCGCTGTCATCCACGGCGGATTCCGATCTGTCGGCCCTGTCGGCCATCATGATGACCGACGTCTATGGCAAGAACCTGGCGCGCGGCAAGCCTTGTCCCAAGCGCATGCTGTGGTGGGGACGCGCCACCATGGTGGTCGCCACGATGCTGGGCGTGGTATTTGCCAGCCTGCGGCTGGACATCCTGGTCATGCTGGTATTTGTGGGCGCGCTGTGGGGAGCCATCGTCTTTCCCGTGATCGTCAGCTTCTATTGGAACAGGGTCACCAACAAGGCCTTTACCTCATCCGTCGTCGCCGCGGTTCTGCTGTTCACAACGGCGCGTTTTGAACTGGTGCCGCTTGAAGGCATCGTAGCCGTGTTCTTCGAGTTGTGCGCGTCGTTGGGTGCGGGCGTGGTGATCGGCCTGATGGCCTTCGCTTTCTTCAACCGCCGCATCGCAATCGCGGTGGGCGTCGGGGCGGCCCTGGTATCCATGCCTTTTACTGTCGGATTCCTGCGCGACTATGTCGTGCTGCTCAGTTCGCTGACCGCTTATGGCGTAAGCGCCGCGGTATGCGTGGCCATGAGCCTGCGCAGCAACGAGCGTTTCGATTTCAGTCTGTTGGCGGAGCGGGTTACCTCGTTCCATCAGGACGACGAAGCGGCCGCGGCGGAACCCGGCCTTGTATCAACCGGCGGCGGCCGTATCGCGGCCGTCCGCGCTTAAAAGGAGAAAAAATGACAAGTATGCTTTTGACCGGCTATATCCTGATTTGGCCCGTTGCCTCGGCCGCTGTCCTGCTGGCATTGATTGTCGCGCTGATCCGCGACATGCGTGCCGCCGGCAGAGACGGCGACAGCATGATCTAACCTGAGTTCCTGAGCCCGGCCGCAATGCCATTGATGGTCATGTGTATGGCCCGCTGGCTGCGGCTTTCTTCACCGCCCGCCTTGGCGGGCTTTTCATCCGCCTGGCGATGGCGCCGCAATAGTTCGACCTGCAGGTGATTGAGCGGGTCGATATAGGCGAAGCGCTCGCTCAGCGCCGCGCCTAGCAAGGGATCGTTGGCCAGCAGCTCGTGGCCGCTGACGCGCTTGAACATTTCCAGCGTCAGTTCGAATTCGGCCTGGATGCGGCCGAATATTTCTTCACGCAATTTCCGGCTGGGCACCAGCCCCGCGTAACGCCGGGCGATATCCAGATCGGTCTTGGCCAGGACCTGCTCCATATTGGATAGCAGCGTCTTGAAGAAAGGCCATACCGCCGCCATTTCACGCAATTGCGCCAAGCGGTCGGCCGCCTTGGCGGGACTCTTCTTGCAGCCTTGCTCCACATAGGCATGCAACGCCGTGCCGACGCCATACCAGCCGGTCAGCATAAGCCGGCATTGCGCCCAGGAGAATCCCCAGGGAATCGCCCGCAGATCTTCGATTTTTTGACTGGCTTTGCGCGAAGCGGGGCGCGAACCGATGTTCAGGCCGGCGATTTCCAGTATGGGAGTGGAGGCGAAGAAATAATCGTTGAAGCCCGGGGTACCGTAGACCAGGTCGCGGTAGCTTTGCTGGGCGGCGTCCGACATGAAGTCCAGGATGGCGCCGAAGCGAGCCATGTTTTCGTCCTCGGACTGCGATATCGAGGTATTGGCCGCCAGGCTGGTCTCGAGCGTGGCCGCCACGAAATTTTCCAAGTGCCAACGGCCCACTTCGGCGTCTTTATATTTGCCCTGTATGACCTCGCCCTGTTCGGTCAGGCGGATTTGTCCATTGACCGTTCCTGGAGGCTGGGCCAGGATGGCATCGAAGCTGGAGCCGCCGCCGCGTGCCACCGACCCGCCCCGGCCATGGAAAAGACGCAGGCGCACCTTGCGCTTCTTGAACTCCTGCACCAATTGCCGCTCGGCGCAGTACAGCGACCAGTTCGAGGTCAGGTAGCCGCCGTCCTTGTTACTGTCGGAGTAGCCCAGCATGACTTCCTGTATCCCGTCCTGCGCATGCCGCACGCGTTGCGCGACTTCGGGAAGATCGAGCCAGGCGGCCATGATCTGCGGCCCGCGCACCAGGTCGGGGATGGTTTCGAACAGGGGCACCACCATCAGGCCCGCGCCGGCCTTCCGGTCCTGGGGCGAGATCAGGCCCGTTTCCTGTTGCAGCACCAGGATCTCCAGCAGGTCGCTAAGCGTTTCGGTATGCGACACAATGGCTTGCTTGATGGCGGCCGATCCATATTTTTTTCGGCAGGCGGCGGCCATGCGCAAGATAGCCAGTTCCTTCTCGGTTTCGGGCGAATAGTGCAGCCATGGGGACACCAGGGGACGGACCTGCTGGATTTCCTGGCGCAGCAATTCGATGCGGTCTTCCTCGGACAACTTCCGATAGTCCACCGGCTTGCCTTTGAATAGGGTCTTGGCCGCCTTGAACAGCTCGGCCAGCACGCGTTCGTGCACATCGGAGCTTTGGCGCAAGTCGACCGTGGCCAGGTGGAAGCCGAAAATGCTGACGGCCTGCAGCAGCCCGGACAGGCGCAATTGGCCGATAAGGCTGCCGTGATGCTTGTCCAGCGATTCGGCAATGATCCGCAGGTCGCGCTGGAATTCCTGAGGGTCGGCGTAGGCGAGAGCCGGGTAGGTGGGGCGCTGGGCCAGCTGGCGGCCCGTCAGGGCCACGGAAGTGGCGGCCAGGCGCGCATACAGATGTATGAATGCGCGGCGATAGGGCTCATCGATCCGGTGCTCGGACGTGTCCTGGCTGGCCATCGACAAGGCAAGCAGATCGGGGCTGGCCGCGCTCAGGGTATGCGACAGCGATATTTCGGTGCCCAGGGATTTGACCTCTTGCAGATAGTGCCGCAGCACGTGTGCGGATTGGCGCAGCAGGGCCTGTTCCAGTGTGGAAGCATCGACATTCGGGTTGCCGTCGCGGTCGCCGCCTATCCAGCTGCCCATCTGCAGGAAGGGCGGCAGGGGCCGGGCGTTCACCTCGAACAGCGTGCGCCCGGGCGGCTGCAGGCGTATGGCCAGGTCTTGGTACAGGCGCGGGATGGCGGTCAGGAAAGTGCTGGTGTAGTAGGTCAGCGCATTGTCGATTTCATCGTGTACCGTCAATTTCTGGCGGCGCAGCATGCGGGTTTGCCAAAGCGTGGCCACCAGCCCGGCCAGCGTGCGCTGCAACTGCATTTTTTCGCCAGGGGTTTGCGTGGCATCGGAGAGCGCCATCTGCCGCGCGATCTCGCGATGCAGATCCAGTGTGCTTTTGCGCTGGACTTCGGTGGGATGGGCGGTCAGAACCGGCACAATGCAAGCCTGCTCCAGGTAGCGCAATATCTTGCGATTGCCCACGCCTTTGCTTTGCAGCAGATCCAGCGCATGCTGAAGGCTGCCGCGCATGGGTGTATCGGCGTGCAGTTCGTGCTGGCGTTGGCGCCTGTTCTGGTCGCGGTCTTCGGCAATGTTCGACAGATGCAGAAAATAACTGAAGGCGCGTGCCACCGAAGACGCTTCCTCGTCTTGCAGGCGGGCGATCTGCCGTTCCAGTATGCGGCTGTCCTTGATATTGCCTTCGCGGCGGAACTTCACGGCGGCGCGGCGCAGTTTTTCGATGACATCGTAAATGGCCTTGCCTTCGCATTCCTTGATGACATCGCCCAGCGTTTTGCCAAGGGTGCGGATGTCGTTGCGCAGGGCGCCGGGTTCCAGGTTTGAAGGCAGGGCTTGATTCACGAAGTCTCCGAAAAAAATGTTTGGTTTGAATTGTCTGTATTTGGACTGCGGACTGCCACGTCCCGCCCCGGCATTGCCGCGCAGTCCTTTTTGCTTGCGGTCAGGCCGGTTCGGTCTTGCCTTCCGGCCACCAGAATATGGATTGATCCGCCTCGGTCACCTTCAGGGCGGAAAGCTTGCTGGGCTGGCACGGTCCGCCGGTGCATTCGCCGGTGTCGGGCTTGAAGGTGGCGCCGTGCCGCGCGCACATCAGTTGATCGCCGGCGCGCGTGAATACATGGCCTTCCCAGTCCAGTTGCGAACCCATGTGCGGGCAGCGGTTCAGGTAGCCGTAGGCGCGTCCCTGATAGCGGACGAAGAAAGCGGTGGTCGTTTCGCCGCCGTGCCGTACCGGCAGCTTGCGGGCCAGGCCGCCGTCCACGAGATCGGTGGACGGACAGACCTTGACGGAGGATGTGATCATGCGTTCTGGAAAAGAGATGTGCCAACCGCCAGTTTAGGGCCTGTCGGCGTTAAAAGGGAAGCCGCGCCGCCCTGTAACGAGCAGGCCGCGTTGTGCTGCACGTTTCTCGCGCGCGCATGCAGGGCCGTCTCGCTTACGCCTGGGGCCTGCGCATTACAGGCCTCCCGCGCATTGGACCACGGTGCCGGTTATGTATGAAGCCGCCGGCGACAGCAGCCAGACCACGGTTTCGGCGACTTCTTCGGGCCTGGCCAGCCTGCCCATGGGTATCTTCGGCGCGACCCGTTCGGGGCGGCCGGGCTCGCCCGCCGTGGCGTGGATCTCCGTCAGCGTCGAGCCGGGCGAGACGGTGCATACCCGCACGCCCGAGGTGGCGACTTCACGCGCCAGCCCCAGGGAAAAGGCCTCCAGTGCGGCCTTGCTTGCCGCATAGTGGATGTATTCGCCGGGGCTGCCGGTACGGGCTGCGACCGAAGATACATTGACAATGACTCCGCCATTCCCGCTACGCTCGAAGCAGGCCAGCGCGGCACGCGCGCATTGGATGGCTCCGAATACATTCACCTGGAAGACGCGCTCTATGGTGGCGTCGGTGGTTTTCGAAAACGGTCCGATGGGTCCGGTGATGCCGGTGTTGTTGACCAGAGCCGTCAGGGGGCCCAGCTGCCGCTCGGCTTCCTGGAACAGGCGGGGGATGTCTTCCGGCTTGCCAATGTCGGCCTGGATGATGGCGGCCTTGCGGCCATGCTGCGCAACGGCTTGGGCCACGCGGCTGGCCGCGTCCGCATTTTTCACATAATTGATGGCGACATTGAAGCCGTCGCGCGCGGCCGCGATGGCGGTGGCGGCACCGATTCCCCGGCTGGCGCCGGTAATAAGTACAGTGGGCGTGTTTGCTGTCATGCATGCACCTGGCTGGTTTATGTCCAGGTGCATTATGCGTCAAATCAGAACGCGTAGCGCAGTCCAGCGGTGTGCGCCACGCAGCAGGCCGGGAGCCGGAAATGCCGCCAGGCGGGCGCGCAAGACTCGGTAATAGCGATTTTCAATTGCACATGGCCGCGCTATTTTCCATCTGTTTTCCATGATCCGCATCAAGTTTTGGAAGATATCCATCCCCGGCGGTGGCGACTCCAAGCAGCGAAGGAGGTAAACTGCTTTCAAAAATAAATGCTTGGCCCCTCAATATCCGGGCTACGAATTCATGAAAGGAAGAAAATGAGTACACCCAAACGCCTGCGTTCCGCCAACATCACCCAGGGTCCGGCCCGCGCGCCGAACCGCTCCATGTATTACGCGCTGGGCTACAAGGAAGAAGACTTCGACAAGCCCATGATCGGGGTGGCCAACGGACACAGCACCATCACGCCTTGCAACAGCGGGCTGCAAAAGCTGGCCGACGCGGCGATCGAAGCCATTGAGGCATCGGGCGGCAACGCGCAGGTGTTCGGCACGCCGACGATTTCCGACGGCATGGCCATGGGCACGGAAGGCATGAAGTATTCCCTGGTCTCGCGCGAGGTCATCGCCGATTGCGTCGAAACCTGTGTGCAAGGGCAATGGATGGACGGCGTCGTGGTCATCGGCGGCTGCGACAAGAACATGCCCGGCGGCATGATGGGCATGCTGCGCGCCAATGTGCCGGCCATCTACGTCTACGGCGGAACGATTCTTCCGGGGCGCCTGCACGGCAAGGATTTGAATATCGTCAGCGTGTTCGAGGCGGTCGGTGAAAACGCCGCCGGACGCATGAGCGACCACGAACTGAAGCAGATCGAGCTGCACGCCATCCCCGGACCCGGCTCTTGCGGCGGCATGTATACGGCCAACACCATGAGCTCGGCGTTCGAAGCCCTGGGCATGAGCCTGCCGTACTCATCAACCATGGCCAACGTGCACGACGAAAAAACCCAATCGGCGGCCGAGTCGGCCCGCGTATTGCTGAAGGCCGTCGAACTGGACCTGAAGCCGCGCGATATCGTGACCCGCAAGTCCATCGAAAATGCCGTCAGCGTGGTCATGGCCACGGGCGGTTCGACCAATGCCGTCCTGCACATACTGGCCATCGCCCATGCCGCCGGCGTCGAATGGACGATCGACGACTTCGAGCGCGTGCGTCAGCGCGTGCCGGTCATCTGCGATCTGAAGCCCAGCGGCCATTTCCTGGCGGTGGATTTCCATAAGGCCGGCGGCGTGCCGCAAGTCATGAAGTTGCTGCTGAACGCGGGACTCATCAACGGCGATTGCATGACCATTACCGGAAAGACGATTGCCGAGCAGTTGAAAGACATACCCGATGTGCCCAGCGCGGACCAGAACGTCATCTTCCCGCTGGACAAGGCGCTGTACAAGCAGGGCCACCTGGCCATCCTGAAGGGCAACCTGTCGCCGGAAGGTGCCGTTGCCAAGATCACCGGCCTGAAGAATCCCGTCATCACCGGACCCGCGCGCGTCTTCGACGACGAGCAATCGGCGCTCAAGGCCATCCTGGACGGCAAGATCAAGGCCGGCGACGTCATGGTGCTGCGCTACCTGGGTCCCAAGGGCGGTCCGGGCATGCCCGAGATGCTGGCCCCCACCGGCGCTCTCATCGGCGCGGGCCTGGGCGATTCCGTGGGCCTGATTACCGATGGCCGGTTTTCGGGCGGCACCTGGGGCATGGTGGTGGGTCACGTGGCGCCCGAGGCCGCTGTGGGCGGCACCATAGGCCTGGTGCACGAGGGCGATTCCATCACCATCGACGCTCACCAACTGCTGCTGCAACTGCATGTTGACGAGGCCGAGCTGGCCAAGCGCCGCCAGGCATGGAAGGCGCCTGCCCCGCGTTATACGCGCGGCGTGCAGGCCAAATTCGCCTTCAATGCCTCGACGGCCAGCACCGGCGCCGTGCTGGACAACTTTTAAGGCAGGTCGAACACCAGTACTTCGGCGTCCTTGCCGTCGGCCAGCGTCAGCAGCGACTCATCCGCGATCTTGACGCCGTCGCCGGCGGACAGCGGCTGGCCATTAAGCGTCAATTGGCCGCGGGCGACATGCACATAGGCATGCCGGCCCGCCGCCAAAGGCTGCTCGATCTTTTCATCCCCGTCCAGCAGCCCGGCGAACATGCGCGCATCCTGCACGATGGTCAGCGAGCCGTCCTGGCCGTCGGGTGAAACGACCAGGCGCAGCTTGCCGCGCTTGTCTTCCTCGGGATAGCGCTTTTCCTGGTAGTTGGGCTTCACGCCCGAAAACTTGGGCACGATCCAGATTTGCAGGAAATGCACCGGATCGGTACGCGAATGATTGAATTCGCTGTGCTGGACACCAGTACCCGCACTCATCAATTGCACATCCCCCGGGCGTATGACCGAGCCCGAACCCATCGAATCCTTGTGTTCCAGTGCGCCTTCCAGCACATAGGAAATAATCTCCATGTCGCGGTGGCCATGGGTGCCGAAGCCTTCGCCTGCCTGGACTGTGTCGTCATTGATGACGCGCAGGGCGCTCCAGCCCATCTGCTGGCGATCGTAGTATTCGGCAAAGGAAAACGTGTGGTGGCTGTTCAGCCAGCCGTGCTGGGCGTGGCCGCGATCGGCGGCGTTCCGGATTTCAAGCATGTTTCGCTCCTGTCTATGATGAAGCCATGGCTTCGATGTAATCCATTCTATGATTTATTTTTTCTATAAAAAAGCGCAAAATACTACTAATTAATATCTAATTATTAGATGTATTAAAGAAGAATGAGCGCCACGGCGCAGCAGTGCGCACATCAGGCAGAAAAGCAATGCACACATTGAAAACCACCTTGGAACAATGGCGCGTCCTGCAAGCCATCGTCGAACACGGCGGCTATGCCCAGGCGGCGGAGGCCCTGCATCGCAGCCAATCGTCCGTCAGCTACATGGCGGCTCGCCTGCAGCAGCAGGTCGGGGTGCCGCTGTTGACGATAGAAGGGCGCAAGGCCAGATTGACCGAGAGCGGGAAGGCATTGTTGGCGCAAGCGTCGGACCTGCTCAGCGATGCTTCCAAGCTTGAGCAAAGGGCGGCTCAGCTGGAACGCGGCTGGGAGGCCGAGCTTAGGCTGGTGGTCGACGCCGCGTTGCCCACTCCCTTGCTATTGCAAGCCTTGACGCAATTCACGCAGGTGGCGGGCCAGACGCGCCTGCAACTGACCGAGGTGGTGCTTTCGGGCGCCGAGGAAGCCCTGGCCGGGCAGCGCGCCGATATTCTGGTCGGCACGCGCGTCCCCGCCGGCTATTTGGGCGATCTTTTGCTGGACGTGGATTTCATCGCCGTGGCGCATCCGTCGCATGCGCTGCACCGCTTGGGGCGCGAATTGACCGGCGATGACCTGAGGCGCGAGATGCAAGTGGTGCTGCGCGATTCGGGCACGATAAGGCCGCGCGATGAAGGCTGGCTGGGTTCCACCCAGCGCTGGACGGTAAGCAGCCTGGAGACCTCGGCGGCCATGGTGGCCGACGGCCTGGGTTTTGCCTGGTTGCCGCGCCACCTGATACAACGACGCCTGGACGAAGGCGCTCTTTGGCCGTTGCCATTGACCGAAGGCCAGGTGCGCCGGGTGTCGCTATACCTGACCTTCGGCAATCAAGAACAGGCCGGGCCGGCTGCCCGTCACCTAGCGCAAGTTCTGAGCCAGGCAGCGCGCCATCATGCGGCGTCGGCCGAAAACGCCTTGCGATAGCGCCACAGCAGCCATAGGCAGATGCCGGCGGGCACGATCAACGATGCGAAGGCAAGGCCGTAGCTGCCGAAAGCGCTGGCTATCAAGCCGAATATCGGAGGCCCGATGACGATGCCCAGAAAGGTCATGGACAGCGTTCCGCCGGTGGCGATGCTGGCTTGCCCGGGCGGCGCCTGGCGCGCGACTTCGGCCAGATAGACGCCATTCCAGCCTACGGCGCTGCTGCCGAAGAGCGACAGCACGATCAGGGTCAGAGCTTGCGAGTCGAAATACTGCAGGAAAGGCGTCGCCAGGGAACATATGGCTATCAGTACGGCCAGCAGGCCCAGCATGGCGATAGGGCCCAGGTAGCGGTCCGATAGATAACCCCACAGCAGCCGCCCGGCCACACCCGCCGCCTGAGCGACGGCCAGTGTGAATCCGGCCACGATCAATCCCATGCCCAGGTCATCGTGCAGGAACGTCACCATATAGGTGATCAAAGACAACTGGGTAATTGAAAACATGAAGGATACAGCCGCCAGGACTGCCAGGCTGCGCTGGCTGAATACCAGGCGCAACGGAGCCGCCAGCCCATTGCCGAATGACACGGCTTGGGTTCTGTCCTTGTCGGCATCCAGGTCCGCGCACAAGGGCTGGATCGCCACGGCGCACAGCAGGGTGACGGCGGCGATGGTCAGAAAGGCCGCTTGCCAACCGGCGATGTCGGCCAGGCCCGGCACGATGACGCCGGCCAGCACCCCGCCCAGCGGCACGCCGGTCTGCTTGATGGAAAACACAAAGGACATGCGGTGGGCCGGTGTGCTGCGCGCCAGTAAATGCGAGCTTGCCGGCGTAATGGGACCATAGCCCAAGCCCACGAATACCGCCCCGAGCGCCGTGGCGACGGGCGATTCGATGGCGCATAGCGCCACGCCCGTGGCACACAGTATCAGGCCCAGTTGGCTGGCACGTATGGCGCCGTAGCGGCGTACGACCCCGCCCGACAGCAAGCTGGCCGCCATGGCGCCGGCATAAGCGAAGGCAATATACAAGCCCAGATACACCGTCGAGATCCCCAGCGCCTGGGCAACGGTCGGGGCCACCACCGGCAAGGTCAGCAGGCACATGGCCACCAGGGACTGCACCGTCAGGGTGGCGACGAGTACCACGGTCGCCGATATGGGTTTGCTCATGCGGGAGGGAGATCCTTCTTGCTTTTTGACCAGAGGCGGCCGGATGCCATATACGGAGGCGACACCTGTCGTATCATAATCCTTCAAGGCCAAGGCGGCTTTCCGCCAGGCTCGTCAATGGATTTCAACCGGAAGGAATAGATCGTGCTAACACCGGAACAGCGCGCCACGCAGCGCGACATCATCAAGGAACTGGGCGTGGATACCGATTTCGATGCCGAGCGCGAGATCGAAAGACGGGTCAAATTCCTGGCTGATTACCTGGTGGAAACCGGCAGCAGCGCGCTGGTACTTGGCATCAGCGGGGGCGTCGACTCGCTGGTCGGGGGCTGCCTGTCGCAGCGCGCCGCCGTCCTGGCCCGCAACCGGGGGCGCGAAGCCAGCTTTATCGCCATGCGCCTGCCATACGGCGAGCAGCGCGACGAGCACGATGCGCAAGCCTCGCTGGATGTCATCCAGCCGGACAAGCAGCTTGCCGTCAACGTCAAGCCGGCCAGCGACGCCATGCTGGCCGCCCTGCTGCAGGGCGGAGCGGAATTTCGCGACGACAGGCAGCAGGACTTCCTGTTGGGCAACATCAAGGCCCGTCAGCGGATGATCGCGCAATACGCGGTTGCCGGGGCGCATCGCGGACTGGTCGTGGGAACCGACCATGCCGCCGAAGCGTTGATGGGCTTCTTCACCAAATTCGGCGATGGGGCGGCCGACCTTACGCCGCTTGCGGGCCTGAGCAAGCGGCGCGTCCGCGCTCTGGCCAGCGCCATGGGCGCTCCCGAGGCCCTGGTCATGAAAATCCCCACAGCCGACCTGGAATCGCTTTCGCCGTTGAAGCCCGATGAAGATGCATTCGGAGTGACTTACGGTGAAATCGACGATTTCCTGGAAGGGAAGGACGTTTCCCCGGAAGCCTTCGAGATCATTGTGCGCACGCATCGGAATTCGGCGCATAAAAGAGCCTTGCCTTATTCTCCTTCTTGAAATTAGTTGATTTAGGCAACTAAAAGTTTGACAATGGCATTCATTCAGGAGAATGCCATGTCGCCGGAATCCGATGTCCTTGAACGGCAAATTGCCGCTGTCCGTGGTTTCAGCCGCTTCTATACGCGCCAATTGGGACTGCTCAACAAAGGCTTGTACAAAACGCGGTATTCCTTGACCGAGGCGCGGGTCATCTTCGAGCTGGCGCAACGGGACGGCCTGACCGCCAGCGACCTGGCGCGCGGGCTCAGCCTGGATGCCGGCTACCTAAGCCGGCTGCTCAAGAAATTCCACACCATGGGCTTGCTGGAGCGCAGCGCCTCGCCGCAAGACGGGCGGCAGGCCGTGCTGTCCCTGACGGCTCAGGGACATGGTCTTTTTCAGGAGTTGAACCGGTATTCCCACGACGAGGTGGCGGGCATGCTGGCGGAGCTGTCCGAGGACGAACGCCAGTCGCTGGCCGACGCCATGCGCAAAGTGCAAGGCCTGCTGGGGGATGGGGATGCCTGCGAAGTGCCATGCATTATCCGTTCGCTTGAACCGGGGGATATAGGCTGGATCACGCGCCAGCAAGGCCTGCTTTATCATCGGGAATACGGCTGGGACATCCGCTTCGAAGCGCTGGTGGCTGAAATACTTTCCCATTTCGTCAGTTCGTTCGACGAGCGCCGGGAACGCGCCTGGGTGGTCGAAAAAGAAGGCATGGTGGTCGGCTCGGTCTTTGTCGTGCAGGAGTCGGAAACCGTTGCCAAGCTGCGCCTGCTGTATGTGGACCAGGCGGCGCGCGGCCTGGGCCTGGGCCGCCGCCTGGTGGACGAATGCATAGATTTCGCGCGCTCCAGGCATTACAGCAAACTCACCTTGTGGACCAACGATGTGCTGGCTTCGGCGCGGCGCATTTATCAGGCGGCGGGCTTCAGGCTTGTCCGGGAAGAGCAGCACCATTCCTTTGGAAAAGACCTGGTCGGCCAGCACTGGGACCTGGACTTGTGATACCGCCGCGCGAAGCGCTGGCGCTGGCCGCCGCCGCGGCAACCGGCGTGCAGGTGGGCGCCGCCATGGTGGCGACACGCTATGTGGTCAACGACATCGGCCCGCTGTCGCTGGGCCTGCTGCGCTATGCCATTGCCTTGTTGTGCCTTTTGCCTTTCGCGGTAATGCGCCGGCGCGTGAGCTACGCCGGGCGCGATCTGCTGGCCATCATCGGGCTGGGCATCGTTCAGTTCGCCGTCCTTATCATCTTGATCAATCTGGGCTTGCAGTACATCAGCTCTACCCGCGCGGCCTTGCTGTTTGCCACGATGCCGCTGTTGACCATGGTGGTCGCCGCCGCGGTCGGGAGCGAAAGCCTGAGCGTGCCCAAGACGGTGGGCGCCGTGCTTGCCCTGGCGGGCGTTGCCGCCACGCTGGGCGAGAATCTGCTTGCGGGGTCGGGGCGCAATGAATGGACGGGCATTGCGATGGTGCTGGGCGCGGCGCTTTGCGGAGCTGCCTGTTCCGTCTGCTACCGTCCTTACCTTGCCCGATACCCGACCTTGTCCCTGGCCACCGTTGCCATGCTGGCTTCGGTCGTGTTCCTGGCCGTGCTGGCGCAGACCGAAGGCTTTTTCACGCAATGGCCTTCCCTGCATGCCAAGGGATGGGCCGCCGTGGTGTTTATCGGCATCTCCAGCGGCTCGGGCTACATGCTGCTGCTGTGGGCGCTCAAGCATGCCAGCCCCACGCGCGTCACCGTTTTTCTGTCGCTCAGTCCCGTAACCGCCGCTTGGCTGGGTGTGGCGTTCCTGGGTGAATCGATCACGCCCGGCATTGTGCTGGGCATGCTTGGTGTCGCCGGCGGCTTGTGGGCCGCGACCCGTTAAAGCGGGCCGCGCGGCATGGCGGCGCTGGGCTTGTCACACAATAGTCATATAATCTGGCGCTATCTTCTTCGCGCAACCCGGTAAGTAATCTTGCAAATCGCTCTCCTGTCCATATTGGCTGTCTCGGTGTTGGGCACATCGTTCGTCTCCGGCGTATTCGGGATGGCGGGCGGCATGATACTCATGGGCATCCTGATCGCCTACCTGCCGGTTTCCGCCGCCATGGTGCTGCATGGCACGGCGCAAATGACGTCCAATGGATGGCGAGCGCTGCTGTGGCGGCGCCATACGCATTACGGAATTTTCGGCCGCTACATTCTGGGGCTGCTGACGGCGGGGCTGCTGTTCGCCTTCGTCGGCTTCGTGCCCGATCGGGCCATGGTCCTGATCGCCCTGGGCATCATTCCTTTTCTGGCTGTGCTGATCCCCGCCCGATTCGTACCGCAGGCCAACAGCCGCTTTGGCGCGGAGGCTTGCGGCTTCATGAACACCTGCATGCAGTTCATTGCCGGCGTGTCGGGGCCTTTGCTGGATGTGTTCTTCGTGCGCTGCCATATGGACAGGCGCAGCGTAGTGGCGACCAAGGCCGCCTGCCAGACTTTCTCGCATCTGGCCAAGCTTATCTACTTCACCCACATCATGGGCGGCGACAGCGAGGTCGAGCGCTGGGCGATGGCGGTGGCCATCGCGATGGCCATCCTGGGCACCAGCTTGAGCAAGTTCGTATTGGAAAAGCTGACCGATCATCAGTTCCGGCGCTGGACTCAGGCCCTGGTGATGACGATAGGCGTGGTCTATCTCTCGCAGGGCGCCTACGTTCTCCTTACCCGCTGACGCATCAACCCGATCGCGGGTCGGCCGCGCTCTTGGCCTGGATCAGAAAATAATGAGGGATGCGTTCCAGCGCATACCGGGCAGCGGCGGTCCGAATTTCCGTCCTGTCCCCCGCGAACCGGCGCGTTTCGCTGAAAAGGGCCGATCGCGACGGCTGCCCGCTGGCCTCCGCCTTGAAAGCCCAAGCAAAGCATTGCGTCCCGGCCGGAATATCGCGGTCGGTGCCATCGACGACTCCCGTATTCGAAACCGCGACATTTGCCCGGCTGTTCTTCAAGGCGCCCACGGCCATTTCCCGGGCAACCGCTTCGCTGGTCAGGTTGCAGCTCTCCAGCGTTTCGGGCTTGACCGACAGGCAGCGTTTCTTCGCCTCGGGCGAGTAGGTGACGAAAGCGCAATCCAGAAGCTGGCCCGCGCCGGGCATATCGGCCAGCGTGGCGGCGATCAGCCCGCCGGTGCAGGATTCGGCCGTTACCAGCATCAGGGAGCGATCGCACATGAAACTGGCGACGTCCTCGATGCCGGGCTGCGGGTCAGCCACGCTCCTTTCCTTCTTGCGCGGCCTTTTCCAGATCCTGCTCGCTCAGCATCCTTATGTCCGGGTCGGCCGTATTGTTGTCTCCGGGTGTGAATCGCAAGCCCTGCATATAAGGCGTGGGCTTCTTGCGGCGGTAGTCGGCAAATTCCTTGGCGTAATAGCTTCGCGCCTGCTCCACGTCCTTTACGCCGGTGGCGATGTCGTGCATCAGGTTCAGCGCCAGGAAGTTCGCTTCCTCATCGTGGCAGCGCGCCGAGACTTCGCCCTTTGTGCGATTGATGACGACACTGCCGTCGAACAGGCAGGCCTCGGTCGCCTTGTCGGGCGGGAAGCGATAATCGATAACGGATTCCACCGAGTCATAGTGGGGTGCCGGAAAATCGTGTTGAGTGACTGTCCGGGATGCGACGATCCGTTTCCAGGGACCTGGCCGATGCCAAGTGATCAGCGTATCGGTAATTTCATCCGGTTCGCCGTATTTATCGACGACCAATTGCGCGGCCTCCTGGGCGTCTTCGGGCCAGTCCGCTATGCTGGGTGACAGGTGTTGTGCTTGCATGGGTTTTCCTCCGGGCTGTGGCAAGTGACTTCCGCCAGCAATCTGCGTGCCGTTTGCGCGGAACTAGCCGCTACAATCGCTCGTATGGAAATCCGTCAACTTCGTTACTTCACCTGCGTGGTCGAAGCGGGCAGCATGGGCAAGGCGGCCCGCGAACTGGGTGTGGTCACTTCCGCGCTCAGTCAGCAGATCAGCCGCCTGGAGTCCGAGCTGGCCACCCGCCTGCTCCAGCGCACCGGCACAGGCGTCGTGCCCACCGATGCCGGCCTGGCATTCTTCAGGCAAGCGCAGTTGGCCCTGCGCCATGTTGACGAAGCGGCTCGCGCGGCGCAGCAGGCCCGGCTTTCGGGGCATGTCAGCGTAGGCATGGCGCCCACGACTTCGGCGGTCATGGGGCTGCCGCTCATGCTGGCGATGCGCGAGCGCTATCCCGATGTGCGTTTCCATCTGGTCGAATCCCTGTCCGGGCATTTGATGAATATGCTCAATGCGCGGCAACTGGACCTGGCCATAGTGTTCAACAGCGAAGCCGGCCGAAGGTGGTCGGTCATGCCCTTGCTGGACGAGCGCTTGTTTGTGATCGCCGTCAAGGGCTTCAAGGGATTCCCCAGGCAGAAGAAGGTCCGCTTGGCCGGCCTGACCGGACTGCCTCTGGTCATGCCCACCAACATGCACGGATTGCGCTCCCTACTGGCGGGGGCCATAGGTCAGCAGGATCTCAGCATCAACATTGCCATGGAAATCGATTCGCTGGCGATGCTGATGGATGCCGTCGGCGCGGGGCTGGTGGCGACCATACAGCCCGGCGCCGCCATAGCGCGCTTGCCCGACCAGGCTTTTCTGATGTCCGAGATATCTGATCCGGGCCTGGTGCGCCGCAATCTGCTGGTCAGCCTGTCCGACGACGAGCTTTCGCCGGCGGGGCTGGCGACAAGGGTCGTGATGCGCGACGTCGCCTTGCGGCTGGTGCGCGAAGGACGCTGGGTGGGGGCCTCCGTTCACGAATCATGAAGGGCTGTTGCGATACATCCCACTAGCGGGCAGGGCATATTGTTTCTATTCTTGTCGCTTCGGCACGCGACCCCAGCGAATGGGGCCTGCCTTCGACTATCCCTGGAAAGTGAACGATGCTGGATGTACTCGTAATCGGCGGCGGAAATGCCGCCTTGTGCGCCGCCCTGATGGCGCGCGAAGCGGGCGCAAGCGTCATGATCCTGGAATCCGCCCCCAAGGAATGGCGCGGCGGCAATTCCCAGCACACGCGCAATCTGCGCTGCATGCATGACGCGCCCCAGGATGTGCTGGTGGACGCCTACCCCGAAGAAGAATTCTGGCAGGACCTGCTCAAGGTAACGGGGGGCATCACGAACGAGAAGCTCGCCCGGATGGTGATACGCGCCTCATCCTCCTGTCGCGATTGGATGCGCAAGCACGGCGTGCGCTTCCAGCCCTCGCTGTCGGGAACCTTGCATGTCGCCCGCACCAATGCCTTTTTCATGGGAGGAGGCAAAGCGCTCGTCAACGCCTACTACCGCAGCGCCGAAAACCTGGGCGTGCAGATACGCTACGACGCACCGGTCGATGCGCTGGAGCTGGACGGCGACCGTTTCGTCGCGGCCCGCATCGGCGATGAGCGCATCGAGGCGCGTGCCTGCGTGGTGGCCAGCGGGGGGTTCGAGTCGAATCGGGAATGGCTGCGCGAGGCTTGGGGACAGAACGAGGCGGGCGAATGGCCGGCCGATAATTTCCTGATACGCGGCACCCGCTTCAACATGGGCGTGCTGCTCAAGTTTCTGCTTGATGCGGGCGCCGATTCCATCGGCGATCCGACGCAGTCCCACTCGGTGGCCATCGACGCGCGGGCGCCGCTGTACGATGGCGGAATCTGTACGCGAGTCGATTGCGTATCGTTGGGCATTGTGGTCAACCGCGATGCGCAACGCTTTTACGACGAGGGCGAAGACTTCTGGCCCAAGCGCTACGCCATCTGGGGCCGGCTGGTTGCCAAGCAGCCCGGCCAGATCGCCTATTCCATCATCGATGCAAAAGCCGTGGGCCGCTTCATGCCGCCGGTATTCCCGGGCGAGAAGGCCGACACCCTGCCGGAACTAGCGCGGCAGCTGGGTCTGGACGAGCAAACATTCATGGAAACGGTCAACAGCTATAACGCGTCCTGCCGCATGGGCCAGTTCAACCACGAAGTCCTGGACGATTGCCATACCGAAGGCCTGACGCCGGCCAAGACGCACTGGGCTCGCCCGCTGGATACCGCGCCGTACTATGCCTATGCCTTGCGGCCCGGAATTACGTTTACCTATCTTGGCGTCAAGGTGGACGAGAACGCCGCCGTGCATTTCAACGGCCGTCCCAGCGGCAATCTGTTCGCCGCGGGCGAAGTGATGGCCGGCAATGTGCTGGGGCAGGGCTATACCGCTGGCGTGGGCATGAGCATAGGCACAGCCTTCGGCCGCATCGCCGGAACGCAGGCCGCCGCCGCGGCTCTCGAAGCCGGCCAAACGCTGGACGCAACATCGGTAAACGCAGGAAAAGAACATGCAGCAGCTTGAAGCACTGACCCGGGAAGCGGTATCGCTGGCCCAGCCCGGCATTCCCCCCCTGACCGCCGACGAAGCGGAAGTCGACCGCATCATGACCATCTGCAATGCCTGTCGCTATTGCGAAGGTTTTTGCGCCGTCTTTCCCGCCATGACGCGCCTGCTTGAATTCAACAAGGCCGATATCCATTACCTGGCAAACTTGTGCCACAACTGCGGCGCCTGTTTGCATTCCTGTCAGTACGCGCCGCCCCACGAGTTCGCCGTCAATGTGCCCAAGGCCATGGCCACCGTGCGGGTGCAGACCTACTCCGACTATGCCTGGCCGCCTGCCCTGGGAGCACTTTACAAGCGCGCCGGGCTGACCTTGTCGCTGGCCGTCGCGGGCGGCTTGTCCTTGTTCCTGATCCTGACGCTGCTGGTGAATGGCTCCCTGTTCCACGAGCCGCTGGCGGGCAATTTTTACGCCATCTTTCCCCACAACACGCTGGCGTTGATGTTCGGCCTGGTTTTCCTGTATTCGGTTGTTGCCCTGGGCATAGGCGTTGCGCGGTTCTGGCGCCGGGTTTCGCCCCCGACGCCGGTTCAGGGCGGGAAGACCGAAGTAGCGGTCGAGGCCACGCGCAATGCGCTGACCCTTAAGTACCTGGACGGCGGGCACGGCGATGGCTGCAACGATGAAGACGACCGGTTTTCGCTGTGGCGGCGGCGCTTCCATCACTTGACGTTCTACGGTTTCCTGCTTTGTTTTGCGGCCACGTCGGTGGCCACGCTGTATCACTATCTGCTTGGCTATCAGGCGCCGTATCCGGTGTTCAGCCTGCCTGTTCAGTTAGGAATATTCGGCGGCATCGGCCTGCTGATCGGCCCGGCTGGCTTGCTGTGGCTGAACATCAGGCGCCACCCGCTGCATGGCGATGCGGCGCAGCGGCCCATGGATCGCGGATTCATCGCCTTGCTGTTCCTGACCAGCCTTAGCGGCCTGGCCCTGCTGGCTTGGCGCGACACCGGCGCTATGGCACTATTGCTGGCGGTGCATCTGGGCATTGTCATGGCTTTCTTTTTAACCATGCCTTACGGTAAATTCGCTCACGGCATTTTCAGGTGCGCGGCGTTGCTGAAAAGCTCAATAGAAAAGCGGCAGCCCAACCGCCTGGGCCTGGGCGACTGACCCAGACCCATTTTTACTCTTTAGACACTGGAGACAAAATGATCAGATCACGCTTTTTTGCGGGACTGTGCGCCGCCGGACTCATCGCGGCACTGGCCGGTACGTCCGTGTCGGCACAGGAATTCCCCAAGGACAGGCCCATTACCTTGATGGTCGGATTCGCGGCGGGGGGCGGCACCGATACGGCCGCACGCATCATCGCCAAGAAACTGTCCGAGAACCTTGGCATGTCGGTTGTGGTGGAGAACAAGCCGGGCGCCGGCGGCAATATCGCCCACCAATTGATGACCAACGCCAAGCCGGACGGCAGCACGATCCTGCTGGGTTCCATCGGCCCCTTGTCGATCGCTCCCCACCTGATGAAGCTGCCCTACGATCCGGTGAAAGACCTGGCGCCGATCACCATGGGCGTCAACTTCCCCAACGTGTTGGTGGTCAACCCCACGCTGAAGGTCAAGACCTTGGCCGAGTACATCGCATTGGCAAAATCCAAGCCCGGCGGCCTGGATTATGCGTCGACCGGCGTCGGATCGGCCTCGCATATGGCGGGCGAATTGTTCAACCAGCGTGCAGGCGTTGACATCCTTCACGTACCCTATAAGGGCGGCAATCCCGCCCTGGTAGACGTGGTGGGAGGCCGGGTGGGCGCTTATTACTCCACGCCGTCGTCGGCCGCGCCCCATATCGCCACCGGCAAGGTCATCGCACTGGCCACCACCGGTCTGGAACGCTCCGAAGCCCTGCCCGATGTACCGACGATTGCCGAATCCGGCTTTCCGGGCTTCAACGCCACGAACTGGTACGCTTTCGTCGCGCCCGGCAAGACGCCCGAAAACATACTGGAGCGCTGGAATCAGGAATTGGTCAAAGTTCTGAAATCGCCTGATGTGCACGACGAACTCGTCAAGATAGGCCTCACGCCCATGCCCGGCACGCGCCAGGAGCTCAAGGACTACATCGCCAGCGAATCGGCGACATGGGCCAAGGTTATAAAAGAGCGTAATATCACCATAGAATAAACCGGGCGGCGAACTCTGTTCATCCCCCGACCGGCAAGCTTGCGGGTCTTCAGCCCGCGGGCTTTTTTAGGTCGGGCAGGAGCAAAGTCAAGAAAGGTAAAGTCGCGGTTTTTCAGCTTGTGTCCCGCCTGCTTTGGTTTCAATATACAGGCGCCGATTTGCCACTTATCCGAGGTGATGACATGAAAGTTTTAAGCCGGTTTTTGATAAGCGCCGCTGTTCTGGGTAGTATGGCCGCAATGCCCGCCTACTCGGCGGAAACCGCCGCTCCTTCCAAGGCCAAGACCGCGCAGCAGGAACGCATGGTCAGCTGCAATAAAGACGCGAAGGGCAAAACCGGGGACGAGCGCAAGGCGTTCATGAGCAGTTGCCTGAAGGGCGAGGCTCCGGGGCAGAAGAAAGAGCTCAGCGCTTCGCAGCAGCGCATGAAGTCGTGCAATGCCGAAGCGTCCGCAAAGAGCCTGAAGGGCGACAAGCGCAGTGCTTTCATGAGCACCTGCCTGAAAGCCAAATAAGCGGCTTCTTTCCCGTTGTCGCCAACCCCGTGCGTGTTTTCACGCCGGGGTTTTTCTTGCTTGATCCTAAATGCCGCCGTATGCCAGGCGCGCCGCCAGCCACGCCATTACAAAGGCGATGACGCCATCCAGAATCCGCCAGGCCCGTGGGTTGGAAAACGCCGGCGCGAACAAGCGCGAGCCCGCTCCCAGCACGGCCAGCCAGATGATGCTGGCCGACAGCGCGCCCGCCGCAAACCACAGGCGGGATTCGGCGAAGCCGTAAGCCAGCGATCCCACCACCATCATGTCCAGCCAGAAATGGGGATTCAGCAAAGTAAAGCCCACTGCCCCCAGCAGCGCGGCCCGGCGCGACGGCACCGCATGGCGCGCCGCGGCCAAGCCGCTTTCGGACCGCAGGGCGCGCCTTGCCGAGGCAAGCGCGTACCAGGCAAGAAAGGCGACGCCGAACCACAAGATGACACCGGTCAACCAGGGGAACTTGTCGGCCAGGGTTTGCAGGCCCCAAACGCTGGCGAAGATGAAGACCGCGTCGATCAGCGCGCAGATCAGCAGGATGCTGAGCAGATGGGCGCGCATCAGGCCTTGCCGCAGGATGAAGGCGCTTTGCGCGCCCACCACGGCGAACAACCCAAGCCCGGTGGCGGCGCCGCTGGCCCAGGCGGCAAGCGATGGAAGGGAAACGAGAGAAAGCATGGCCGAAATTCCAGTTGAAGGGAGTATCCATACGCCCGTAGGCGTTAAGGTACCGGGGGCCATTCTGGCTTGTATTCCTTATAAAATAAAGCTAAATTAATTTAACTATATTAAGTAAAGCTAATTTAAATACGGTATGAAGATCGATCATGGCAATCTAAGAGCATTGGCCGCCGTGGTGCGCGAAGGCAGCTTCGAACGCGCGGCCGCTTCGCTTAGCGTGACGCCGTCGGCCATTTCGCAACGCATCAAGGCGTTGGAGGAACGCATGGGGCGCTTGCTGGTTCAGCGCGGCGTGCCTGCCGAAGCCACGCCTGACGGGCGGGTCCTGGTGCAGCTTGCCGAACAGACCGCACTGCTGGAGCATGACGCCCTGGGCCGCCTGGGCCTGGATGACGCCGCCACAGCGGCCAGCATTGCGGTGGCGGTCAATCACGACAGCCTGGAAACCTGGTTCATGCGGGCGGCGGAATTGTTCGCGGCGGGGACGAGGGCGACGCTGGACCTGCAGTCCGAAGACCAGGACCACACGGCCGCGCTGCTGCGCAACGGCGCCGTGCTTGGCGCGGTAACCACCTTGGCCGATCCGGTGCAGGGCTGCCGTATTCATGCGCTGGGCAGCATGCGTTATATCGCCACATGCTCGCCGCAGTTCCACGAAAGGTATTTTGCCCAAGGGGTCAATGCGCGTACCCTGGCCGCGGCGCCCGTGCTGGTGTTCAATCGCAAGGACGCCATGCAGGCGCGGTTTGCCCGCAGAGTCATGGGCGGCGCATCGTGGCAGCCCCCGGTCTGGTGGCTGCCGTCATCGCGGGCTTTCGTCCACGCCACATTGGGCGGCCTGGGCTGGACCATGAATCCCTTGCCGCTGGTGCAGCGGGAACTGGACGAAGGCCGCCTGGTGCCCCTGCGCACCCGGGCGACGGAAGATGTCCCGCTGTATTGGCAGCATTGGCGGGTACACTCGCAAGCCATGGATGTTCTGACCGATTCAATATTGGAGGCCGCCGGGGGCCTGGTGAAGAAAGGCGGAAAACATGCTTAGATGGCTTTTGGGCCGGGGCGCCACGCAACGGCGTGTGGAGCGTGAATTGGCGCTTATCAATGCGGATGAATGGCAAGACGCGGTGCAGCGCCATGCCTTCCTGGCGGGCCTGGACCCGGAAGAAGACCAGGCCCTGCGTCAGCGTGCGGCCTGGCTATTGGCCAGCAAGGCATTCAGCGGGGCACACGGCCTGGAGGTCACCGACGAGATCATGCTTTCCATTGCCATCCAGGCCGCGTTGCCCATATTGAAACTGGATCCGGTCCTGTACGAAGGCTGGACGGAAATCATCGTGTACCCAGGCGGTTTTCTCATACCCCGCAACGATGTCGATGAAAGCGGCGTCGTCCACGAATATATACAAGAGGCATCCGGCGAAGCCTGGGAGGGCGGCCCCCTTATCCTGTCCTGGGAGGACGCCGCGCCCGGCGGATCGCCGGGGATGAATGTCGTCATACACGAGTTCGCGCACAAAATCGATCTTTACGCCGGTTCGGCCGACGGCATGCCCAGCCTGTCGGCGCATCCCGAACTTCGGCCCGGGCATTGGCAACGAGTGCTGAACGAATCCTTCGATGATTTCAATGCGGCGCTGGATGCGGTCGAAGGGGCGATTCCCAGGGATGTCGATCCCGAGTCCGAGGACGCGGCGGCCTGGTACGAGACCTTGCCGATGGATCCATACGCCGCCACCGACACGGCCGAATTCTTCGCCGTCAGCACCGAGGCCTTCTTCATCGCTCCCGGGCCGCTGGCCCGATCTCTGCCTGAATGGTATGAGTTGCTTGCACGGTTTTACCGGCAAGACCCGCTGTCTCGCCTGCCTCGTGCCGCTCATCTTGGCGGGCGTTAGCCTGCTTCAAAGTCAGCACTTATTTCAAGCCGGCTGGCAAAAAGGCGCTGCTACATTGATGAGCGGATCTGCGCCGCGGCATTCCTCAAGGAACCAAGGTAGCGCGCAACCGCCTGCTCTTCGTCGATCTGTCCGGCGGGAAGGCTCACATTGACGGCGCCGATGGCTTTTCCTTCCAGGTTCTTCACCGCGATAGCCAGGCCGCAAATGGACTCGTCCAGTTCCCCTTTTACCCATGCATAGCCTTTTGCACGGACCGCATGGATTTCATCCCGTAGGGCGTCCTTGCTTACGATGGTCTGGTTCGTCAGGCGATGCAGCGGCGCTGCCTCAAGATACTGCTCCAGCTCCGTCTCGGATTGCTCTGCCAGCAGGATGCGGCCCATGGAAACGGCATTGGCCGGCAGCCTGCTTCCCAATGTCGGGCTGGCGCGAAGAATTTTGTATTTGGGTATACGCACGACATAGATGATGTCGGTGTGATCAAGTATGGACATCGCGCAGGACTGCTCAATAGCTTGTGACAGCTCTTCCAGCGCGAACTGAGCATGCCGCCAGTATGGAAGCGAATACAGATACGACAACCCAAGGCTCAGCACCTTGGGTGTAAGCGAATGGGTTTTTCCGTCGCTTTCCATATACCCGATCTCGATCAGGGTCAGAAGATAACGCTTGACCACCGACCTGCTCAAGCCTGTGGATTCGGCAAGTTCGGCAATCGTCATGCCTTGCTTGCTCTTGCCCAAGGTTTCGATAATCAGGAGGCCTCGGGCAAAGGTCCGCACAAAACTTTCACTGTCAGAAGACGCCATTATTCTTTTTCCATACACGTTGACACATACGCTTAGCACGCATAAAATGTTCGTACAGCGGTTGTTAATAACCGCACAGCGGTCATTTTAGGGCTTTAGGGATGGCTTTGTAAAGCCTCCCCCGTTTACAACTGGAGAGTATGCATGAGCTACAAGTACGAAAAGGATTTCTGGGCGGATAATGCCGCTCGAAAAATCTGGGACGACATCGTCCCGGGTGAACCTAGAAAAACTATACCTTACACATTGACCAAAGAAGATATCTACAAGCTTTGCCATGCGGTGGACGATATGAATCCGCTATACATCGACGAAGAGTACGCGAAGACCACCGTTCACGGCGGCATCATCGCTCCACCGTCGATCCATGTGTTGTTGATGTTTTCCTGCACACCGAACGACGACTGGATGAGAAGCCCGGGCACCATCAACGCCGGACAGTCATGGAGCTATAACAAGCCCGCCCGTCCGGGCGACGTTATTACCTTGCACGCCAGGGCGTTGGACAAGTTCATCAAGGGCGATCGCTTGTTCGCCATCCATGACAATGTATTTTTCAATCAGAACAATGAAGTGATCTGTTCCGGCCGAGGCTGGACCATCCGTCCCGTGTGAGGAAAGAAATGGAAAACAAGTTTGATGTAAAAGAAGGTCTGGTCATTGAAGGCAAGGCATTCAGCCCCACTCGCGAAACGATCTGGGAATTCTGCGAAGCATCGCTGGACTACAACCCGCTGCATTGGGACGATGAGTACATGAAGTCCGATTTCGGTAAAACGAACTTTGGAGGGATCATCATGCATGGCATGTCCAACTTCAGCCTGATCACGAAAATGCTGACCGATTGGGCATACCCTCAGGGCGGCAATCACCGGCGCCTGGAAACGCGATGGAAGTCGCCCGTGAAACCAGGCGATACGATACGGCCGACCGGCGTCGTCAAAAAAATAAAGAAAACTGAAAAGGCCAACTGGATAGTTGTTGCGGTGCAGGTTAAGAACCAAAGCGACAGCCTGGTTGCCGAAGGCGAGGCATTGCTCGAATTTCCCTTATAAGAAATAACGGCGGGCTCCCAGGCGGGGCCCGTACGACAGTGTGTATTCACTATCATACGGAGACTTTAATGAAGAAAATATTCCAAGTATTGACGGGACTGACTTTAAGTGTGGTTGCGGCGGCTTCGCTCGCTGCGGGCTTTCCCGATCGCAGCGTAACGGTTGTTGTCCCGTTTCCTGCGGGCGGAACCACCGACGTCCTGGCCAGGCAACTGGGAAAAGGGCTGTCGGATAAATGGGGCGTTCCCGTCGTGATCGACAACAAGAGCGGCGCCAGCGGCACCATCGGTTCGGCGTACGTGGCGCGCAGCAAGGATGACGGCTACACCTTGCTGCTGACGGCAACCCACCATGTCATCAACCCCACATTGCTGAAAGACACTATCGCCTACGACACCAAGTCTTCGTTTACTTCGCTGGCATTGGTCGCGACTGTCCCGAACGTATTGGTGGTGAACAAGAATTTTGCGCCCAAGACTGTAAGCGAGCTGATTGAGCTGGCCAAGAGCAAGCCAGGCGAAATCAACTTCGGTTCAGCCGGAATAGGCGGTGCAAACCACTTGTCGGGCGAGCTGTTCGCACACGAAGCGGGCATAAAGCTGACGCATATTCCCTATCGCGGCGCGGCGCCATCGCTTAGCGACCTGTTGGCGGGCCAGATACCCATGATGTTCGATTCGCTTCCCGGCGTCATGGCGCACATTGAATCGGGCCAGCTTAGGGCACTGGGCGTAACGACCTCGTCGCGGGTTGCACAGCTTCCCAATGTGCCGACCATAGCAGAGGAAGGTCTGAAGGGATTCGAGGCCACGGCGTGGTTCGGTCTCTATGGCCCGAAGGGCATGTCGGCTGACGTCATCACGAAAATCTCCAAGGACGTCGATCAGGTGCTGGCCTCTGATGAACTCAAGAAGAGCTTCGCCAGCCTGGGCGCTACGCCGGGCCAGATGACACAGTTGGAGTTCGCCAAGTTCGTCGATGCGGAAATCGCCAAGTGGGGCAACGTCATAGAAGCGGCGAACATTTCAGTGAAATAAAGTGTTGCAGGCAACGTCTTGCGTTAAGGATATTTTGTGGCAGAAAAAGCATTATCCAACTTGCGTGTCCTGGACATGTCGCGCATTTTGGCCGGACCTTGGTGTACGCAGAACCTTGCGGACATGGGCGCCGAGGTCATCAAAGTGGAGCGCCCGGGCGTTGGTGACGATACCCGCGCCTGGGGACCTCCCTGGCTGCCAATGGCAGACGGTACGCCAGCCGCGGACTCGTCTTACTACTCGTCGGCCAACCGGGGCAAGAAGTCGGTCACCATCGACTTCACCACGAAACAAGGTCAAGCCCTTATCAAGGAGCTCGCCCGGACCAGCGACGTGTTCATCGAGAATTTCAAGGTCGGCAACCTGAAAAAATATGGCCTTGATTATGAGTCAATCAAGCAAGTGAAGCCCGACATCATCTATTGTTCGATAACTGGCTTTGGTCAGGACGGGCCGTATGCCGATCGCCCGGGTTACGACTTTGTCTTCCAGGGGATGGGCGGCATGATGAGCATAACGGGAGAGCGCGACGACCTTGAAGGAGGCGGTCCCCAAAAGGTGGGCATTGCCCTGGCCGACCTCATTACCGGCATGTACTCGACCATCGCCATACTTTCCGCAGTCAATCATCGACACAAATCCGGCGAAGGCCAGCATATCGATATGGCCCTGTTGGACTGCATAGTTGCGCTGGGCAGCAACCAGGTCACCAGCTACTTTGCCAGCGGCAAGGTTCCGGGCCGGATGGGCAACGCCCATATGAGCCTAGTTCCTTATGGCGTCTATCCCACGCGGGATGGACACGTCATCATTGCTGTGGGCAACGATGAACAGTGGCGCCGGTACTGCAAGGTGATGGGACGCGAGGACCTGCTGGCCAACGAGGATTACAGCAAAGTGACGGGGCGGATCGTCAATCGCGACACACTGGACGTTGAGCTTAAACGGACCATGAAAACCCGCGATACCCAGGAATGGCTGGAAATCCTGGAGAAGAATGGCGTGCCCTGCGGCCCGATCAACGACTACGGACAGGTATTTGAAGACGCGCAGGTAAAGCACCGGGGACTTCGCGTCGACCTGCAACGCAAGGACGGCACTCGGATAGGAACCGCGGCTTCGCCTTTGCGGCTCGGCATCACGCCCCCGCACTATGAGCTGGCGCCGCCTTCCGTGGGCGAGCACACCCAAGAGGTGCTCAGATCATTGCCTGGCGTGGACGACGATATGCTTTCGATCCTGCGCGGCAAGGGAATCATCTAGGCGTGTTACGGCCGTCCGCGGGCCGCGCGGTCGGGACACGTCAATCATACGGAACACATATGGAAAATGCATACATTTGCGATGGAGTTCGCACACCATTCGGCCGGTATGGCGGAGCATTGTCGTCGGTACGCACTGACGACCTGGCGGCCATGCCTATTCGTGAACTGGTTCGCCGGTATGCGTCGGTCGATTGGGACCAGGTCGACGACGTCATCTACGGTTGCGCCAACCAGGCGGGCGAGGACAATCGCAACGTGGCCCGCATGGCAACGCTGCTTGCAGGGTTGCCGGTCGGCGTTCCCGCGTCGACCATAAACCGTTTGTGTGCGTCCGGGCTGGACGCGATCGGCACTGCGGCAAGGGCCATCAAGAGCGGTGAAGCCGGCTTGATGATCGCAGGAGGCGTGGAAAGCATGTCCCGCTCGCCCTATGTAATGGGCAAGGCGGCTGAGCCGTTTTCCCGTAAGACCGAAATGTTTGATACGACGCTGGGCTGGCGCTTCGTCAATCCTCTCATGCAAAAAACCTTCGGCATAGATTCCATGCCCGAAACGGCGGAAAACGTGGCCGAACAGTTCAATATCAGCCGCGCCGATCAGGACGCCTTTGCTTTGCGCAGCCAGCAGCGCACGGCCCGTGCGATGTCCGAGGGCCTGTTCAGCCCCGAAATCATCGACGTGCACGTGCCGCAGAAACGTGGTGAACCCGCCATCGTGAACACCGATGAGCATCCGCGCGCTACGGATTCCGCAAGCCTGGCCCGCCTCAAACCCGTGGTGCATGCGCAGGGCACGGTTACGGCGGGCAATGCGTCGGGGGTCAACGATGGGGCTTGCGCTGTGCTGGTGGCGTCCGAGCAGGCAATGAGGCTGCACGGGCTGCAACCCCGCGCGCGTGTTGTGGGCATGGCTTTTGCGGGAATCGAACCTCGCATCATGGGCTTTGGGCCGGCCCCCGCAGTAAGAAAAGTCCTGCAGCAGACTGGACTGTCGCTGCAGCAGATGGATGTCATTGAACTGAATGAAGCTTTTGCCGCACAAGCCCTGGCGGTGCTGCGTGACCTGGGGCTGCCGGATGATGCCGAAAACGTGAATCCCAATGGCGGGGCCATTGCCCTGGGCCATCCATTGGGTGCGTCGGGGACCCGCTTGGCCATTACCGCCATCAATCAGCTGCATCGGACCAAGGGCCGCTATGCACTGTGCACGATGTGCATAGGCGTGGGGCAAGGTGTCGCCCTCATCCTGGAGCGAGTCTGAGACGCAGTGCATCTACATGGGGATGGCAATGGACAAGCGATGGAATAGTGCCGAGGAAGCGGTCAGCGATGTCGTCGACGGCGCGACGCTTCTTGTCGGCGGCTTCAGTGGCGCCGGCGTACCGGAAATGCTAATCGACGCCCTTTTGCGCCAGGGAGCAAAGGATCTCACTCTGGTGCACAACAACGCGGGGAACGCGCATTTGGGGGTGGCAAAGCTGCTGGCCGCTAATCGTGTCAGGAAAGTCATTTGTTCTTTTCCCCGCTCATGGGAATCGCATATATTCGAAGGCTTGTACAACACCGGCAAGGTGGAACTCGAATGTGTCCCGCAGGGAACGCTGGCCGAGCGCTTGCGCGCAGGAGGTGCCGGCTTGGGCGGCTTCTTCACCCCCACAGGATTCGGCACTCCGCTTGCCGAAGGAAAAGAGACCCGGGTTGTGGATGGTCGTGGCTATGTGCTCGAGCAGCCGCTGAAAGGGGATTTTGCCCTGGTCAAGGCCAAGCGGGCCGATCGATGGGGAAATCTGCAGTACCGGATGACCGCCCGGAACTTCGGACCGGTCATGTGCATGGCGGCCGGCACGGCCATCGTCGAAGTGGACGAGATCATGCCGCTGGGCACGCTGGATCCTGAAAACATCGTGACCTCGGGGGTTTTCGTCCAGCGTGTGGTGCAAGTGATGCAGCGGAGCGATCGCAATGTTTGAAACGATAAACAGGATATCGCGCCCGGGCATGGCCCGGCGCGTTGCGCAGGATATCAAGCCCGCATGGGTCGTCAACCTTGGCATAGGCATGCCCGAACTTGTCGGCAACTACATTCCGCCTCAGGATGAGGTGGTGATTCACACCGAGAACGGAATCATCGGAGCGGGGCCAACGGTTGACGGCAGCCAGGTGGACTTCGATTTGATAAACGCCGGCCGAAAGCCGGTCAGCCTTAGGCAGGGCGGGCACTTTGTAGACCATGCGGATTCATTCGCACTGGTACGCGGGGGGCATCTGGACGTCACGGTGCTGGGGGCATTCCAAGTGTCCATGCGTGGCGATCTTGCCAATTGGTCTACGGGTGCTAGAGATGGCATTCCGTCGCCAGGAGGCGCCATGGATCTGGCCGTGGGCGCCCGCCAGGTGTTTGTCATGATGGAACTGTTCGGACGCAATGGGCAGGCCAAGCTAGTGGCTGACTGCACTCTGCCACTAACCGGGGCCAGGGTCGTCAAGCGCCTGTATACCGATATGGCGGTATTCGATCTGTCCGGCGGCAATGTGGAAGTCGTGGATCTGGTTCCAGGCTTGACGCTTAGCAGTTTGCAGGACGCGCTGAAAATGCCGCTGACGACGGCCAGTTCAGGTACAGGCATATACGCTGATTGAGCGCAGGCTGGCTACGCATCAGTTGTGCTAGCATTTCGTCCATGTTTTCCGGACGCACAACCTCCCGCTCCTC
Source organism: Pollutimonas rozaliensis (assembly GCF_048751585.1). NCBI lineage: Bacteria > Pseudomonadati > Pseudomonadota > Betaproteobacteria > Burkholderiales > Alcaligenaceae > Pollutimonas > Pollutimonas rozaliensis. The sequence continues at coordinate 192,604 of NZ_JAZHOB010000005.1, read as the reverse complement.
GGTTGGCCGGCAGCTTTTGCTGTGGCTGACGGTTGCGGCATTTGTGTGCCGGGCATTCCTGCCTGTGGGGTTCATGCCCGACGCCAAGGCATTGCAGGACGGCAAGCTGGTCCTGACACTGTGTACGGCGGGCGGCGGCACAGCATTCACCACGCTTGACCTGTCCGATGATTCGGACAGCCCCGCCGGGCAGAAGCTTTCCCCTGCGGACAACTGCCCCTTTGGGCTGCTTGCCGCTCAAGCCATGATCCCCGCCATGCTGGTGCTTGTCCTGCCGGGCGCCATGCCGCGGGAATTGCCTTCCACGGTTTATTTCACGGCCTTGCCGCCGTTGGCGGCGCATGGCCCGCCGTTGGGGTCGCGCGCTCCTCCCGCAAACCTCGGTTGATTCGTCTTTATGGTGCCGGCATCAGGCGATGCCGGTGATCACTATCGAAAATCCCGAGGTTTTTTCATGCTTCGCAAACCTGCACATCTCGTGCGCGCCGCGGCGCGCGCTCTGCCGTTTTTTCTGGTATCCGCTTCCTTGCACGCCGCCGAATCCGTACCCGTGCTTCCGGCCATTTCCATCACCGCGGGCGGCGCGGGCGAACTGGCCACGGAAACATCCACCGGTTCGGGACTCGACCTTACCGTGCTTCAAACACCGGCCAGCGTCGGCGTCATCACCCGCGAACAATTAGACGAGAAGGGCGATGCCAGCCTTGCGGACGCCATCAGCCGCTCGCCGGGGATAAGCGCCGTCGGCCATCCGGGCAATGGCGGCCAGGCACTATCCGCGCGCGGTTTCACCGGCTCGTCTTCCGTCATGCAGCTATACGACGGCAAACGCCAGTATGGCGGCATCGGCATCACCTATCCCTTCGATACCTGGGCGGTCGAACGCATCGAAGTGCTGCGCGGGCCGGCCTCGGTCATCTATGGAGAGGGGGCCATAGGCGGTGTGGTCAACGTCATACCCAAGAAGCCCAGCCGCGGTCCGATCGAGAATGAGATTCAAGGGACGATAGGCAGCGACAATACGCAGCGGCTGGGTTTGGGCAGCGGCGGCGCCATCGACGACAAATGGTCCTACCGTTTCGATGCCAGCGGCAATCATTCGGATGGATGGGTCGACATGGGCAGGTCCCGCAATCTCTCGCTGTCGGGCGCCTTGCGGCTGGATGTGTCGCCGGAGTTCAGCCTGACGTTCAGCCTGGCCCAGGGATGGCAAAAGCCCCAGCGGTATTTCGGCACGCCGTTGATAAACGGAGAGCTGGACGACTCGTTGCGCAAGAAGAACTACAACGTCGGCGACGCATCCATAGACTACAAGGACCAATGGGCCGAGCTGTCGGCGCTTTGGACTCCCAACGACAAGACCACGGTGCAAAGCCGCCTTTATCATATAGAAAGCAATCGCCACTGGCGCAATGCCGAGTATTACGATTACCTGCCCGCCAGCCGGCAGATCCGGCGCAGCAGCTACACCGACATACGCCACGAGCAAACGCAGCTCGGAAACACCACCGACCTGACATTCGATACGCATGTTTTTGGGCTGCCCAGCCAGATGTCTATAGGCTTCGACGTAAGTCAAAGCGCCTTCAAGCACTCCAATAATTCGCCGTATTCGGGTTCCAGCCTCGTCGATCCTTACGATTTCGACCGGGGCGAATTCCTGGACATTGTCACGGCGGCGCCGAAGTATCGCAACAAGGCCGTCCAGTATTCGCTGTTCGCGGAGAACCGGCTGGAACTGACCGACAAGTGGTCCATTCTGGGCGGCCTGCGCTACGACCATGCCGATATCAAGCGGCGCGACCTGACGCTGGGGCAAGAGGTGCTGGACAAGCGATTCTCCAATGTGGGATGGCGAGTGGGAACCGTCTACGAAATTGTGCCGGACCTGGCCGTCTACGCCCAGTATTCCGAGGCGGCCGATCCTGTCAGCGGCTTGCTGATGTTGTCGCCGGCGAATCAGGATTTCGACCTGTCCACCGGCCGGCAGATCGAGATCGGCGCCAAACAGGCATTCTGGGACGGCAAGGGCGAATGGACACTGGCAGCCTACCGCATTGTCAAGAACGGCCTGGTAAGCCGCGACGTGTCCGATCCGACCAAGAGCGTGCAGGTCGGCGAGCAGTCGTCGCAAGGCATAGAAGCCACGGTGGGGTTTGAATTTGCATCCGACTGGCGCATCGATGCCAACGTGGCCATGCTGCGCGCCCGCTACGACGATTTTTCAGATTCGGTGAACGGCGCGGCGGTTTCGCGCAACGGCAACGTGCCGACCGATATCCCCGAGCGCCTGGCCAATGCGTGGCTAAGCTGGCGCTTCCTGCCCGGCTGGACCGCCAGCGCGGGACTGCGCTATGTCGGCAAGCGCTACGGCGACCGCGCCAATACGCTGGAACTGCCGGCCTACACCACCACCGATCTGGCATTGCAATGGAAGCCCAGGCGCGACCTGACCTTGTCGCTGCGCGGCTTCAATGTGTTCGACAAGCATTACGTCGAAACGGTGTACTACAACCAGACTCAATGGTTCCAGGGGCCGGGGCGCCGCGTCGAACTGACCGCCGCCTACCGATTCTAAGGCCGGGATGCAATCATGAGCACATTCTGGATGCGCTTCAAGCGCATGGTTTACCTGGTCCATCGATGGACGGGCGTGGCCGCGTGCGCGCTGATGGCGCTTTGGTTCCTTAGCGGCATCGTCATGCTGTTTGTCGGCTATCCCAAACTGATGCCCCTGGAGCGGCTGCACTCGCTGCCGGCGCTGCATGCCGGCGCTTGCTGCATATCGGTGGAGCAAGCGCTGCAACAGGCCGACAAGCCCGACGCCGTCCAGGAAATCGTGCTGACCTCGATCGCGGGCAAGCCCCACTATCGCCTGCGCCAGGGCAATGGCCGCTACTTGACCGTCGATGCCGCTACGGGCCGGTCCGAGGGGCTCGTCGACGGGCAGCGGGCCCTGCTGGCGGCAAGCGCCTACCTTCCCGGCGATGAACCGTCGTATCGGGGAATGGTGGCGGAAGACCGCTGGACCCACTCGGGATCGTTGAATGCCCATCGGCCCTTGCATCGCATTCAGATGAGCGATCCCGCCCACACGCTGCTTTATGTGTCATCCACGACGGGCCAGATCGTCATGGATGCGCCGCGCGCCGAGCGGCTCTGGAACTATGTCGGGGCCTGGCTGCACTGGTTGTATATGTTTCGCGATCGCCCCGCCGACCCCGTCTGGTCCTGGATAGTCATTATCCTGTCCGCGGCAGGGGTGGTCGCGGCGGCAACCGGCACGCTGGCGGGATTATGGCGCTGGCGTTTCAGCCAGCCTTATAAATCCGGTTCCCATTCACCCTATCGAGCGGGGTATCTGCGCTGGCACCATCTGCTGGGCCTGGCTTTCGCCGCCATCACCTGCACCTGGATCTTCAGCGGCTTGATGTCGATGAATCCCCTTGCCGTCTTCGATGCCAAAGTACGGCCCAGTTTGGCGGCGTATCAGGGCGGTGCGCCAGGCGCCGAGCGGGTGGCGCTGGATGTACCCACGGCACTGTCCTTGCTGGAGCGGCAAGGCTTTCATGCGGTGGAAATCGAATGGCGCGTCCTGGCCGGAACGCCTTTCCTGCTGGCACGCGACGGCGGCAATTCGACCCGGCTGATTATCCAGGATGGAAATTCCGGCAAGGTCCTTGAGCAGTGGCCCGAAAATCTGCTGCTGAGGGCGGGCCGGCGTGCGATCGAAGCCCCGATGGCGTCGGCGCGATGGTTCTTTCAGTACGACCGGTATTATTTTCATCGCGATCAGGCATCGATGTACGGCGGCGCCGAGCGGCGCCTGCCGGTGCTGCGCATTGCATTCGAGAACAGCGACCGGACCTGGCTTTATCTGGACCCGCACACCGGCGGGATCGAACTGGCTTCCAGCGGGGCTCAGCGAACCGGCCGCTGGCTGTTCAATTTCCTGCACAGCTGGGACATGCCGTCCATGCTGCGGGCGGATGCGGCACGCAAGATTGCGTTGATCCTGTTCAGCATGGGTGGAGTGGCGTTAAGCGTGACCAGTATGGTGATCGCTTATGCACGCTTGAAGATATGGGCATCGCGCCTGCGCCGCAAGCGCGATGCCGCGGCGGCCGGATAAGAAGCCGGCCGCCCGCCGTGAATTAGTCTTCGCGGCTGGTGACTTCCACCAGGTGGTAGCCGAATTGCGTCTTGACGGGACCTTGCACCACATTGACGGGGGCGCTGAACACCACTTCGTCGAACTCCCTGACCATCTGGCCGGGGCCGAAAGTGCCCAGGTTGCCGCCATCGCGGCTGGAGGGGCAGCTGGAATTATCTTTTGCCACTTGGGCGAAATCCGCGCCGCCTTCAATTGCGGCTTTCAGTTCACTGCACTTTTCTTCGGTGGATACGAGGATGTGCCGGGCCGAGGCTTGTGCCATAAATAAGTACTCCTTCTTGAAAGAACCAACAGAGTAACCCAGGCTGATTATGGCTTCAAATCGATTTCCAGCCGTATGCCATCGCCCCGGTAGACGACTTCAGCGTAGTACAGGATGGTGTCGTCGGGCGCTTTGAACGTCCGCGTTACGTTGGCGATCGGAGCATCGACCGGTATGCCCAGCAAGGAGGCGGTCTCGGCATCCGCGGTCCCGATGCTGAGTGTTTGCCGGGCCTGCGCAATGTGCACCGAGGGGCTGGCCAGCATCAGCGGAATAACGGCCTGGTTGCGAAATTTTTCCGGTGCCAGATTGAATACATGCTGGACGATGTACAGCGAAATCACGCAGTAAGGGCGGCCATTCAGGGAATGCAGCCGGCGCATGTGGATATAGTCGGGAGCCTGTCCCGGCGCTATGGGCAGCGCGCAGGGCGCGTCGTTGATCTGCAGGATGCGTGGCACCAGGGACCGGTAGGTCTGGGCAAGCGCCGACAACGATGTTTCCAGCGGTGTGGTCTTGATCGGCGTGGCCGCTTGGGTAACGAATGTTCCTTGGCCCCGCTGACTGGACAGCAAGCCTTCCTGTACGAGCAATTGCACGGCCTGCCTGGCAGTGGGGCGGGCGACTCCAAATTCCTCTGCCAGGCTGTGCAGCGACGGCAGCAGCTCGCCGGCAGGCCAGATGCCGCTTTCGACGCGTTGGCGCAGGCGGTCCGCAATCATGACATAGCGCGGAATCGGTCCCGCAGGCAGACGCTTGTGGTCGCCGCTGGCGGGAGAAGGAGGGCTTGGTTCCAAACTGGACACTTCCGTATCGGTCATGTGTGGCGAAGGAGCCTTGTCGCGCAAGGCGGCAATTTTTTATATGCGGGCTAGTGTAAGCCACATTGGGCAGCGGCTGAATTAACTTATGGTCATAAAGTATAGTATTATTTACTTATGTACTTTAAAATGTGATTCCTGTGCCGGCATCCATTTATGGATGCGAAGCGCGGCAGCCAGAGGTTCACATAACAACCGCCATTCTCCAGGAGGGCCAAGCGTGCGGCAGGAGCAAGAAACAGAGACTTCATTTGAAATAGCCAGGATCGAGGCATTTGTCTTTCGCGCTCCCGCGGACCCGCCTGTACGCACTTCTTTCGGCATCATGCATAACCGGCCGGCACTCCTTATACGCCTGACCGACCGCGATGGTGTGACGGGCTGGGGGGAAGTCTGGTGCAACTTTCCCTCGGTCGGCGCGGATCACCGGGCCAGGCTGGTGGCCAGCACCTTGGCCCCCTTGCTATGCGGGCAGGCGTGGCCTTCTCCGCGGGCATGCTTCGATGCGTTGACCGCCCGCTTGCGCATCCTTGCCATCCAGTCCGGCGAACCCGGTCCCTTGGCTCAGATCATTGCGGGTGTGGATATCGCGGTGTGGGACATTCTGGGAAAGCGGGCTGGCCAGCCTTTATGGCGCCTGTTCGGTGGACGTCCCCGCGTCGCCGTCTATGCCTCCGGCATTAATCCGGACGATCCGCTGCGCATGGTGGAAGCGAAAGCCCGGGAAGGCTATGACGCGTTCAAGCTGAAAGTCGGATTCGACCCGAGGCAGGATATCGAAAATGTAAATACCGTGCGGTCCGTGCTGGGGGCGGGCGGGACCTTGATGGTCGATGCCAATCAGGGCTGGAGCCCGGAGCAGGCCGGCGAAATGCTTGCCCGGCTGGAACCCTGCGACTTGACCTGGATAGAAGAGCCGGTCTCCGCCGATACGCCTTGGGCGGCTTGGAAATCGCTGTCCGAAGGCACATCCACCCGGCTGGCCGGAGGGGAAAACCTGCGCGGCGAAGACAGCTTCCGGGCAGCCGGCGATGAAGGCGGCTTGCGGGTAATACAGCCGGACCTGGGCAAATGGGGCGGCTTCAGCGGCTGCTTGCCGGTGGGGCGTTATGCGCAGCAGTCCGGGTTGTGGTTCTGTCCGCACTGGCTTGGGGCCGGTATCGGCTTGATGGCTTCCATGCATCTGAAGGCGGCGCTGGGCGGCGCGGGCTATGTGGAAATCGATTCCAATCCGAATCCGTTGCGCGACATGCTGGCTCAGCCGGCTTTTGTCGTGGAAGGCGGAAGCGTTACCTTGTCCGATCGGCCGGGCCTGGGTGTGGAGCCCTTGCTGGACGAGGCGGGAAAGTATCTTGTTGCTGTGCCTTTGGACTGAAATCATGCGCAATAGAATCGTTATCTCCGAATTCATGGATCAGGCCGCCGTCGACTGGCTGGGCGAGCGCTTCAGTGTGCATTATCAGCCCGACCTGCATGAGCGGCGCGACGCCCTGATCGAACTGCTGGCCGATGCCGACGCGCTGATTGTGCGCAACCGGACTCGCGTGGATGCGGATTTGCTTCAGCGGCAGACGCGGCTGAAGGCGGTGGGCCGTCTCGGTGTGGGTCTGGAAAACATCGACCTGGACGTCTGCCATAGCCAAGGGCTCGCCGTCATCCCCGCGATCGGCGCCAATGCGGCGGCCGTCGCTGAATACGTGGTGTGCTGCGCCATGCAATTGCTGCGTCCGGCCTACTGCTCTTCGCCGGAAGTGGCGAGCGGCGCCTGGCCGCGCGACCGGCTTGCGACGGGGCGCGAGATAGGCGGAAAGGTCCTGGGTATCGTGGGGCTGGGTTCTGTGGGGCGCATAACCGCAAACCTTGCGCAGGCGATGGGCATGCGCGTCATCGCCTACGACCCGACACTGGACGGCGCGAACCCGGCGTGGAGCACGGTAAAGCGCATTGACGAGCTGGACGACGTTTTTCGCGATGCCGATGTCGTATCGCTGCATGTGCCCCTGACCGCAAACACCAGAAACCTGGCCGATGCGCGGCGCCTTGGGCTGATGCGCCAAGGCGGCATATTGATCAATGTGGCGCGCGGCGGCGTTGTCGATGAAGCAGCGTTGGCCAGGGCGCTGTCCAGTGGCCAACTGGGCGGCGCCGCGCTGGATGTCTATGACCAGGAACCCCTGCCTCCCGATTCGGTATTCGCGGGAGTGCCCAACCTGATACTTACCCCCCACATAGCGGGCGTCACCGCGGAATCGAACGTGCGCGTGTCTTTCTTCATTGCGCAGCACATTGCCGACCGTATTCACCAAATCCAAAACGAGGAGAAATGAGGATGAAGCTGAAAAAATTTGCCATGGCTGGACTGCTCATCGCGGGCAGCATGACGGGTGCCCAAGCGGCGCAATGGCCGGACAAGCCGGTAACGATCGTGGTGCCGTATTCGGCAGGCGGAGGCACCGACTCGGTGGCCCGGCTGTTGGCGGAAAAGCTGACCCAACGCTGGGACCAGACGGTCGTGGTCACCAACAAGGATGGAGCCAGCGGAACGATAGGAGCCGCCTACGTCGCCAGGGCCAAGCCGGACGGCTACACCATCATGCTCTCGGCGACGGCGGAAGTCGTCATCAGCCAGCACATGATGGACAAGATGCCCTACGACCCCGAGACCGACCTGAAGCCGGTCACCTTGGCGGTAAAGCTGCCTTTCCTGCTGGTTTCCAATCCCAGCAAGCCCTATAAGACCACGGAAGAACTGGTGGCCTACGCCGCCAAGAATCCTGAAACGGTAACCTATGCCTCATCGGGTTCGGGCACGCCCCAGCATTTGGCCGCGGCGCTTCTGGAGCAGCTAAGCGGTACCAAGATGATGCATATCCCCTATAAAGGGGTCGCCCCGTCCATCAGCGCGTTGCTGGCGGATCAGATCGACATTGGCTTCGTAGGCCTGCCCATCGGCTTGACCCATGTCAAGGCGGGCAAGCTGCACCCCATAGCGATATCTTCGAAGACGGCGTCGCCCACTGTGCCGGATGTTCCACCGGTTTCCAAAACCAAGGGCCTGGAAGCCTTCGACCTGACGCAATGGTTCGGCATTTTTGTGCCGGGCGGCACACCTGACGACATCGTGCAGAAGATACAGCAGGATATTGCCGCGGTGCTGCAATTGCCTGACCTGCGCGCCACGCTGGAAGGGCAGGGCGCGGAACCCAGCGGCATGCCGACGGCGGAGTTTGTGAAATTCGTACAGGCCGAGCGCGAGAAATTCGGCCGCATCGTCAAGGCGGCGAATCTGTAGCAAGGCGGTACACGCGAGCCCGCCCTCAGGCGGGCTCCGATATCTCGATCAGATTCAGGTCGGGATCGCGCAGATAAATCGAACGGATCGGGCCGGTAGCCCCAGTGCGCATGACCGGTCCTTCGATGATTTCAACGCCCTTGTTGCGTAGCGCGGCCAGCACCTCGTCCAGGGGACGGCTGGCAATAAAACATAAATCGAGCGCGCCCGGGACCGGCGTATGCGCTTTCGGTTCGAACTCGCGCCCTTTTACATGCAAGTTTATTTTCTGCCGGCCGAAACGGAAGGCTTTCCGGCCGTGGCCGAATGTCTCCAGCTGCATGCCCAGCAGATCGACGTAGAAGTGGACGCAGGCCTGTTCGTCCACTGTGGTTAAAACGAGATGGTCCAGATGGTCAATCATGAATGGGTCTCCTTTTTGAAAGGATAACGCGCCCGCATGGATTCCGCGGGTCCAATGCAAGCGGCAACCCTTTGCGTTCCATGTCATGGTTTTCCCCTAATCTTTATGAGTGGAAAATTAGCGAACGGCATTTCTTCCCTATGTACTCATAGACAGATGCCGAAAAGCGAACGCAACTTCGCAATAATTCAATAGACACCCATGGCGGCTTAAGTAAGACTGATTCAAACGAGGAGCCGCATTAGATGAGTGCGAAAAAAGAAACATGAACTACGGATTCGATTTCAGTTTTGTCGAGGAGTTCTGGCATAGCCTGCTGGTGGGGGCCTGGTTGACCACAAAGATGGCCGTGGTTTCCCTGTTGCTTGGGTTCCTGCTTGGAGTTGCATTGGCCATCGCCCGGACGGAGGGCGGCGCGGTGCCTAGAAAGCTTGCCGCCGCCTTTGTCGATCTGACGCGCAATACGCCCCTAATCGTGCAGACCTTCTGGCTGTTCTTTGGTCTGGCATCCATCGATATCCGGGTGCCCGCATTCTATGCGGCCATTGCCGCACTTACCATCAACACCTCGGGCTATACCTGCGAAATCATTCGTGCCGGCATGGAGTCCGTCCATCGGGGTCAGAAAGAAGCGGCCGCGTGCCTTAGCTTCAACAAGGCCCAGGTCCTGGCTTACATCGTGCTGCCGCAGGCCATCGAGAAGATGTATCCGGCCCTCGTCAGCCAGTTCGTGCTGATGATGCTGGCCACGTCCATCATGTCCGAAATATCAGCCGAGGAATTGACCGCCGTCGGCTATCAGATCCAGAGCCAGACCTTCCGGGGATTCGAAGTCTATCTGGTGATCGCCGTGATTTATCTCTTCCTTTCCTGGCTGCTGCGCATAGTGATGAATGCCTGCTACGACATGGCATTTCCCCGAAGCAGGGACATCCGCAAGGGCGGCAGGAAAACACCGCAGGGGTGCAAGTCATGATTTTCGGAGTCAGCTATAGCCAGTGGCAGTTCGTCCTGATCGGCGCGGGCTGGACGATTGTTCTTTCGTTGTTGGGGTTCATCGGAGGCACCTTGCTGGGCCTGCCGATTGCCATTGCACGCGCTTCCAGGAGCCGCATACTCCGCATCCTGTCGGGCTTGTTCGTCAAACTGATACAAGGCATTCCGCTGCCCGTAGTGATGTTCATTGTGTACTTCGGGATCAGCATAGCGGGATACGACGTGCCGGCGTTGATAGCGGCCGGGGTCGCCATGACCCTGTATTCCAGCGCCTTCCTGGGTGAGATATGGCGAGGCTGCATCGAGTCCATCCCAAGGACGCAGTGGGAGGCCTCGGATTGCCTGGCGTTCAACAAGGCGCAGACGCTGGCCTACATTATTCTGCCGCAGGCTTTCAGGGTGGCCATTCCGCCCACCGTGGGCTTCCTGGTGCAGATCGTCAAGAATTCGTCCTATGCGGTCGTCATCGGTTTCTTCGACCTTACCTACTCGGCCCGGGTCATCAACAACTCCACCTTCAAGCCCTTTGCCGTCTTCACCGTGGCCGCGCTGATTTACTTTGCCATGTGCTATCCGCTGTCCATCCTGTCGTACCGGCTGGAAAAGAAATTGAAAGACAAGACCAACCCATGAGCGTCGCCATGAATCCAGTTGTCAGTTTCAAGAATGTCAAGAAATCCTATGGGGATGATCCCGTCCTGAAGGGCATCTCATTTGACGTGTGCAAGGGCAATGTCGTTGCCCTGATCGGCCAGAGCGGGTCGGGCAAGAGCACGGCCTTGCGGTGCATAAACGGCCTGGAGCCGATCAACGAGGGCGAACTTCACGTATGCGGGCGCATGCTGCATGACAAGGCTTGCGATATTCCCGCCTTGCGCAAGGAAGTCGGCATCGTGTTCCAAAGCTACAACCTCTTTCCCCATTTGAGCGTCGAGCAGAACATAACGATCGCGCCGCGCAAGGTCAAGAAGATCAAGGCGAAAGAGGCGCGGGAGCTGGCGCTGCATGTGCTGAACCAGGTTGGACTGGCTGACAAGGCCAGTGCCTATCCCGACCAGTTGTCGGGCGGCCAGCAGCAGCGCGTGGCGATTGCCCGGTCGCTGGCCATGCAGCCTCAGTTGATGTTGTTCGATGAAGTCACCTCCGCGCTGGATCCCCAGATTACCGGCGAGGTTTTGAAGGTTATCGAAAATCTTGCCAAGGGCGGCATGACCATGGTTTTGGTCACGCATGAAATGGCATTCGCCCAGGCGGTGGCCGATCAGATTCTCTACGTCCGGGACGGGGTGATCTGGGAAGCGGGCAGCGGCGATCTTCTAAAGAATCCTCAGACGGCCGAATTGCGGCAGTTTGTCGGTAATGGCCTATAGGGCCCATGAACTATTAATGATTATCCGGAGATGACTATGATTGCTAAAAAGATTGCCTTGCTTACCGTGGCTGGCGCGGCGATGATGACCGCGGCGGGCGCTCAGGCCAACGCCCTGGAAGACATTCAGAAGCGCGGCACCTTGCTTGTCGGTGTCGATATCGGTGCGCCGCCATATGGCATGGTCGACAGCAATGCCAAGCAGACGGGCTTCGACATCGATTCCGCCCAGTCGCTGGCTAAGCACCTTGGCGTGAAGCTGCAGGTGGTCCCGGTGACCGGACCCACTCGCGTCCAGTTCTTGCGCACCAACAAGGTCGACGCAATCATGGCGTCGTTCTCGATTACCGACGAGCGCAAGAAGGTCATTGATTTCTCCGAGCCCTATGGCGTTGTTCCCGTGGTGGTCGGCGGCCCCAAGGCCGCCAAGGTTGAATCGGCCAAGGACCTTGCCGGCAAGGCCATTGCGGTAACGCGTGGCACGACCAGCGACCAGGCCATCACGAAAAGCACTAAAGATGTGTCCGGCGTGTCGATAGTCCGCTACCAGGACGACGCGACGACGAACACGGCGGTACTGACCGGCCAGCAAGACTACATCGTTGCCGCCGCCAGTGTGCTGCCTGAAATCGTCAAGTCGGACCCCAAGCGGGACGTCGTCTATAAGTACACAGCCATCAGCTTTCCCATGGGAGTCGGCCTTCGCCAGGGCGAGCCGGAGTTGAAGGCGAAGGTGAACGAATGGGTTTCCAAGAACCTGAAGAACGGCAGCCTGAACGATATTTACAAGAAGTACTTCATCGGCCAGTCCTTGCCGGCGGAGATGCTGAAATAAAAGCTCAGGTAGGGGCTTTGGCCCCTTTCTGGCATTGAAGAGATGGCGGTCATGTTGAAGAAAGCACAGTTTTTACTTCTGAACCCTCAGGACGATGTAGTGGTGGCTCTTGAGCAATTGATCAGCGGCGCGCAGCTGGTCGATGGCGTGCAGGTATCGGGACTGATACCCGCGGGCCACAAGGCGGCTATCCGGCCGATAGCCCAAGGCCAGCCCATCAGGCGTTATGGCCAGATAATCGGCTTCGCCAAGAAGGCCATATCGGCGGGGCAGCATGTCCATACCCATAACCTGGCGGTAGGCGAATTCGAGAAGGACTATCGGTTCTCCGAAGACTATGTGCCCACTGCCATGGCCCAGGCCGGAGACACTTTCCAGGGCATCGTGCGTGAGGATGGCCAGGTCGCCACGCGCAACTACATAGGCATACTGACGTCGGTGAACTGCTCCGCGACCGTCGCCCGCGCCATTGCCGACCATTTCCGGCGCGACCTGCGCCCCGACGTCCTGGAGCCGTTTCCCCATGTCGATGGCGTGGTGGCGTTGACGCATGGCGCCGGCTGCGCGGTCGATGCGCAAGGCGAAGGCCTGGCCGTCCTGCAAAGAACCCTGGCGGGCTATGCGCGGCATCCCAACTTTTCCAGTTTGCTCATCATCGGACTGGGTTGCGAAACAAACCAGATCGCGACCCTGATGAAATCGCAAAACCTGGCCGAAGGCGGACGGCTTCGGACATTCAATATTCAGGACAGCGGCGGAACGCCCAAAAGCATTGCAAAGGGAATACAGCTTATTGAAGACATGCTGCCCGCCGCCAATCAGGTTTCGCGCGTGGCTGTGCCGGTCAGCCACCTGAAAGTCGGCCTTCAATGCGGCGGCTCGGACAGCTATTCCGGCATCACCGCCAATCCGGTGCTTGGTGCGGCGGTCGATCTGCTGGTGCGCAACGGGGGCACCGCCATCCTTTCGGAAACTCCCGAAATCTATGGGGCGGAGCATTTGCTGACCAGCCGTGCCGTGACCCCCCGGATCGGCCGCAAGCTGGTCGATGTCATCGATTGGTGGAAGGAACTGTGCGAGCGCAATAACGCGGCTCTCGACAACAACCCCTCGGCCGGCAACAAGGCCGGCGGTCTGACCACCGTATTCGAAAAATCCCTGGGCGGCATTGCCAAAGGCGGAACGACCGGCTTGATGGAGGTCTATCAGTATGCCGAGCCGGTTGAACAGACTGGTTTGGTTTTCATGAATACGCCCGGCTACGATCCCATCTCCGCCACCGGACAAGTCGCCGGCGGCGCGAATCTGATCTGTTTCACGACTGGCCGGGGGTCGGCATACGGGTGTGCGCCCTCGCCCTCGCTGAAGCTGGCCACCAATACGATATTGTGGAACCGCCAGCAAGATGACATGGACATCAACTGCGGATCGGTGATCGACGAGGGCGTCGACATTGCGCAGTTGGGCCGCGAGTTCTACCAAATGATGCTTGACTGCGCGTCGGGGCAGCGCTCCAAAAGCGAAATCCACGGTTACGGCCAGAACGAATTCGTGCCGTGGCAATTAAGCGTTATCACGTGAGCCCCCTGGGCTTGTTTCCTATCGTTTATTTCCTGATCTGAATCTCTTATGAATACAAACTACAGCAAGGCCCGCTACAAGGGCGTGTACCCGGTCGTCCCGACGATCTTCCACGACAACGGCGAACTGGACCTGGAAGGGCAGATGCGCTGCGTCGACTTCATGATCGACGCGGGCTCCGATGGGTTGAGCATCTTGGCCAACTTCTCCGAGCAATTCGCCATCAGCGATGAAGAGCGGCGAGTCTTGACCGAAGCCATCCTGAAGCGGGTAGCCGGCCGCATTCCCGTCATTGTGACCACCTCGCACTACAGCACCGATATCTGCAAGGCGCGCAATCAGCATGCGCTGGATCATGGCGCCGCCATGGTCATGCTCTTGCCGCCGTATCACGGCGCAACGATACGCTGCGGCGAAAGCATGATCTTCGAATTCTTCGATCGCCTGTCCTCGTCCGTGAATATTCCCATCATGATTCAGGACGCGCCCATGAGCGGCGCCAACCTGACAGCCCCCTTCCTTGCCCGGATGGCGCGCGAGATCGAGCATGTTTCCTATTTCAAGATCGAGATGCCCGGCACGGCCAACAAGTTAAGAGAGCTGATACGCCTGGGCGGCGATGCCATCGAGGGTCCCTGGGACGGTGAGGAAGCCATTACGCTGCTGCCCGACCTGGACGCGGGCGCCACCGGCGCCATGACGGGCGGTGCCTATCCCGATGGCATCAAGCTGATCTTCGACGCCTATTTTTCGGGCGACCGCGAGCGGGCCGTGCATCTTTACCAGCAATGGCTGCTGCTGATCAACTACGAGAACCGCCAAGGCGGCATCCTGACCAGCAAGGCGCTCATGCAGGAAGGCGGCATCATCAAGTCAGCCGTCGGCCGGCACCCCTTCCCGGCCATGACGGAAGAAACCCGCGTCGGACTGATTGAAACCGCCAAAAGGCTGGATCCGCTCGTGTTGCGTTGGGGCAAGTAAGACCCGGCCTATGTCCTTGCGTCCTGCATCACGGGCGCCGCCCGTGATGCAAGAATGGCCTCGATCAGCAGTTTCGCCGCGCGCGACAGATTATCCTGCTTGCGGGTAATCAAGCCGAACGGTTGCGAGCGTGACGGCAGCCGTATGGGCAGTATGGTGACGGCGCCATGGGCGGCAAAGAAAGCCGCGACGTCCGTGGGAATCAGCGCGACAAAGTCATCGCTGCCGCTGAGCATCGTGATGGTGACGAATGTGGATGCCGTTTCGATCGGGCTCGTGAAAGTATTGATGTCGGCGCGTTCCAGTTCCTGCTTCAGCAGGATATTAAGCGGCGAGCGGTGCGGATAGGCCAGCCAGCGCGCATCCTTAAGGTCGGAAAGCGCCAGCTCCTTCTTTCGGGCCAGAGGATTGCTGTTCCCGGCCACGATCGAAACGTTCTCTTCAGCCAGATGGACATAGTCGTAGTTGTCGGCGTGCTGGCTTACGCTGGTCCGTCCAATGACGATGTCCAGCTTGTCGCTGTTCAGCATGCCCAGCATCGTGGCGCTGGTGCTTTCATGGATCTCAACCACGATATCCTTGTTCAGGCCGCATACCTTGGTGACGGCGTCCCGCAGTATTTTCGGGACGCCGCCCATTATGACGCCCACCCGTATCCTGCCGCCCTGTCCCGTCTTGATCTCCGTCAGTTCGTCGGACAGCGCAATGACGTCCTTGCGGATGATGTGGGCGTAATTGATGGCGCATTCGCCGAACCGGTTCGCATACAGGCCGTCGCGCCGTCGTTCAAATAGAGGGTCGCCCAGGATCAGCTCCGCTTCCCGCAAGGCCTTGCTGGCGGCGGATTGCGTCATGGACAGTTCCGCCGCTGCCTTGCGCAGCGAATTATGCTTGCCGATGGCGATGATCAAATTAAGCTGCTTGAGCCGCAGGCGCCCAAACAGTGTATTTATATTTCCGTTCATCCAAGAGCCTTGTGGATTTCGATGGGGATAGCGGTAAATGATACTCACGCAATGGCGAGGCCGTTTCACTCCATGCGCGGCGCAACGCTGTGCTAGCATTTAACACCATGAAGAACAACGATGATTCGACATTGGCCACTCCTGCGCTTGCTCCCGCTCCCCAGGGGGCGCGGAACGCTTTTCAAGGCGATCTGTTCGCCCATCTGGCAGCGCTGCCGAAAAATTGGCGGGATGCCTTTTCGGGCGAGCGCGAGCAACAAACGCTGCGCGATCTGAACAGCTTTCTGGATGAGCGCCTTGCCGTCGGCGTTCAGATATTTCCCTTGCGCCCCTTCCGGGCCCTGCTGGAAATTGCTCCGCAGGATGTGCAGGTGGTCATTCTGGGACAGGATCCCTACCATGGACCCAACCAGGCGCAAGGGCTGGCGTTTTCGGTGCCCGATTTCTGCCCTATCCCGCCCAGTTTGCGAAATATGTTCGCCGAACTGGCCAAGGAATACCCCGATACGTTCGTAAAGCAGCGCCACAGTCTTTTGCGCTGGGCCAGGCGCGGCGTGCTGCTGCTCAATACCTCGTTGACCGTCGAAGCCCACACGCCCGCATCGCATGCCAAGCGGGGCTGGGAAACCATAACCGACGCCATCATCGAATGCGTCCTGCGCGAGCCTCGCCCCAAGGTGTTTTTATTGTGGGGCGCGCATGCCCAATCCAAAGAGGCCTTGTTGCGCTCGCACCCGCCCGTCGGCCCGGTTCTTGTGCTCAAGGCCAACCATCCTTCGCCGCTTTCGGCCTTGCGTCCGCCACGGCCGTTCATAGGTTGCGGGCATTTCCGCAAAGCGAACGAATGGCTGGTGGAGCACGGCGAATCCGGCGTTGATTGGCTGGAAGGCAGTACCCCTGGAAGCGCCGGAAAATCGCCGCAGGCATAGCTGAAAAACGTTTATTTGGCTGGAATGGCGCTTGCCAAATATATGACGATCATCATAAATCGGATCGGCCTTTGATGAAATCCCAGGGAGAGGGGTTAAAAATTTATTGACTCCGAATTTTGCGTCTTATATTATGAGAACAAATCCCGATTAATGAGATATACGGGATTGCCAAAGGATCAGCCATCAGGGTGAATTCTTTGGCTTATTAATAAAAAACAGACGCAGACAGAAGGAGACATCATGAGCCGTATACGACGCGCCCTTACCGCCATCGCTGGCGCCCTGGCCTTGACCGCTGGGTTCCCAGCGCTTGCAAGCGCCGCGAATTATCCCGAAAGGCCCATCAAGATCGTCATTCCCTATTCGGCCGGAGGCGGAACGGATCAGTTCATACGCATCGTGGCCAAGCGGGCTTCGGAAACCCTGGGCCAGCCCATCACCATCATCAACAAGCCGGGCGGCAGCACTGTCATCGGAATGAAAAGCGTGATTGCCGCCGAGCCCGATGGATACACGCTGCTGGTATCGACCAATACCAGCTATACCCTTATTCCCTACGTCATGACGCCCAAGCCCTATTCGCCGGAGGAATCGCTGGACTATATCGGCGTGGTGGGCGAGACGGCCATGGTGATCACCGCCCATTCCTCCATGCCCGATACGCTCGCCCAGGTCATGGCCAATGCCAAGAAAGATCCAGGGGGCTATACCTACGCCACATACGGCGTGGGTTCGTCGACGCACCTGGCGGGTGAAATGTTCATGAACGACACTGGCGTCAGCTTTCAGCATATTCCGTACAAGGGCGTCGAAGCGGTAGCGGCGCTGGCGGGCGGGCAAGTCAACCTGATGGTGGATGGCGTGAATGCGGCCAGCGCCATGATCAAGGCCGGCAAGACGAAGCCCTTGGTGGTTCTGCAGCACAAGCGGTCGGAATTCCTGCCGGACACGCCCACCTTGACCGAAGCGGGTTATCCATCGGTCAACGCCAGCACGATCTCATACGTAATGTCCGCGCCCAAGGGCACACCCGTTCCCATCATCAACAAGCTTCATGCGACGTTTTCCGAGGCGCTACGCGACCCCGATGTCCTGAAACAAATCCGTAGCGTGCAGACTTCTCCGGCCTATCTGGGCCCCGAGGAAGCAAAGCTCTTTGTAGCTCGGCAATCGGAGGCGTTCATCGATCTGGTGAAAAAGAAGGGTATCGCCTTTTAAATGGATAAGGATATGAAGCTAGTGGATATCTACGCCGCCAACAGTACCTGGTCCGACGCCATACTGGGCCATGCCTTGAACTTTCCCGACCGCCCGGCCCTGGCGTTCAAGGACACCTCGATCAACTACGGCCAATTGAACGCCATGGTCGAGGAGTGCGCGGGGTATTTAAGCCGGATGGGCTTGGGCAAGGGGGATTGCATGGCGCTGCTTTCCCCGCCCAGGCAAGAGGCGATGATCACTTTCCTGGCCGCCGCCAGGCTGGGCGCGCTGTGGGTTGGCTTGAATCCGCGTTATCAGGTGCGCGAACTGAACTATGTCATCCAGCACGCCAGGCCCAAGCTGGTGCTGTCGGTATCCGGCTTTGAGGGCCGAGATTATCGGGTCGACATCCAGGCATCCCTGCATGGCGTGGATGACGGCGCCGTCCCGGAAATCGTTTTCTACGATGCGGCCGAGCCCACGGCGGACGCCTTGTTCGATGCTTTGGCGCGGCATGCCGAACGGAAGGGACCGTTGGCGGGCGCGGTCCCTTGCCTTGGCAAGGCCATGGACCCCTGCATGTTGGTATATACCTCGGGCACCACGGGTAAGCCCAAGGGCGTGCTGCTGCGCCAACGCGACCTGGTGTTCCGGTCGACGGTGCAGGCCCGCATGTTCAAGACGTCAAACTATCCGGTCGTCATCAATTTCGCCCCCATCAATCATATCGGCGGCATGCATTTCCGGGGGCTCAGCCAGATTCTGGCCGGCGGCACCATTGTTTATCAAGATCGATACCGGACCGCCGATGTCATGGGACTGATCGCCAGGCATCGGGTCAACATGCTGATGCTGGGATCCACGATGTTGCAGATGCTGCTGGCGGAGCCGACTTTCGACATTCAGGTGCTTAAGAAAATGGAATGGTTCATTTTCTCGGGCTCGGCCATTCCCATGCCCATCCTCAAGGCCATCAGGCAATATTGCCCGAACACGGGCTCCACCTACGGCCTGACCGAATCCTGCGGGTCGGTCAGTTATATCGACGGATCCGACTCCATCGAAGACACGGCCTACACCGTGGGGCGCCCCATACCAGACGGTGAACTGCGCGTTGCCGATGAGCAGGGAATGCCGCTCGCCGATGGGGAGCAGGGCGAACTGCAAGTCCGGATGGAGCATTGCATGGCCGGCTATCTGCGCGACGAGGCGGCCACGCACGCCGCGTTCACGGCGGACGGATGGTTGAAGACGGGCGATATGGCGGTCCGCCAAGGCAATGGCTATTACAAGCTGGTGGGCCGGATCAAGGAAATGTACAAGTCGGGCGGCTATAACGTGTATCCGCGGGAAGTTGAGCTGGTGCTGGAGCAGCACCCCTCTGTCTTGCTGTCGGCGGTCATCGCCGTGGATGACCCTTTGTACCAGCAGGTCGGACACGCCTATCTGATCATCAAGCCCGACACGAATGTCTCGGAAGGCGAACTGGCGGGCTGGTGCCGCGAACGCATGGCTAACTATAAACTGCCCAAGAAAATACACATCCGGTCATCGCTTCCCATGTTGTCCATCGGCAAGGTAGACAAGATCGCTCTTCGTTCCTCATGTTAATGGCGCTGCCCCATGTCCAATCCACTCCATCGTTACCATTTCATCCTGCACGCGATCGCTTCAAGCCTGAGCGGACTGTCCCTGCCTGAGCTGGCCACGGCGACGGGCCTGCCTCGCAGCACGGCCCACCGCATGGCGGCGTCGCTGCGCGAGATCGAATACGTCGATCTGGATCCCGCTTCCGGCAACTACGTGCTGGGCAAGGCCATCGTGCGGTTGATGCGCCAAAGCCTCGTGCAGGACAAGAAACTGTCGTCTTTCAGGCCCGCGCTCAGCTTCATCGTCAACAACCTGTCGGAGACGGCCTTCTTTGCGCGCTTTACGGGTACGGAGGTGGACCTGGTCGAGGCCATGACCCCCGTCGGCAAAGACCGCCTGTACATCTATCCCGGCGTCGGCAGCAGGCCGTTGGATAAATGTTCCTCCAGCAAGGCCATCCTGGCCTATCTGGATAGCGAAAGCCTGAATGCGGTGCTGCGCCCGGGCAATGCCCTCCACGAGGGCTCGTCCATGGATGCTGTCATACGGGAACTGGAGCAGGTCAACAAGCAGGGATTCGCCGTGTGCGATGGCGAGATCGAAGAAGGCGTCTACAGCGTGGCCTGTCCGGTGGTGCTGGGCAAGGTGGGGCCTTTGTACAGCATCGGGATCGTCGGCCCCGCGGCGCGCATGAAAGAACGCGGCATGGACGAGATCGTTGACGTGCTGCGCGCGGGCGCCGATATGGCAATGGAAGCACTGCTTCAGGACGACTGAGCGGTTTCGACTCTTTCACGAAGACAAGGATTACATGAACGACATCATTTCAGTGGAACGGCAAGGAGCCGTCGCGACGGTCCGGATAGATCGGGGCGAAAAGCGCAATGCGCTTACCCAGGATATGGTGCTTTCGCTTACGCGGATCGCCATGGAGTTCCAGGATGACACCCGGACCGCTTGTGTGGTGCTCACCGGCAACGCCAACGAGTTCTCCGCCGGGATCGACCTTGGCGATCCGGCGCGTTGGGATCTGAACGACAAGAGCTTCATTGAGCGCAGAGCCATCGCCCAGCGGGGCGCCAGGATGTGCCGCGCCTGGGAAGAGATGCCTCAGCTGACCATTGCCGCCACCGAAGGTTTGAATGTCGGCGGAGGCATCGCCTTGACGCTGGCTTGCGACTGGCGCGTGATGGCCGAATCCGCCTTTCTGTACGTTCCCGAGGTGCAGATCGGCATTCCGCTGGGATGGCAGACCATTCCCCGCCTGGTCAATCTGGTCGGGCCGTCGCGCGCCAAGCAGATTGTCCTTCTGGGCGACAAGATGAGCGCCGCCCAGGCCCGGGAATGGGGCATTGTCGATTTTGTGGTGCCCGACGGCAGCGCGCGGGACTATGCGCACGAGCTGGCCGAACGCATCGCCCGCATGCCCGACGTGGCGGTAAGGATGACCAAGCAAAGCATCAACAGCTATGTGAATGCGCTGAACCACTTGTCATCCCATATGGATGTGGACCAGGCCATGCTGTGCGGACTCAGTTCCGAAGCGGCGGACAGCCGGACGAAGTTCAAGAAGTAACGTTTTTATCGACCAACCTTGTTAACTGAATTGGAAAAGGTGTTTTTATGTTGAATTGGGAAGAATATCGCACTCAGCTCATGGGACAAATCGGCAACATTGCCGAACTGAGCCCCGATACGGTGAAAGGCTACAGCACGCTTTCGGGCGCCGGAGCCAAGACCAACCGGCTTGACGCCAAGGTGCGCGAACTTATCGCCATCGCCGTGGCGGTGACCACGCGTTGCGACGGCTGCATCGCGGTGCATTCTAAAAGGGCGCTCGAAAATGGAGCCACGCGGGAAGAGATCGCCGAGGCGCTGGGTGTCGCCGTGTCCCTCAATGCCGGCGCGGCACTGGTGTATTCGGCGCGTGTCATGGATGCCATAGCCGCCGGCGACGCGAGCTAGATAAAGCCAAACTCAAAGGAGACGGGAATGTTCCGATCGCTTTTTCTTGCTGTAGCGAGTATCTGTACTTTATGGCTGGCATCATCCGTCCATGCGCAAGGCTGGCCGGAAAAACCGGTGACATTCATCGTCCCTTTTCCGGCGGGCGGATCCATGGATACCTTTGCCCGGCCCGTGGCCCGCAAGCTGGGGGAAAGCCTGGGCGTGCCGGTAATTGTTTCCAACCGCGCCGGCGCGGGTGGGAGCGTGGGCTTGTCCTCGCTGGCCCGCGCAACGCCCGACGGCTACACAATCGGCCTGAGCAGCGTTGGCAACCTGGCCATCAACCCGCATATCTACCCCGATCTTCCTTACGATTCCCTGAAGGACTTCACCCCTATCGGCCTGGCCGGGAAATTCGTCAACGTGCTGGTGGCCAATCCAGGCGTCCCCGCCCACAGCGTAAAGGAACTGGTTGCTCTGGCCAACAAGAAACCGGGCTCCATTACCTACGCCTCGGCAGGCAATGGGTCCACCAATCACATGTCGGGCGAAGTGCTGCGCCAGCTTACTGGCGCCAGCCTGCTCCATATACCTTATCGCGGTAGCGGCCCTGCGCTGATCGATGTCCTGGGCGGCACGGTCAGCTTTATGTTCGATACCCTTAATACCTCGCTGCCTCACATCCAGGCCGGCAAGTTGCGCGCCCTGGCAGTGGCCAGTCCGCAACGCAGCCCATTCGCGCCCGATATCCCCACCATGGACGAGGCGGGTGTAAAAGGCTATGCGGGCGCCGGGGAGGACCTGTGGTGGGGCGTAATCGCGCCCGCCCAGATCCCGGACGATGTCAGGCAAAAACTGAATGCCGCCCTGGTCAAGGCGCTGACCTCGCCGGATCTCGTGCAGCAAGTCAAGGCTCAGTATGTTGAAACGCTTACGTCCACGCCCGAGGAATTCGCCGCGGTCCTGAAGCGGGATCACGCCCGCTGGGGCGAAATTGTAAAAAGGGCCGATATCAATCTGAAATAGGTACACGCCTGCGGCGGCAGGGCAAGTACAATACCGTCGCATGAATCCATCCACCCTGATCGGTATTGTCGGTAGCGTTCTTCTCCTGGCCGCGGTATTGGCCTTCTCGGCGGAAGACGCTGCCTTATTCGTCGATTTTCCCAGCCTGGGCATCGTCGTGCTGGGCACGCTGGCGGCCACGTTCATCAGCTACCCATTAAGCGAAGTGCTGCGCATCTTCCGGCTGATCGGCACGGTGCTGCGCAACGAGCGCATGTACACCGAACAGGACATCGACGACCTTATCGCCATTTCCCGGCTCTGGATGAAGGGCGATATACGCAAGGTCGAAAGCGCGCTCGAAAACGTGTCCAACCCTTTCCTGAAGACAGGGGTGCAACTGGTCATCGACATGACGCCGGAACAGGATATCGTCGATCTGCTCCAGTGGCGCATTTCGCGGCTGCGCGCCAAGGAGCGCGCCGAGGCCCAGCTGTTCCGCACCATGGCGGGGTTTGCGCCCGCATTCGGCATGGTGGGAACGCTGGTCGGCCTGGTAAACCTGCTGTTCCTGCTGGGCGATGGCGACATGACCGCCATCGGCCAGCAGATGGCGCTTGCGCTGATGACGACGTTCTACGGCATTCTGTTCGCCAACCTGCTGCTCAAGCCCGTGGCCGTCAAGCTCGAGCGGCGCACCGAACAGCGCATGATCGTGATGAACATGATCATGCAGGGCATTTCCATGATGTGCCAGAAGCGCAGCCCCGCCCTGATGCGCGAAACACTGAATTCCTTCATGCACCAGCACGAAGACGAAATCAACGACCACGCGGGCCGCCGCGCCCAGGCGCAAGCCAAGTCGCCATGAATCCCGCCATTCATAACAAATGGTATGTAGAGCCCGAGCCTCAGGAAGAGACCGAGAGCTGGCTGCTTACTTACCTGGACATGATCACCTTGCTGCTGGTGCTGCTGGTCGCCATGCTGACCCTGTCGGGGCAGGTGCCCAAGAATGCATCGCTGCCGACGACCACCGGTTTGCTGCCCGCCCACAGCGGCTTGTTTCCCGGCCAGTCGGAGCTGGCGGCGGCGCCCGCGGCGCTGCCGCCCGGGGCATTGCCGGCGCCGCCTCTTGCGCAGCCGCCCGCGGAATCCATCAGTCAGCCGGAAATGAAAGCGGGGCAAGCGCCCCCGGCCGACGAGCCTGACGCCGATATGTTTTCCAATGTGCCGGACTATGTGTTGGGCCAGACCGATCCGGATGCCATTCTGGGGCATGTCTTGGCCCAGTCCGCTGGGCCGGAGGATGAAGCCGCCGCGGTCGCCGAGCCCGAGAGCCATTTACCGGACCCGGAGCCCATGGCGCTGGCCCGATCCGCATTGCCCGAGCTGGGCGACGATATCGAGATCATCCGCAACAAGGAATCGATCAGCTTCCGTATCAATAGCGAGATTCTGTACAGTTCCGCCAAAGCCGATCTTAGCCTGGCCGGCCTGGCTGTCTTGCGGCGCCTCGTTCCCGTGTTCAAGGACAGCGCCTACGCCATCACGGTGGAAGGCCATACCGACTCGGTGCCGGTGCGCGCGGGGCGCTATGCCTCCAATTGGGAGCTATCGGGCGCGCGCGCCGGAAGCGTGGTGCGCTACCTGGAAGCCAATGGCATAGACAGCACGCGCCTGCGCGCCATCGGCTATGCGGATACCCGCCCTCTGGCTGGCAACGACACCGACCGGGGGCGCGCCGCCAATCGCCGGGTGGAGCTTATTCTGGATCAGCCTGCGGCTGCCGAGGGGCGCTGACGCGCCCTGGCGAGGTCTTGAAGGCCCGCCGCCAATCCCTATTGAAATACCGGGTTTTCCATGCTTCACATTGTGTGAACACCCGTTGCCGTGCCGTGCACTAGTACGGCGCGGTAATGCGCTTTAGTCTTCAAAGATTCGCCGTTGGCACGAATGCGGGCGGCCGCGCTTTCGCGCAGGCGTTCGGATCGGATATCGTTCGCGGATGGCCGTCAAGATACATAAAACAGGAGACAGCAATGAGCGGTTTGGAAATCGCTTCGATGCGATCGAAGTGTTCCCCGGAGGAATGGCAGGCGCGCATCGATTTGGCCGCCTGTTACCGGCTTGTTGAGCTTTACGGCATGGCCGATATGATGGCGAATCATATTTCGATGCGGGTGCCCGGAGGCGAAGAGGCTTTTCTCATCAATCCCTACGGCATGATGTACGAGGAAATCACCGCTTCCAGTCTCATCAAGATCGACCTGGCCGGCAACATTCTTTCTTCACCCGACTTCGGCGAATTCAATTACGGCATCAACCGGGCGGGCTATGTCATACACAGCGCCATCCACGAGGCCCGGCCTGACGTTGCCTGCATCATCCATACGCACAGTTGGGCTTCCATGGCCGTGTCGGCGCTGGAGTGCGGCCTGCTTCCCATTACTCAAACGGCAATGCGTTTCCTGAAGATCCGCTATCACGATTATGTCGGCGTGGTGCTCAAGGATGATGAAAAGAAATCCCTGGTAAGCGACCTGGGCGACGGCGAAGCGATGATCCTGCGCAATCACGGCGCGCTGGTCGCGGGCCGCAGCGTGGGTGAAACCTTCAATTGGATGCACAGGCTGGAACTGGCCTGCCGTTCGCAGGTGGCGGCGATGTCATGCAATACGCCGCTGCGCGGCGTCGCACCCGAAATACTTGAGGAAACCTGGAACAACTACCAACCCGGTACGCGTCGCCCCTATGGCCTGATGGAATGGCCGGCACTGTTGCGCAAGCTCGACCGCCTGGACCCTTCCTACAAGACCTGAGCGGCAAACCCCATAATCCAAAACCACAATAAATCAGTTCGGAGACAATCCATGCAAGACAAGAACAAGATCAACGCTCCATTTTTCCGGATCAAGGCCATGCTGCGCAGTTCGCTGGCCGCTTGCGCGATGCTGGCTGCCGGCCTGGCTTTGGCGGCATCGCCCGCAAGCGCCGCGTATCCCGAGCAGCCGGTGCGCATCGTTGTGGCTTTTTCCGCCGGGGGAACCACCGACATCCTCGCGCGCCTCGTCGCCGATCACATGAGCAAGGAGTTCGGCAAGGCCTTCGTGGTCGAGAACAAGCCGGGCGCCGGCGGCAATATAGGCACCGCCTATGTGGTCAACGCCAAGCCCGACGGCTACACCCTCATCATCGATTCCGTCGGCCCTATCGCCATCAATCCCACGCTGACCAAGCTTCCCTACGATCCGCTGACCGACCTGATTGCGGTTGCCCAGGTCGCCGATGTGCCCAATGTGCTGGTCGTTGCTCCCGAGCACCTGAAAATCGACAGCATCGCCGAGCTGACCAAGCAGATCAAGAAGAAGCCCGGCGAGTTCAACTACAGTTCCACCGGTGTCGGCACGTCGTCCCATCTGTCGGGCTACCTGATGGGCAAGCTCCAGAACCTGGACATCACCCATATCCCGTATAAAGGCGCCGAGGCGCTTAACGATTTGCTGGCCGGACGCGTGCACTTCATGTTTGCCACCATTCCGTCCGTGCGCGCGCTGATCGAATCGGGCAAATTGAAGCCCCTGGCGGTTTCCAGCCCGGAGCGCTCCCGGTCCTTGCCCGACGTTCCCACCATGGACGAAGCGGGCTTCAAGGGATTCCGCGCGGGCTCCTGGTTTGGCATGTTCGCGCCCAAGGGCACGCCGCCCGAAATCGTGGCGACACTGCGCGACAGCGTCAACCGCATCATTCAACTGCCCGATGTCTCCAAGCAGATGGTTCTGCAGGGCGCCGATCCAATGCCTGGCAGTTCCGAGCAGTTCCGCGACTTCGTCAAGGAAGAGCACGATCGTTGGAAACAGGTGCTGATCGAATCGGGCGTGGTCAAGCCATAAAGCGGCAAAACGCAAAAGAAAGCCGATTAACTTTCCGGGGAAACACCCGATGCGGTGCATCAATATTCTTGTATCGGCCCGGGCCGCCTCTTGCCTGCAGCCAGGCTTGGCGGCATTGCCCGACAGCTCGCGTTATCGGCTGGTCGAATTCGAGCATGCCGACGATCCGTCGCTGTTGGGGATAGACGCGGCCCTGGTCAGCCGCGACATTACCGGCTCCTCGACCAAGTATGTGCTGGACGACTTTACGGCCCGCTACTATGACGCGTTGCGCAAAGCTCACGGCCTGCAATGGGTGCATATCCATTCGGCCGGCCTGGACCGGCCGATCTTCGGGGAACTCCAGGCGCGCGGAGTCGAGGTCACGCCCTCGTCGGGCGTCAATGCCCAATCGGTTGCTCACACCGTCGTTGCGGGCGTGCTGGCCTTGAACCGGCGCTTCCCGCAGATCATGCGACAGCAGGCGCAGCATACATGGCGCTCGCTTGCGGCATCGACGCTGCCGGCCGACCTTGCCGGCCAGACCGCTGTGATCGTGGGCTGGGGCCCCATAGGGCGTTTGATAGGCGAATTCCTGGCAGCCTTGGGCCTGCGCATCGTCGTTGCCCGACACAGCCCCCAGCCCGTTCCGCAGGCGATGGCGACGGTCACTTACCGCGATCTGGCCGGCGTGCTTCCCCAGGCGGATTGGCTGATCCTGGCCTGCCCCTTGACGGCCGCGACCAAGCGGCTCATCGGTCCCGACCTGCTGGATGCGCTGCCGGCGGGCGCCAGTCTGGTGAATGTCAGTCGAGGAGAAGTGGTGGTGGAGCAGGCATTGGTCGGCGCGTTACGATCCGGCCGTCTTGCCGGCGCCTTCCTGGATGTGTTTGAGCAGGAGCCTTTGCCGCCGGACTCTCCGCTGTGGGATATGGAGAACGTCATTGTCTCGCCTCATTCCGCGGGACATGCGGATGGCAATTACCAGCGCGTGATCGACCTGTTCCTGGAAAAGCTGAAAGACCGGAAGTGATGCCGCATCGGACCGGGCAGCTCAGCACAAGGCCGCCAGGCCGGCGCGCAGGGCGTCGGCATTGTGCGGAAGCAGTTCGGCCTCGATGGTTTGATGCGTGCTGCGCCAGATGGGCACCGCCGTCGCAAGTTTTGCTTCGCCCAGCGCGGTAAGCCTTAACAAGCGGCTGCGGCCGTCCTGCGGATTGGCACAGCCTTGGACCAGCCCATCGCGTTGCAGCGGCTTCAGCGCGGCGGTAAGTGTGGTTCTGTCCATTGCAAGAAATCTGGACAGCGGGGTAAGGCTGACAGGCTCGGGACGGTTCAGTGCCATGAGCAGGGAGAACTGGCCATTTGTAAGTCCGAACGGGCGCAAGGCCTCGTCGAAACGACGCGCCAGCGCTCGGGCCGCCCGTTGCGCATGCAGGCACAGGCAAGCGTCGCGCACTTCCAGCGTCGTTTCAAATGCAACCTTCTTTTTCATGCGCGGATAATAGGTTGATATCAACGCTAATGTCAAATATAGTGGCTTTTCGCGGTCGGCGCCACGCGGGCGTCCATGCCGTTTCAAGGGATAAAGGAGACACCATGAAGTATGTAGAAGGGTTTGTCTGCGCGGTGCCCGCCGCCAATAAAGAGGCCTACCGCAAGCACGCGCTGGGCGCGGCGAAGCTGCTCAAGGAGTTTGGCGTGAGCCGCATGGTGGAGTGCTGGGGCGACGACGTGCCCGACGGGAAGGTCACTGACTTCCGGGGTGCTGTAAAAGCCAAGGACGGCGAAGTGGTGGTATTCAGCTGGTTCGAATACCCCTCCAAAGAGGTGCGCGATACCGTCATGAAGAAAATGATGGAAGATCCCCGCATGAAGGACATGGGCAAGGACATGCCTTTCGATGGAATGCGGATGATCTATGGGGGCTTCGTGCCCATCGTCGACGAGTAAGCCCTTAAGCCCCCACGCCGGTCTCCGGCTGGCGCGAGGGCTGCTTCAACTGTTCGTAGATATATGCCCCAGCCTCGGTGATATCCATGCGGATGCTTTCCGCCACTTTCTTGGCGTTGCCTTCCTTCAGGTGAGCGACGGCTTCATTGTGAAAATCGCGCTGCTTCAGGCTGGGCACATATTCGCCCAGGACCGCGTTGAGCGCCGGGCCGCAGCGCAGCCACAGTGTTTCGGTAATGTCGTTGACGACATCCATGCGCGCATGCGCGTACAGCGAAAAATGAAAGCGCCGGTGCCAATCCAGATAGGTGTTCTTGTTGTCCCGATCGATGGATTCGCGCATCTTCTGCACGATGGTTTCCAATTGCCGGACCGCAAGGCCGTCGATGTTCTCCGTGGCGGCGGCGGCCAGGCGGGATTCCAGGTCGGCCCGCAATAGCATCAACTGCCGAAACTGCTCGGCATTCAGCCGTGGCACGGACGCTCCCCCTTTCTGCCCGCCGGGCCCGCGATCGAGCACCCGTTCGGCAATCAGGTGATTTATAGCATCGCGCACCGGTGTCAGGCTGATGCCCAGTTCGCCTGCGACATCGCGCAGGACGATGCGCTCGCCCGGCTGGAATCGGCCGGACAACAGTGCCTGTTTGAGCGCGTCGTAGGCCCGATCCGAGAGGTTGTTTTTCTCGAGGGGTGCCAGGGGAGTAAGCATATTGCGTAAGCCTTTTATAGATGCCTCTATGTTAACGGAAGCATGGCCACAAGACCAATATTTGTTATTTGTTGTTTGTTATAACAAACTTGTGTAGAATTCATTCCAGAGGTTCAAGAGGTTTGTTTTACAGCCCACACCACGTTCAGGAGACAACATGAAATACCCACGCATCGCGGTCTTGGCGCTCGCCGCCATCATTCCCCTTGCCGCTCAATCCGCAGGCAAGGACTTCCCTCAGCGCGACATACAGTTCGTCATTCCATGGAATGCCGGCGGCTCCAACGACATTGCGGCGCGCCAGCTCCAGAACATCATGCAACAGCAATCGGGCGTCAGCCTGATTGTGGAGAATGTGCCGGGGGCCACGGGCTCCATAGGCATGACCCGTGTTGCGCGTTCGGCACCGGACGGCTATACCGTCGGCATGGGGACCAGTTCCACGCTGGCCCAGATTGCGCAAAAGCTGACGCCGCTGCAAAACGACCAGTTCACCCCCATTGCGCGGGTATCGGTAGACCCCTTGATCCTGCTGGTGCCGCAAGACAGCCCCGCCAAGGATCTGAAGGGTTTCCTGGAATACATGAAGAAGAATCCCGGGGTGTCGATCGGCACGCCAGGCACCCATAACCTTAATCACATCTTTGCCGAGATGACCGCGCGCGCTGCGGGCACCAAATACATCAATGTTCCGTATACCGGCGGCGCCAAGGTCATCATCGACCTGGCGGGGAAGCAGATTCAGGCGGCGGTCCTGAAGCCTTCCGAAAGCAAGGGCCAGATCGATGCCGGCAAGGTTCGTCCGCTGGGTGTATTCGCGAACGAGCGGCTGGAAGTCATGCCCGACATACCCACGTTCAAGGAACTGGGCTACGACGTCTTCCCGTTCGGACCTTTGGTGCAGATGGCCTACGTCGTGGCGCCGGCGGGCATCCCTGACGACGCCAAGGCGAAGCTGATCTCGCTGTTCTCCAAAGCCATCGAAAGCAAGGAGTTCAAGTCGTTCGCCGACAAGAACGGCGTCGTCATCAGTCCGCTGGCCGGGGACGACCTGACCAAGGAGATCAACGGCGTGCAGAACACGCTTAACAGCGTCGCCGCCAAGGTATTCACGAAGGACGAAGGAAAGAAATGAGCATCATCAAGAAAGTGACCTGCCACGTCGTCAGCGCGCCGGTGGAGCGGCCCTTCACCTCTTCCAGGGGCTGGCTCTATAAGACGCGGGGGTCTTGCATTGTCGAAATCGAGACCCAGGACGGCATGGTGGGATGGGGCGAATGCTACGGTCCGGCGCATGTGTCCCGCGCTTTCATCGATACGCAATTCGGGCCGCGCATCATAGGCCGCGACGCTTTCGATGTGGAAGTGATCTGGGAAGACTTGTACAACCGGATCAAGGATTACGGTTCCAGTGGAATGGCCATCGCAGCCATCAGCGGCATCGATATCGCCTTGTGGGACATCATCGGCAAGTCTTGCGGCAAGCCTGTGCACAAGCTGATTGGCGGCGCGTTCCGGGACAAGGTGCAGGCTTATGCGACTGGCCTGTATTTCATCGATATGGATCGGCTGATCGAAGAAGCCGTCGAAGAGGCGCAAGGCTACGTCGAGGAAGGCTTTGCCGCCATCAAGATGAAAATCGGCCTGGGCTCGCCCAAGCTGGATATCGCGCGGGTGGAAGCGGTCCGCAAGGCGATCGGCGACGATGTCCGCCTTATGGTCGACGCTAATCATTGCTTCACGGTGCCCGCTGCAATACGTCTGGGCCGCGAGTTGGAGAAGTTGGATGTCGAGTGGTTCGAAGAGCCCATTTCACCGGAAGACCTGGATGGTTATGTGGAAGTGACGCGCGCACTCGACATGGCGGTTGCGGGTGGCGAAAACGAGTACACCCGCTGGGGCTTTCGCGACATAGTCACGCGCAAGGCCATGGACATCGTGCAGCCGGATGTTTGCGCCGCGGGCGGCTTCAGCGAATGCCGCAAGATTGCCGCGCTGGCCACCGCGCATGGGGTGGAGTGCGTACCCCACGCATGGGGTTCGGTCATCGGCGTGGCGGCGACGCTGCATTTCATCGCGGCGCTGCCCGATCAGCCGCCCAGCTTCCGCCCGATGCCGCCGCTCTTTGAGTTCGAGCAGTGCGAAAACCCCTTCCGCGACCATCTGGCGACGGAGCCTATCGTGCAGCACAAGGGCGTCGTGGCCATTCCGACGGGGGCGGGCCTGGGCATCGAAATCGACCGCGGTGTCCTTGCGAAATACTCGGTATAGCACCATGCGTTTCATAAGCTTCGAGTACCAAGGACAGGCAAGGGCGGGAATACTGCTGTCGGTAGACGATTCCGGACAGCCGGCCCTGCTGATCGATGGCGGCCATCCCGACCGGCCCCAACCCTTGCAGGCACTGGAGCCGACCATGATGGCGTGGATCGAATCCGGCCTCGTGGAGCTATCCAGGGCGCTCAAACGCATCGTCCCGGACAAGGCCTGCCTGCTGCCGCTGTCTGCCGTCCGCCTGCTGGCGCCCTTGCCCAGGCCGGGAAAGGTAGTCGGCGCAGCCTTCAACTATCGGGACGGCCTGGCCGTTTCCAACCGGCCCACTCCCGAAGAGCCCGTCATTTTCGTGAAGTCGCATTCAACAGTGGTGGGGCCGGGCGTGACCATTCCGCTGGCCGGCGGAAACCAGGTAACCTACGAAGCCGAGCTGGCCGCCGTCATCGGCACGCCCGCACTGAAGACGGGGCGGGACGAGGCCGCATCCCATGTATGCGGCTATGCGATATTCAACGACGTCAGCTATACGAACATGGTCCGCGAGGACGGCGGTTTCGTACGGGGCAAGAACCAGGTCGCCACAGGTCCGCTGGGCCCCTGGATCGTATCGGCCGACGACATCGCCGACCCCTACGATTTGCGCATCGAGCTCGATGTGGACGGAGTTTCATTGCAATCGTCCAGCACTGCGCAAATGCTGTTCCGTATCGATGAGCTCATCGCCTATGCTTCGGAACGCATGCCGCTGGATCCCGGCGATATCATTGCCACAGGCACGCCTGCCGGTGTGGCTGCCAACCATAAGCCCGCCGCCTGGCTCAGGCAT
Organism: Pollutimonas rozaliensis; assembly: GCF_048751585.1. Classification (NCBI taxonomy): domain Bacteria; kingdom Pseudomonadati; phylum Pseudomonadota; class Betaproteobacteria; order Burkholderiales; family Alcaligenaceae; genus Pollutimonas; species Pollutimonas rozaliensis. The sequence goes on along the minus strand of NZ_JAZHOB010000005.1, from coordinate 160,617 downwards.
GGCCAGCGCGTAACGCTGCGCATCCAGGAGCTGGGCGAGCTCAGCAACCCTGTTGTGGAGATCTGACCGAATGAGCCCCGTATTGCCTAAAGTACTGCTGACCAATCCCATGCAAGAGGCCGAGCGGATTCGCCTGGCCGCGCATGCGCAGGTCATTGTGGCGCCTCGCGCCGACGCGGATACCTTGCGCGCCCTGGTCGCGGACGCCGATGTGCTCGTCGTGCGGGCAAAATTGCCCGACGACATCTTTGACCATCAGACGCGCTTGAAAGGGGTCGTTCGGCATGGGGTCGGGCTGGACATGATACCGATGGAGCAGGCTACCGCCCGCAAGATTCCGGTGGCGAACATGCCGGGATCCAACACGGCCTCGGTGGTCGAGTACTGCATCAACGCCATGTTCTATTTGCAGCGCAATATGGGCTCGCTCGCGCTGCGAGACCCGGTGGGCGATTGGCCGGTTAACCGGCCCCGCGCGGACAGCATGCGGGAACTGAATGGTCAGATATTGGGCATCGTCGGGGTCGGAACCATAGGCGGCGCGCTCGCCAAGGTGGCCGGCGCCCTGGGCATGCGGGTCATCGGGCTGTCGCGGCGACCCGAGAACCTGCCCAAAGGCGTGGAGTTTGCCGACAAGCAGGCCTTGTTTTCAAAGGCCGACATCGTCGTGCTTGCGTGTCCCCTTACGGCCCAGACGCGCAAGCTGGTCGACGCGCCGACGCTTGGGTTGATGAAGCCCGGCGCCTTGCTGATCAACGTCTCGCGTGGACCTGTCGTGGATACCGCCGCCCTGATGGCGGCCTTGCAGGCGGGACGGCTGGGCGGGGCCGCCCTGGACGTGCACGATGTGCAGCCCATTCCGGAAGGCCTGTATCCGCCGGGACTAGGAAATCTTCTGTTGACGCCTCATGTGGCCGGCATTACCGAATCCAGCATGACGAACATGAGCCGGGGCACGGTCGATGAGGTTTTGCGCTTGCTGCGGGGACAGCGCTTCGCCAATCTGGTCAACCCGGAAATATTCGAATAATCCGCACAGGTACGCCATTATGAAAATCGCGCATATACAAGCTTTTCCCGTTTCCTTTCCTGTGCCGGCCGACAAGTCGGTGACCTTGGGCATAGGCCGCAGCGTCAAGCGCGACGCGGTTCTGGTTGCTGTCGAAACCGATGAAGGCCTTATCGGATGGGGCGAGGCCCATCATGGCAGGTGCCCTGGCGCCATCGCACGCTTGATAGACACCACGCTGCGCGAACTGGTGGTCGGCATGGACGCGCTGGACGTTTCCGGCGTGTGGGCCCGCGTCTACAAGATGCAGATAGGCAGCCATGGCATGGGGGCGGCGGCGGCCCTTGCGCTTAGCGGCCTGGACCTTGCCTTGTGGGACATTCGCTGCCAAGTCGCCAAGATGCCTCTTTACCGCATGCTGGGCGGCAAGAGCCGACCCATCAAGGCTTATGCGGGCGGTATTTCGCTGGGCTGGCAAGCGCCCGAATCCTTGGCGGAAGAAGCCATGGGTTATGTCGAGCAGGGCTATCGCGCCGTGAAACTGCGCGTGGGCGACACGGTGGCGCGCGATATCGCTCGGGTCTCGGCCGTGCGCGCGGCTCTGGGATCGGAGATCGACATCCTGGTGGATGCCAACACCAATTACACGCTGGACGATACGCGCCGCGTATTGCCGGCCTACGATGAGCTGAATGTGGGCTGGCTGGAAGAGCCTTTTCCCGCGCACGACCTGGGACTGTATCGCCGTGCCGCCAAGCTCGGCCGCACGCCGCTTGCCGCCGGCGAGAATCACTACACGCGCTATGAATTCGATCCGCTGATTGCATCCGAATCCATCGGTTTCGTCCAGCCCGATCTTTCCAAGACGGGCGGCATTACCGAATCGCTGAAGATCGCGGCAATCGCCGGCGCCCGCCGCCTTAGCATCAACCCCCACACATCGGCCACGGCGGTCAACATGGCCACGTCGATAAGCTTTCTGTGCGGCATCGACAATCCGGGTTATTTCGAGGCCGACCTGACCGCCTACAACCCCTTCCGGGACGATATGACGGACAAGCCGCCCTACAAGCTGGACCAAAACGGGTGCGTCAGCGCCTTGGAGGGGATAGGAATAGGGCTGAAGATAGACCAGGCCTTCGTGGCGGCCCATCCCTTGATCGAAGGCCCGTGCTACGTCTAGAACAACGGCACCGGCGATCGGCGGCTGGCCTGGCAAGTGCCGGGCCCGCTCCCCGTTCTTAGAAGCTGCCGAACATTGTGCCCAGGGTGATGACACTGATCAATGCGACCAGCGGTACGCCCATGGTCACGGCAGCGATATTAAGGTAGGACTGCCGGTGGGTCAGGTTGCAAATGGACAGCAGGGTAATGATGGCGCCGCAATGCGGCAGCGTATCGAACCCGCCGGCCGCCATCACCGCAACACGGTGCAGCAGTTCGGGGCTGATGCCGGCTTCCTGCGCCATGCGCAGGTAGTCGGACCCCAGCGTTTGCAGGGCGATGCTCAGGCCGCCGGACGATGAACCGGTAATACCGGCAAGCACGTTCATCGCAACGGCTTCCGAGATAAGCGGATTGCCGGGAGCCACATTAAGCACGGCATCCCTGATGATCGCAAAGCCAGCCAGGCTTGCGATGACGGCGCCATAGCCGACTTCGGACGCGGTATTGAATAGCGGCAGCATGAAGCCGAACACGCCTTTGTTGACGGTTTCGCGAAGGTCGCGCCAATGGCCCAGCCGCGACACGATCAAGGTGGCGCAAGCGACCATCAGGGCGACGATAAGCGCCCACAGGCCCGTCATTTTCTCAGGCGATACGTTGGGGAAACGCTCCGTCAGGAAGGCCAGAGCCATGTTGGGGAATACGATATAGGTAAACAAGGCGTTGATGCCCACCACCAGCAAAAGCGGCAATATCGCCAGGAACAGCGGCATGCGCGACATCGGGCCGCTCTCTTCCTCGCCTTTTTCATCGGCGGCGCTGTCCACTTCGGTGTGGTGTCCGTAACCTTCGCTCCGCAGGCGCGCGGCGGCTTCGCGTGAGCGCAGCCACCACAGGCCGCCGCCCAGCATGATGGCGGCCCCGATAATGCCCAATCCCGGCGCCGCGAACACATTCGTCCCGTAATAGGGAATAGGGATGGCGTTCTGTATGGCTGGCGTGCCCGGCAATGCCGTCATCGTGAAGGTGAATGATCCCAATGCAACGGAGGCGGGCACCAGCCGTTTGGGAATATCCGCCGTGCGGAACAGATCGCGCGCAATCGGATAGATGGCGAAGGCCACCACGAACAGGGAAACGCCGCCGTAGGTAAGCACGCTGCATGCCAGGACGACGGTGACGATGGCGTGTTTGTGGCCCAGGCGCTCGACTATCCAGCGCGAGATCGTGTGCGCGGCGCCGGAGTCGGCCATCAGTTGCCCAAACAGCGCGCCAAGCAGGAAGATGGGCAGGAACTGCAACACATAGCCGCTCAGCGCCTTCATGAAGGTGTCGGTGTAGATGGGCAGGAAAAACGAGATATCGCCCGAGAGCAGCACCGCCAGCGCGGCCATCAGCGGAGCCAGCAGCAAAACCGTAATGCCCCTATAGGCCAGGTACATCAATAGAAGAAGTGAAACAACGATTGCAAGCGTACTGGTCATGCCTTGGATATGCCTTTTGAAACAATAAGTTGCGCACGTCCTGAAGTGCGCGATGGGAATAGCGCCACAGTTTAGCAGGCGCTTGTGACGTTCCCGAATTGATCGGGCGCGCTATCATAAAGGTCTCCAAGGAAGCCATTCATGCAAGACTCAATTTCCATACAACCCAAGCCGCGCCTGACTTCGCTGTCCCACGGAGGCGGCTGCGGTTGCAAGATCGCTCCCGGCGTACTGGCCGAATTGCTGGCCGGCATACCTGCGGCGCAGCCCTTTGGCAACCTGATGGTGGGCAGCGAAACGTCCGATGACGCGGCGGTGTACCGGCTGAACGATCAGCAGGCCCTGATCGCCACCACCGACTTCTTCATGCCCATTGTCGATGATCCCTACGACTTTGGACGCATCGCCGCCGCCAACGCGTTGTCGGACGTCTATGCCATGGGCGGCTCGCCCATCATGGCGCTGGCCATCGTCGGCATGCCCATCAATGTGCTGCCCAAGTCCGATATTGCCGCCATCCTGCAAGGCGGCGCCGCCGTCTGCGCCCAGGCGGGCATACCGGTGGCGGGCGGGCACTCCATCGATTCCATAGAGCCCATCTACGGCCTGGCGGCCATGGGCCTGGCCCATCCTGACCACATAAAGCGCAACGCCGATGCCAAGGCGGGTGATGTGCTTATCCTGGGTAAGGCCTTGGGCGTGGGCATTCTGTCGGCGGCCCTGAAAAAAGACATGCTGAATGCCGACGGTTACCGCGCCATGGTGGACAGCACGACGCAACTGAATCGGCCGGGCGCGATCCTGGGCGGTTTGCAGGGCGTACACGCCGTGACGGACGTCACCGGTTTCGGCCTGCTGGGCCACACGCTGGAAGTCGCCCGGGCTTCGGGCCTGTCCGCGCGGCTGCGCCATGCGGATCTTCCCTGGCTGCCCGGCGTGCGCCAGTTGGCCGCACAGGGTGCCGTCACCGGCGCCTCGGGGCGCAATTGGGCATCCTACGGCGCTTCCATCGCGCTGGCCGGACACGTGGACGACACCATGCGGGCACTGCTGTGCGATCCCCAGACTTCGGGCGGCCTGCTGGTTTCCTGCTCGCCCGGCGTTGCGGAACAGGTCCTGGACATGTTCCATTCCGAGGGTTTCGGGCAGGCTGCGGTCATCGGAGAATTGCGCGATGGCGGACCGGCGGTACAGGTGGAGTAAGCATCTCCGTGAGTATGGCGTGATCCGTCATTGCCGGCGCGCGCCAGGCGTTGCTTCAATCGAAGGTAATGCCTTGCGCCAAGGGCAACTCACGAGAATAGTTGATGGTATTGGTTTGACGGCGCATATAAGCCTTCCAGGCATCCGATCCGGACTCTCGTCCCCCGCCTGTTTCTTTTTCGCCGCCGAACGCTCCGCCAATCTCGGCGCCGCTTGTGCCAATATTGACGTTTGCAATGCCGCAGTCGCTACCCGCCGCGCTTTGAAACAGTTCGGCCTCGCGCACATCGGTAGTGAAAATGCAAGATGACAGGCCTTGCGGTACGTCATTATTCAGACGAATTGCTTCGCTGAAGTCGCCATACGCCATCACGTAAAGAATGGGTGCAAAGGTTTCGTGACGCACCACATCGGTTTGGCGAGGCATCTCTGCAATAGCCGGCGAGACGTAAAAGGCGTCGGGGTAGTCGTTTTGCAATTGACGCTCGCCGCCATATACCTTGCCGCCTTCCCGGCGTGCCTGTGACAGCGCTTCCCGCATGGCCTCGTAACTGGCTTTATCGATCAACGGCCCGACAAGATTTCCTTGGAGAGGATGACCAATGCTTACCTTGGCGTAGGCTGATTTCAAACGCGCCACAATCTCGTCTTTAATCGACTCGTGGGCGATAAGTCGACGCAGGGTAGTGCATCGTTGGCCTGCGGTGCCCACTGCCGAAAACACAATGGCGCGCACTGCCAGATCCAGGTCCGCGCTCGGTGCGAGGATCATGGCATTGTTTCCGCCAAGTTCAAGAATGCTGCGCCCAAAGCGGGCCGCCACGCGGGGCCCGACCTCTCTGCCCATTCGGGTACTGCCGGTTGCACTGATCAAGGCTACCCGCGGGTCGTCAACCAGCGCCTGCCCTGCCGCACGGTCGCCCACTGTTAGCTGGCTGATGTATTGAGGGGCATCGCCAAACTCACGCATGGCATGCTCCAGCAGCGCTTGGCAGGCCAAGGCGGTAAGCGGCGTTTTCTCGGACGGTTTCCAGAGCACTGCGTTGCCGGCAACCAGGGCCAGAGTGGTATTCCATGCCCAGACCGCCACCGGGAAATTAAATGCGCTAATCACGCCGACGACCCCCAGCGGGTGCCAGGTTTCGCGCATATGGTGGCCTGGGCGTTCGGATGCAATGGTCAAACCGTATAACTGCCGCGACAGCCCCACTGCGAAGTCGCAAATGTCGATCATCTCCTGCACTTCGCCTAGGCCTTCCTGGGTGATTTTCCCAGCCTCCCAAGACACGAGCTCACCCAACGCCTGCTTGTTGCGACGAAGAACTTCTCCGAATAAACGCAGCAATTCCCCTCTTCGTGGGGCAGGCAGCGTGCGCCAGGTTTCGAAAGCCTGTTGCGCCCGTTCGATTTTTTCGGTAACGATAGCCGGCGAATCCAGATGGACCGCGCCGATACGGCTTCCATCGATAGGAGTATGAATGAAGTGCGAGCCTTCGGTGTAGCTGGATCGCTCCACACCGAGGCTGGCGAGCAATTTATCGACCATAACTTATCCTTTACATGAATGGCGCGTACACGCCACGCTTTGCCTGCTCTGATATTCCCAAGGGGTAGTCCGGCTATGCCGGCGCACGCGCTTCTACTTCCGCCCTTGTTTTTGTTCTTTAAAGCGGCGAGCGCCTTCGGTATAGGCCCCCGAGGCAAAGTTCAGGGCATGGCCTTCGGCAGCCTCCCGGGCAGCAGCCTCAAACTGTGCGTCGGACATTTTTTTCCACCATTTCTTGGTAATGCTGATAGCCATGGGCTGCCAGTCCGCAAACTTTGCGGCGAGCGCGGCAACGCGAGCGTCCATTTGAGGTTCATCGGGATAAACTTCATCCAGGATGCCCAAATGCTGCGCATGTTGTGCATCAATGATGTCGGCCGTCAGCACGAGTTTTTTCATGACCGCTTCCCCGACGATGGGCTGCATCAAGGCGCTGCCGACAATTGCCGCGGAACCGACATTGAGTTCCGGCATGCCTAATTTGGCGCTCGCTGATGCAATGCGTATATCGCACAACAAGGCTATTTGCAGGCCCGATCCTGTGGCGTAGCCATTGATGCGGGCAATCAGCGGTTTGTTCAGCGAACGGATGCTGCGGTAGAGCCCCATATAGTCGCTGATGCGCCGGGCGGAATCCTCAGCGGTCATCCCGGCGCTTTCGTTCTGGTCCTGGCCTGCACAGAAGGCACGGCCTTCGCCTGTCAGAATGATGACGCGCACGTCGTCGCGGGCGTCCAGCGCCCGCAGCGCCTGGTCCAGCCGTTGGCGCTGAGGACGATCCAGCGCATTCAAGACCTTGGGGCGCTTGAGTGTGATGGTAGCGATACGTTCGGCACAGACTACCGACAAGGTGTCGCTGCTAAGGTCGCTTATAAGCATAACTAAGGATTCCCGGTTAATGGGCATCACCCCCATTGGGTGATGCGATTCAATTGCTTGACAGGTTCAGGGCTTTTATTGCGCGTGGCCACTTGGCCGCTTCGTCCGCCAATTGGCGCGACGACTCCTCCAGCGTGCCGGGCTGTACCTTGACGCCCAACTGCATCAGCTTGTCTTGCAGGGCGGTAGACTGAAAGGCCTTTTCCAGGGCGGCATTAAGCTTTTCGAGTACGGCGGTTGGTGTGCCGGAAGGGAGCAATATGCTATAAATTGAAGCGGCTTCGAAGTCCTTCAGACCTTGCTCGTCCAAGGTGGGTACGTCGGCCAAAATGGGTAGGCGCTGCGGGCTGGCGATACCGATGGCAGTCAGTCGCCCCGAGGCCAGATTCGCCAGTGCGGTTGGTGTGGTTGCCATGAACAACTGGATCTCGCCCGACAGCAGATCAGCCATGGCGGGCGAGGAGCCGCGGTAGGGCACATGCAGCATGCCCATTTTGGCTTTTTGCAGGAACAATTCAGTAATGATATGTTCGGTCGAACCGTTTCCTGACGAACCATAAGCCAACTTTTTGTCCTTGGCGTTGGCCGCCGAAACCAGCTCCTGCAATGTGTTGACACCCAGGGAACGATTGACGATCACCACCAGTGGCAGAATCCCGACCGTGCCGGCGGATTTGAAATCTTTAACCAGGTCATATCCCACCTGTTTGGTGCCCAGCATGGTTTGCACCAGGGCATACGAGGTGGTCGGAGCCATCAGTAATGTGTAGCCGTCCGGGTCAGACTGCTTGACTTGCTGAGCGGCAATATTGCCTGAGAAGCCAGACTTGTTCTCCACGACCACGGTGGTATTCAACTGCTCCCCCAAGGCTTGGGCCATGATGCGCCCCACGACATCGACACCGCCGCCCGGCGAGAAGCCGACGACCATGCGTATGGGCTTATCGGGATACGCCGCCAGTGCCGGGGCGCTGCTTGCGAAAGCTAGGGCTGCCAGTGCGGCCAGGGGCAGAGCAGACATCTGTTTCAGCATTTTCATGGGTAGTTCCTTTATCGTTATTTGTGGGCGTGACCACTAATGAGGAGACTGCTTTTTGCTTCTGATGTTGTAGTTGGTGACGTGAAGATCCCAGACGTTCAGAGTGTCGCGTGGCAGCGCCTTTTTCTGTATGCGTTGCGTCGGTGTTTTAGGAAACTCGTTGATAAATTCGATATAGCGGGGGATTTGAAAGTAGGGCAGCCGTGTTTCGCTCCATTGGATCAGCGCCAGCGGATCCGGTACGGCGCCGTCACGCGGCCTTACGAAGAGCTTCAGCTCGTCTTCGCCAAGTTCGCTGGGAACACCCACTAGGGCGGCTTCCTCGATGTCGGCATGTTGGAGAAAAACCTGCTCGACTTCCCAGGCTGAAATATTGATGCCTCGACGACGAAGCATTTCCTTCTTTCGGCCTGCATAGAATAAATAGCCATCCGCGTCGGCATAGGCCAAGTCCCCGGTGCGCAGCCACTGCCCATCGAGCGCTTCGGCGGTGTTTTCAGGGCAGCGAAAATAGCCTAGAAATTGCAGGCCCGGTACGCGGCTGCGAATGAGGACTTCTCCGGTTTGGCCAGACGCAACAGGGGTGCCGATATCGTCCACCAACTTAAGGTCGTAGTAGCCAATGGGCTTGCCGATCGAGCCGGCTGGTCCGTCAAGGTTTAGCGTGACGAAGGTCAGAAGCTCGGATAGGCCATAGCCCTGGCGCATACTGACACCGAACCGTTCGGCAAACGCGTTCCACGTCTCGGGCGAGCACCCTCCTCCCCACGCGATACGTACACTGTGATCTTTATCGCGCCGAGATGGCGGTTGGTTCAACAGCATGGGCAGCACACTGCCCAGGTAATGTATATGTGTTGCCTGAAGACGCCGTGCGTCTTCCCAGAATCGGGAAGCACTGAAGCGCTCGATCATCGCAAGCCGAAAGCCTCCCATCAGCGCGGCAATTGCCACGGCGACGCCCGAGCCGTGATGCAGCGACTCCCAGAACAGGAATACGTCTCCGGGTTGGGCGCCAGTCAGGCGCAACACTGTATGAGGGCCGGCACGTAAGTGTCGGTCGGACTTGAGGACGCCTTTGGGTGCGCCCGTCGTGCCGGAGCTGGGCGTTAAGCCGATGATGTCATCCGCATCTGGCGAGATGGCATGCGGCACTTGCGTCGATTCTCGCAGGCTGTCCTCAAACGGATCGGCTTCTGGATCTCCTTCCCAGAGACACAGGTCTAGCGATGCACTGATATCGGCTAACACGTCACGATAGGCCACATGTGCGATCAGCACCTTGGGATCAAGGTGGGTAAAGGCGTGCTGTAAGGGCGCGCCCAATAAATGAATGTTGATGGGCACGCGCACGGCGCCGAGTTTGGCAAGGGCGAAGAATGCGATCAGATGATTGGGGTGGCTGGGCAGCATTAGAGCAACCCTGTCTCCGGGCCTGATGCCGCGGGCCCATAGCAGATTGGCGAACTGGTTGACGCGCTTTTCCAGATCTCGCAGCGTCAGAGAGGTGTCCCGATAGCTGCAATAGACCGTGTTCGGAGATTCGGCAGCGCGCTGCGTCAAAAGGCTAGCCAGGGTATGAGCCGGAAGGGGCTCTAGCGAAACATGGGTGTTTTCGTCGGAAATCCCGCCGGCTGGCTTTTGACACGAGTAGATATGATCCATATAAAAATTATTATGCAATTTATATGGAGCAAAATATAGCGCATATTCGAATAAAACAAACAAAAATCTATTAAAAAATATGGTTTATACTTATTTAAATTGAATAGCAATTTATTTGAGCGGTCCTCGGACCGGCTGGGAGAAGTTCGGAGCAAGCGTCATTCCGATGCCGCTTGCGCAGCCTTAATCAAAAGAGGCAATAAGTGGTTGTACAACGCTTCTTGATTATGTCGGGCGGCGATGGTCGACAGGTTCAGTGCCGCGACGATCTGCCCGGCCTTATCAAAGACAGGCGCCGAGATCGACAAAGTGCCGATGCCCATGTTTTTCTCGGTCATTGAATAGCCTTGCCGTCGGGTCCGGGCGAACAGAGCGAGAATTTCTTCAGTATCGCGATCGCCAAAGCGCCGCCTGACTTCAGGAGGCAGACGGCCAAGCGTTTCCAGCAATTGATCAATCGGCGCGCGCGACAGCAAGACTTGGCCGGAAGATGAAGTCAGGGCCGGGTAGCGTGCGTCGATAGGCAGTTCGACAGAGGCTGCGTGAACGGATGGAATGCCATCGATAATGACGATGTCGTCGCCATCGAGTTCGACCCAGGCAACGGTTTCGCCCGTATCTTGCGCCAATTGCATCAGCACTGGGCGCTTTTGCGCGGCAAGCATGTCGGTTCTGCGGGTGTGGTGCGCCAACTCATAGAATTTGGGCGATATGCCGTAACGGCGGCTGACGGGATCGCGCGTCAGGTAGCCCAGCCAATGCAATGTGTAGACAAATCGCTGGGTGGCGCTACGGCCCAGGCCTGTGCGTTCCGCGATTTCAGTGATGGGCAGCATGCCCGAGACGGGATCGAAGGCGGTAAGCACACGGATGGCCTTTTCGACCGAATTGACAAAGAGCCGGGCGTCAGGCGTCGATCCGCTGGTGTTGCGCTTGCCGGCAAGTGCGGTACCAGTAAGAGGGGAATCAGTGTTGGGCATACGCATAATTATCGCCCATGAAACCATGGATGGCGAAGACTTGCACCGATGATATCAATAGAGCGGGACAAAGGACCGGCACTGGGCGGATCAAGGGGTAAAGTGGGGGTGGTTGGTATTCTTGCAAACGCCTCTACGTCCATACTACCGGGTTAAGTCCTATGCGATATTTGATTTCGGCCAGCCTGCTGGCATTGCTTGCGGCACTCCTGATTGCCTTCTTGTACAAGCCTAAGCCCCTGGACGCGCAACTGCTGCATCTGCAGGTCGAGCAGGCGATGCCGGAATACGCCCGGACGCTCGCTACCGAGCCGGCCGAGCTCCAGGCGCTGTTCCTGGTGTATGCCGACGATCCTGTGTTGGCCACGAAGGCAAGGCTGGCCTTGCAGCGCTATCCGGAAATGGCCAGGTCCATCTTATTGATGTACGGAGATAGCCGGGATTTTCAACTGGTGCTTGGCAAGTATGGCGAAGATGTAATCCTGCCCATTCATTACTTTCTGACGCATGAGGTCTTCACCTTGGAACTGATGCGCGGCATGAGCGAGTCCGCCCGCTCTGCCTTGAATGCCATCCGGGGATTGTGGCGGGCTGGCGAGCCTGCTGAAGCAAGCGCCACTGGGGCTCTATCAAGCGAGGAGCGGGGGTGGTATGCCGTTCAATTCATCACGGCGGAGGGATATGACTTCCTGGGCCAGTTTGTCATGAACCCTGGCGGGGACGTGGGCTGGGTCCAGACAGAACGTGTGCTTGAAGGCATCAATGGCTTTTTCGCGGGCGGCTTGAAAGCGCTGGAGACCAAGTTTCGTCGCGATGAAACGATTGTCGCCGGCGACGTGGGATGGGCGGCGCTGGATGTGGCGATTGGCGTGGGGGCCCTTAAAGTGCTGCGCATGGGCAAGGCCGGCGCGGCAGGCGGCCGCAGCCTGACATTTTCCCAACGCTCGGCCGCGCTTGGGTCCGGTTTGTGGCGGGCAAGCGCGGTCGGCACGCGAATGCTCAAGTACGGAGCGCCGGCTGTGCTGGCCTATATTGCCATCCGGCACCCCAGTGTGATCAATTCCATGCTTGGAAGCGTCGCCGAGAAGCTGGGCCTGCCTGTTGGCCTGGTGCAGGTCATAGGCTGGTCTCTGGTATTGCTTCCCTTCATGCTGCTGCTGCGATTCGCGCTGGGGCCGCTGGCCTGGGTAATGGCAGCGGCCGCAAGTTTGCTTCGATGGGGGCAAATCGTGCTGCGAGGGCGTCCGGCTGCTTTGTGACGATCAGTCCTGAAGCCGCATGCCTATCTTCAATACAACCTGCCAGTGCGCTATCTTGCCGTCCTTGATATGGCCCCTGATCTGGGTGACTTCGAACCAGTCCAGTTCCCGGAGCGTGCTGGATGCGCGCGCGATGGCCTGCGAAATGGCGTCATCCGACGATACCGTCGATGAGCCCACCAACTCGATTTGTTTGTAGACATGATCGTTCGCCATGGTTGCCTCCTTGCGAATGGAAAACGTGGTGCAAAAACGATGGTCCGTACATGGCAGTCTACGCCAAACTAGGGCAGCGCAACAGGTATGGGCATGTTTCAATAAAACCTGTTGCGGAAAGGCCGGCGCCTTGGAATGCCATGCTTTCAAGGCTGCGCCTTACATCACGCCCGCATTGCCTTCAAGTTGATTCTAGGCGGCTGGCCTGGCTCCGTGCTTTCCAGCTTTGGTCTGCTTGCGGATAAGGGCGGTAAAGGCCATGCTGGCCCGCGTCTGTTGATGTTTGTCCATGAACAGCAGGCCATGGGTCCGGATGGGGGTTGGACCTTCCAGCGGGATGACGCGCAGGGGCTTGTTGTGCTCCGCGATGGCGCTGGGCGCCGCAATGGTTCCCACGTGTTTGCGCACCATCAGTCCCAGCATAGCCGGAATGGTGTTCATCTCGGCGATGATATTGGGTTCGGCGCCGGCGGCATTGAAGCACTCGTCCAGCAAGCGGCGCGTCGAGAAGCTTTGCGGCAAAAGAACCAGCGATTCGCGATGAAGCTCGGCGATCCGCATTCGCTTGCGCTTGGCCAGCGGGTGCGTTTGCGCGACGATCAGTGCGAGCTCTTCATTGAACAGGGGCTCGAAACGTATGTCTTTCTGCATTTCAGGCCGATAGCCGATACCGATATCCAACTGCTCGGCCTGCAGCCCGTCGGTGATGGCGTCGCCCGAAAGCTCTTCGATCACGATCTTGACGGTAGGGTTTTGCTTCAGAAACAGTGCGACGCAATCCGGAAGAAAGCCCAGGTTGAACGTATGCGTGGTGCCTATGCGCACCGTGCCCGAAATGGGGGCGACGGTTTGCTTAAGTTCGCCCAGGCCCTGATCGATGACGGCCAGGGCACGGTCCGCATAGGCCAGGAAAGACTCACCGGCTTCGGTCAGCATGACCCGTTTGCCGTGGCGGTCGAACAGGCGTTGACCCACTTCGTCCTCCAGTTGGCGTATCTGATGCGACAGGGTGGATTGAGTCACATGGACCCGTTCCGCTGCCCGCGTGAAATTCAGCGAGCCCGCCAGCGCGATGAAATACCGCAAGTGCCTGAGTTCCATGATTCCCTTTACTATCGATATCATCGATGATAACCGACGAAATCAATCATTTCTATGTTTTGTCGCGGCCGTATAGACTGCATTGGCATTCACCCAAATACCAACTACAGAATGAAGTTGGAGTCTTCAATACAGGAAGGGACAATAATGAATATGTTTAAAGAAAAGGCGCTCCATGGCCGTGCATGGCAACGCGCTATGGCGGCGCTGATCGCGGCGCCCTTTGTCTTCATGGCTGCGCCAGCCCAGTCTTCGGACTATCCGTCCAAGGCGGTGCGCATGGTCGTGCCATTCGGCCCCGGGACCACGACTGACACGATTTCACGCTTGATCGCCGAAAAAATGTCGCAGCAATTGGGCCAGTCCATCGTCATCGACAACCGGGCGGGCGCGGGCGGCACGATAGGGACCGCCCAGGTAGGGCGCAGCACGCCCGATGGCTACACCATCGTCATGGGCACCGTGGGTACGCATGCGATCAATAAAGAGCTTTACTCCAAGCGCGGCTATGATCCCCAAGTGGACTTCGAACCCATTGCCTTCGTCGGCCAAACGCCTACGATACTGGTGGTGGGCGGCGATTCCCCCTACCATTCGGTAAAGGACCTGGGCACGGCGGCGGCAAAGCCCCCGGGCATCACATTCTCGTCGGCGGGTAGCGGCACGTCCGGCCATCTTGCGGGCGAACTGCTGAAGGACAGGCTGGGCGGGGAAATGATCCATGTTCCCTACAAGGAAGGCAGCATGGCCCTGCAGGACGTCATGTCTGGAGAGGTCCAGTTCATGTTCTACCATCCGGCGGCGGTCCTGCCGCACGTGAAGGCCGGAAAACTGCGGGCCATTGGCGTTTCCAGCAGCCGGCGCAGCATTGCGGCGCCCGATGTCCCCAGCGTTGCGGACCAGACCAACAGCGATTTCGATCTGGTGGCATGGTTCATGATGTACGCGCCCGCCGGAACGCCCGAGCCCGTCATGGCCGCATTGAAAAAGGCCGCTGAAGTGGCTCTGGCCGATCCCGAACTGGCCGCAAAGCTGAAGGCCCAGGGCGTGGAACCCGGCGGTGAAGCCACCAAGGACTTGGCAAAGTTCGAGACCGCCGAAATTCAGAAATGGGCCGCGCTGGTCAAGAAGTCGGGCGCGAAGGTCAACTAGCCAAGCCCGGCGGAGGGCAGGCAATCAATGTGCGGGCACGGCGGAACGCATCAGTCCTTGTGCCGGCACGGACGCCTTGAAGGTAAAGCGATGCAAGAGTTCGTATATGCGGCGCAGTCGGTTCGCGTGGTATTCGGTGTGGATGTATGGAGCAAGCTGAACACCGAGGCTGGCCTGCTTGGCGCTGAGAAAGCGCTTGTGCTTTGCACGCCGCGGCAGCGCACGCTGGCCCAGCGGGCTCTTGACGCGCTTGCGGAGCGGGGCGCCGGTATTTACGACCAGGCCATCATGCATGTGCCCACGGCCGCCGTGCAAGGCGCCATGGCGGCCGTGGCACGGACCGCTGCGGACTGCATCGTGGCGATAGGAGGCGGTTCCACCATAGGCCTGGCCAAGGCGCTGGCCCTGGAAAGCGGGCTGCCCATATTGGCCGTACCGACGACGTATTCCGGATCCGAAATGACATCCATCTATGGGGTGACGGAAGGAGGCGTAAAGAAAACCGGTAAGGATCGTCGGGCATTGCCGCGCACGGTCATTTACGATCCAACGCTGACCTTGAAGCTGCCCTTCGATATTTCAGTGGCCAGCGGCATGAATGCCATAGCGCACGCCGCGGAAGGCCTGTATGCCCAGGACGGCAATCCCGTTCTGGCATTGATGTCGGAAGAAGGCATCCGGGCCATGGCCAGCGGTTTGCGCCAATTGAAGAAGCAGCCGGACGAGCTAGGCGCCCGAAGCGAATCCCTATATGGAGCCTGGCTTTGCGGCACCGTTCTCGGGAGCACGGGCATGGCTTTGCATCACAAGCTCTGCCATACCCTGGGCGGCAGTTTCAACCTGCCGCATGCGCAGACGCATTCCATCGTGCTTCCGCATGCCATGGCCTATAACGCCGTCTCGGCCGAGCGGGCAATGCAGCGCATTTCCAATGCCCTGGAACGGCCCGGCCAGCCGGCCGCCATGGCCTTGTACGATTTGGCGCAAGAGCTGGGCGCGCCATTGGCCTTGCGCGATATCGGCATGCGGGCGGCGGATATTGACCGGGCGGCGGATATGGCGGCGTCAAAGCCATACTGGAATCCCCGGCCCGTCGACCGCGATGGCATACGCGCCTTGTTGCAGGCTGCGTTCGAAGGCATCAGGCCGGCCTGATGCGGCCAGTATGTTTGACGATTGATACGATCGATTTAATTCGATCCAGATTTTTTCTTGCAGACCTCACGCCTGCATCGTGCGACAGCACGGCGCGGTGCGAACACTCTATTGGAACGATATGAAAATAGGTAAAGAAACCATTCCCCGCTCGGCCATCTGCACGTCCAATTCGGAAACCATCGTGGTGCGGGGCAAGGACCTGGCTCGGGAACTCATCGGGAAAATGTCCTTCACGGATTATTTTTACCTGCTGGTCACCGGCCAGGAGCCGACAAAGGCCGCCACCATCGTGCTGAACGCCACATTGGTTGCCATTGCCGAGCATGGCCTGGTGCCCAGCGTGCAAGCCAGCCGCATGACGCTGGCCGCGGCGCCCGATGCCTTGCAGGGCGCGGTGGCTGCCGGCATCCTGGGCTGCGGCTCGGTAATCCTTGGCGCGTCTGAAACTTGCGGCATTCTTCTTGATGAAATCCGGACGCGGGCGGGCGACGGCAGGGACTACGTGGCGGCGGCCAGGCAAGTTGTCGGCGAATATCGCGCGGCCAAGCGCGCCATTCCAGGCTATGGCCATCCGCTGCATAAAGAGCGCGATCCCAGGGTAACGGCGCTGTTCAATGTTGCCGAGCAGGCCGGCGCCGATATGACTTATGTGCGGATTGCCGACGCAGTCGAAAAAGCGATTCCCGAGATCGTGGGCAAGAACCTGATGCTGAATGTCTCGGCTGCGATTCCCGCGGTCTTGCTGGGCGTGGGCTTTCCATTGACCGCCTTAAGGGGCGTCCCCATTCTTGCGCGTACGGCGGGTCTTATCGGCCATCTGACCGAAGAGCTTCAGAAGCCCATCGGCTTTGCCTTGTCGTATCAAGCCACACGCAATTACGTCTATGACGGCGAAGCCCCGGACGGCTTCACCCCCGATCACGCCTAGCCTGCGATTCATACTGGAGCTTTATCATGATCAAAGTGCTGAATGGCATACGGGTACTCGAACAAGGAACCTTCATCACGGGCCCGGCGGCGGGGATGCTGCTGGGCGACCTTGGCGCCGATGTCGTCAAGATCGAGCAGCCCGGCGCCGGCGATCCTTTCCGCGCCTTCAAGGGCGGCCTGTACAGCCCTCATTTCCAGACCTATAACCGCAACAAGCGCAGCATCACGCTGAACACCAAGAACGCCGACGATCTGGCGGCGTTCGACGAACTGATCAGTACAGCCGATGTCTATATACAGAACTTCCGCCCGGGCGCGGCCGAGCGGCTCAACGTTGGCGAAGAGCGTTTGCGCAAGATCAATCCGCGCCTGATCTATTGCTCGATCAGCGGCTTCGGGCCGACGGGACCGGCCGCGGGCCGGCCCGCTTACGACTCGGTGGCCCAGGCCGCCAGCGGTTTCCTGGGCCTGTTGATCAATCCCGAGAACCCGCGAGTTGTCGGCCCAGCCCTGGCCGATTCCATTACCGGCTTCTATGCCGCCTATGGCGTGCTGGGCGCGCTGCACGAGCGCAATCAAACCGGTGTTGGCCGCAAGGTGGAGGTTTCCATGCTGGAAGCCATGAGCCACTTCAACCTGGATGCATTCACGCATTATTATTCGGCCGGTGAAATCATGGGCCCCTACAGCCGGCCCAGCGTTTCCCAGTCTTATGTCATGAAATGCGCGGATGGCAAATGGCTGGCGCTGCATATGTCCTCGCCGGAAAAGTTCTGGCAGGGCCTGGCCAATGCCATGGAGCAGTCCACCTTGTTCCAGGATCCCCGATTTTCTGACCGCAATGGGCGTATCCAGAACCAGGAAGTCCTGATCGATATCCTTGGGCCGATATTCGCCAAGCGCACGCGCGCCGAATGGTGCCGCCGGCTGGAGGCCGAGGACGTGCCGCACGCGCCCATGTACGACACCAGCGAAGCCCTGGAAGATCCCCAGGCCAAGCATCTGGAGATACTGGTTTCCGCCAGGCACAAGACCATGGGCGAATTCCGGACCGTTCGCCCGCCGGTCTCGTTCGATGGGCAGCGCAGTACCGAAGTGGTGCCGCCGCCTGTATTGGGCGAGCACAATGACGAGGTGCTGGGCCGGTTGCGCGAGCGGCTGAATGCAAGGGATGGCGAATAACAGGCGCCGCCGGAATGCGGTCCTGGCCCGCGCTATTTAAGGCCGACGTTTTCCCAGGCGCGCAGTTCCTGCTTCAAGTGTTTCAGGAACTCGGTGGCCGCCAACGATGAATGCCTGCCGCGCCTGACCACGATGGCCCCGGTTGTGGACCGGAACATGGCGTTGGCCAGCGGATGCGCCCGCAGCTTTCCCTCTTTCAATTCCTGGGCTACCGAAAAATAGGGGAACAGGGATACGCCGTTGCGGTCCATGATGAACGACTTGAGAACTTCGTAGGAATTGCTCTCCATCGCCGGCCGGAGCCGGACGCCCTCGGCCATTTCCACCTGGTGCACCAGGCGGCGTATGCCATGATTGAACCGGGGCAAGGCCAGCGGAGTCTTCGATAGTTCGTCTATGGAAACACCTCCGCTGGACTTTTTATACGATCTTTGCGAAGACGTGATCGCCAGCAGAGGAGCCCTGAAGGAACTGACGTTTTCGATGGCGGGATGGGGAGGCGGGTTGAAGGTAAGGCCTATGTCGGCCCGGTCTTCCGCGATGCTGCGCATGACCTCGTCGCCGGGCTCGACGGCGACCGTATACGTGACGCCGGGGTGAAGCTCATAGAATTCCGGGAGAACCAGGTTTGCCAGGCTGGTTGCGAAGCCGTTGCCGCAGGCAATGCGTATATGGCCGAATTGCAGATTGCCCAGATCCGCCAGGTCTCCCTTCAAAGCGTGTTCCTGGCGGAGCAGCGAGTGGATGTGGCGTAAAAGTATGTCGCCGGCGGCGGTCAGTTCCACGCCGTTCGCCTTGCGGGTCAAGAGCGGCTGCCCGTATTCCGCTTCAAGCAGCATGACCTGGCGGCTAAGGGCGGAAGGCGATATGTGCACGCGCTCTGCCGCCTTGCGTATCGACAAGTCCTCTGAAATTGCCACGAAGTAGCGGTAGCTAGAACTGATCATTGTTCCATCCTTGTCAGGCCGGAGCGAAGCAGTACAGGCAGGCGCGCAGCCGCGAGGCGATCGAACCGATCAATGGTTCCATATCCCCCGGCCTGCCTTCCAGCAGATGGCGAAAGCAGGCGGCAATTTCGGCGATGTCCTGTTCAGCGGCTCCCTGCCGGCTGATTACCTGGGTGCCGATGCGCAGTCCGCCAGCCGCGGGCTGTCCGGGTACGCTGGCCGTGCCGACATAGAGTCCCGCCTGCCCCGCCTGCTGCGAGAAACGGCGCGCCGCTTCGGCGCTGGGAACCGGAATGATGAGGTGGTGGGAGGTGGGCGGCGCATCGCCCGGAGCCGCGCTGCCGATTGCGGCAATCCCCTCGCCCCTAAGGGCCGCGGCCAGATCCTGAGCCGTTGCCAGCATTTTTCTTGCGTACTCCGGCATGAATGCGGCGGCCTCTTCCAGCGCAACCGACAGCCCCGCAAGGCGGGATGCATCGTAGTTAGAGGCCCATCCTCCGACAATATGCCGGCGCAATGCCTCGTGGTGCCTTGGATGCCGGCCTATCAGTATCCCGCCTGGAGGGCCGGCGAGTGTCTTGTAGGTTGAGGCCGTCATGATATCGAAACCCATGTCCATGGGGTTCTGGTAGGCCTTTCCAGCGATCAGGCCGGCAACGTGCGACGCGTCGTAGACCAGCAGGGCGCCGCAGTCGCGAGCGGCCGAAATGGTGGATTCCACCGTATAGGGGTCCAGCATCACGCTGGCGCCCAGCATTACGATCTTGGGCCGCTCCCGGGAAATGATGCGTGCCGAGGCCTCGTCATCATATAGCCCGTTGCTGAACGCAAGAGGAAGATTCCTTCGGCTCAGCAAACCTACCGTGCCCTCACCATGGTGGCTGACATGCCCGCCTTCCTGGGCGCTGATCGATGCGATCGAGTCGCCGGGTTCTGAAAAGGCCGCATAGACAGCCGCATTTGCGTACGTGCAGCTTTGCAGCCTGGGCTCCGCCCATGCGCCGCCAAACAGGTTGATCAGTTGCCCGCTTACCAGAACCTCCAGCGCTGATATCTCGTCCGTTCCGGGCTGCTGCTTGCTGTATGCGTCCCCCATGGCCGGCATCAAGCCCATCGTGTTGGCGAGTGCGCGCTCGACAGTCGGTGAAAGCATGCATGAGCCGGCATAGAGCTGTATGCCGCTCTCCATGCGGTTCTTGTGCGCCTCCACGAGATCCAATGCACGCCTGGCGCCGCTGGATATTTGGTGGTTAGTGGTAATCATGGCTGTCTGGCTTGGAGTTGATGTGGCTATGAATGTACCTGAATACGCAATGGCCTGGTGTTTCAAAAATAAGAACGGAACGTTCGATTTTTAAAGTTATACATAATTGGCGAACCGCCTCATAATTAGCTCCGAAGGGCGCCAGGACACGTTCTGGCATAAGCGAGTGATCCACAGGAAGAAACAAAAGATGTCGCAAGATGAGCAAAACAGAACACTAGAGCTGATGCGTGAATTCATCTCCATCGATTCGCAGAGCCACAAGGCCAGCCAGCCGATATTCGATTCCGCTGCGGGCGCGCTTGAGGGCTGGGATCTGGAGTATGTCGATTACAAGGATGCGGCGGGAACGCCCAAGCGCAACATGGTCGCGCGCCATCCTGGCAGCCGGTCCAGGCTTGCCTTCGCGGGCCACCTGGACACCGTTTCCTCCACCGGATGGGTTAGGGATCCGTTCAAGGCCACCATAGAGGGCAATCGGCTCTATGGCCTGGGGTCGTCCGATATGAAAGGGCCTATCGCCTCGTTCATCGTGGCGTCCAATTCGCTGCCAGAGGCCGATCGGCCGATGATAGTGCTGACCTCTGACGAAGAGGCCGGAAAGCAGGGCGTCCGCGAGGTGGTGGCAAACAGCCGGACGTTGAAGGAGTTGACTCCCGCGTGCTTCATCGTGGCGGAGCCCACCGCGCTGGAGATACTGCGCGGGCACAGGGTGGACGTGGCCTTCTCGGTTCATGCCCAAGGCATACAGGCGCACTCGTCGACGGGACGCGGGGTAAATGCCAACATTGCACTGGTACCCTTCCTTAACGAAATGCGAGAGCTGCATCTGCACTTGCGCACCAATCCCGCGCTATTTGACATGCAATACGACCCTCCGTACTGCGACCTGAACTTCGTCATCGACAACTACGGCGCATTCCCCAATATGACGGTCGGGCTGGCGACCTGCAATATCAAGTTCCGATATTCCAAATCCTTCGACCCTGAAATGGTCATCACCCGCGTCCGGGAAGCGGCCAACCGGTACAACCTGAAAGTCCAGGTCCGGCCCGAAGCGCCACCCCCGGAACTTGCCGCGGATCACCCGCTGGTCAAGCAGGCGGAAGATATCCTAGGTTCCACCGCAAGGGTAGCCGGATTGGGAACGGAAGCCTCGGAATACTCCAAGCTTGCTCCCTGCCTGGTATTTGGCCCTGGCGATATCGATCATGCCCATAAGCCAACGGAGTACATCGATTTGCCACAACTGCATCTTTCCACCCATCTCTTCAGAAAAATCGCTTTGCAGCTTGGGCGTCAGTAAGAATCCAACGCTGTTTCAGCGTAACGATAAAGGAGCGTTATATGCGACATTCAACCGGTCGTCGAAAAAATAAGAAATCACTTGTGCTGCTTGGTCCAACCTTCCTGGCGCTGATGGCGCTTTCCGTGGCAATGCCATCATGGGCGAAATTTCCAGAGCGCTCCATCGAGTTGGTGGCGGGTTCGCCGCCCGGAGGCTCCACCGACTTCGTGGCCAGGGTCATGGCCGATGGCATGAGCAAAGTCCTTGATCAGCCGGTTGTTGTCGTGAACCAGGGTGGAGCCGGGGGAAATATCGCCACCCGGACGTTGGCCAAGACCAAGGGCGACGGCTATACGCTGATGGTTGGAGGAAACTTCAGCCATGGCATCAATCCGGCTCTTTATAAGGACACGACCTACGACCCAATCAGCGATTTCACCGCGATTGCGCGCATCGCCAACATTCCTTCCGTCATTGCTGCAAACAAGCAAACCGGAATCAAGACCTTGGCTGAGCTCATAGAGCGGGCCCGCAAGGCGCCGGGGACCTTGAACTACGCCACCGGAGGGAATGGCACCCCGGCCCATATATCGGCGGAAACGTTCAAGCGCGCCGCAGGTATCGATATCACGCACATTCCCTTTCGGGGCGGCTCGCCCGCGGTCGTCGCCGTGATGAGCGGCGACGTGGAGCTTATCGTCGGCACGCCTCCCGTAGTCATGCCTCAAGTGGCCAACGGCAAGCTGACCGCGCTGGCGGTCACCTGGCCGGAGCGCTACAGCGTCATGCCGGATGTGCCAGGCATGGCAGAATCCGGCTTGCCTGGCCTGGGAGTGCAGGGCTGGTTCGGGATATGGGGGCCGGCGGGCATTCCGGCGGAGGACCAGCAAGTTTTGTTTTCGGCGATAAGCAAAGTGCTGGCGGATCCTGAAACTGTCAAGAAGCTCGAAGGCCAGGGCCTGATCGTCGAGCCGGCGCCGTCGCTACAGGCATTCCGGGATTTTGTCGAAAAGGAAGTCCCGATCTGGAAGCAGTATGTGCTTGATTCCGGAGCGTCCGTGAATTGAAGCCGGCGCTGGTTCCGGCACGGTATCTTTTCTTTCGTTGTGGCTAAGGACGACAACTCGTCCACAAGACCGACACTTTTGCATTATTGGGCCGCTCCCCGTGGGGATGCGGCCTCTCTTTTTTCTACATTCCCGGCGCGGCACTGCCGACCAGCTTGCGTTCTTTTTTTGAATACTATAGGATTGTATTATTGACTGCTTGTGTTCTTGGTTTGATGTTCTGATCCTGTAACGCAAGGGCATCGACAATAAAGGAGACAGCATGAACCCACGCTCGGCCGCATTCCGCGAACTTTTCAAAAAAGGCCCCTTCGTCTGCATGGGCGCGCATGACGCGGTGTCGGCCAAGCTTGCCGAGCAGGCTGGGGCGCCTGCCCTCTTCGTCAGCGGATTTGCCGCTTCCGCCATCCTTTTGGGCAAGGCGGACATCGGCCTGCTGACGCAGACAGAGATGTTCGATCACATCCGTCGCATCTGCCGGGCCTCGACGGTTCCTGTTTTCGCCGATGCCGACACCGGCTATGGCGGCATCCTGGATGTGCAAAGAACGATGGAACTCTGGGAAGAGGCGGGCGCTTCCTGTCTGCACCTTGAAGACCAGGCCTTGCCTAAAAAATGTGGACACTTCGCCGGAAAGCAACTGATCTCCAAACTGGAGATGCGGCTGAAGCTGCGCGCCATGCTGGAGGCGCGGCGCGATCCGAACTTTTTCATCGTGGCCCGTACCGATGCGGTGGCCGTGAACGGCCTGGACGATGCGCTGGACCGGCTGGAGGCGTATGCGCAAGAGGGGGCCGACGGACTTTACGTGGATGCCCCGGAAAGCATGGATCAACTGCGGGAGATCGGGCGCCGGCTGAAGCCTTTGGGAAAGCCCATACTCTTCAATATGGCACGGTCCGGCAAGACGCCGTTTCTATCGCTGGACGAGGTGCACGAGCTGGGCTTCTCGTTTGCGATCTGCCCGATAGAGCCCATGTTCGCCATGCATAAGGCGGTGAAGGAAATGATGGAGACCTTTATGCAGAAGGGCTGCTCCACGAACGCCATTGCCGATCAGATCACTTCGTTTCAGGATTTCAACCGGTTCGTGGGCCTGGATGAGTCCGTGGCGATTGAACGCAAGTTCGCCGGCGCCGATTAAGGCGTCGACCTATTTCATCAACGATACCGTATAAAACAGGAGAGACAAATGAAGTTATCAAAACTGGCCCTGGGGCTGGGCATTGCCTTGGCAATGGGAGCGAACGCGCAAGCCGATGCGAGCAAGTTTCCGGAAAAGAATGTTGTGATCATCGTGCCGTATTCGCCCGGCGGCGGCAGCGACAATGTGTCACGCGCCATGGCCCGCTACCTGTCCCAAGAATGGGGAAAAACCGTCGTCGTCGAGAACAAGCCGGGGGCGGATGGCCTGATCGCCACCAATGAAACGATCAGGGCCAAGCCGGACGGCTATACCCTTCTGGTGTCCATTCCAGCCATTGCCATGCTCAAGCACACCAACAAATCCATCAAGGTCGATCCGCTGACTCAACTGACGCCCGTGACCATGATGGCGACAGGTCCGACCGCGATCGTGGTGAAGGGCAAAACCGACATCAAGACGGTGGCGGACTATAAGCGCCATTGCTCCAACGAGGCGAACAACTGCAGTTGGGCCAGCGGCGAGCCGTTCACGCTGATGGTGGGGACCGGCCTGATGTCCTCCCTGGGCTTGAACGACAAGGTGACCAATGTGCGCTACGCCGGCACGTCGGCGGCGGTCAGCGATGTCATCGGCGGGCACGTTACCTCGCTGGTTACCGGCACATCCTCGGTACTGTCGGCCCATAAATCCGGAGACCTTCGGATACTTGCCGTCAGCGCCGCCAAGCGCCTTCCGGAACTTCCCGATGTGCCCACCTATGCGGAAGCCGGCATGAGCGACGTGAAATTCAGCAATAACTGGTACGGGGTATTCGCACCGGCCGGAACGCCGGAGGATGTCAAGAAGAAAATCGCCGATGGCTTCCACAAGGCGGCCAATGCGCCCGAAGTGGTAAAGGTGCTGAAGCCCTTGCTGCTGTCGCCGGTGGGCAGTTCGCCGGAAGAATTTGCCAAGCAGCTGGCGCAAGACCAGAAGATCATCGACGCGGCGGCGCCCTCGGTGTTCACCGAGAAAAGCAAATAAGCCTAGATGCTCCAGGGAACGCCGCCGGCATAGGTTTTATAGCTGACGGCGGCGGCCCACCCGGAATCCACCGGAAGCAGCACGCCCGTAATCTTCGAGGCGGATTCGGAGCATAAGAAAGAAACAGCTTGCGAGATATCGTCGCCGTCCGGCAGCGCATCCAGGGCATGCACGCCCATGATCTTGTCCGGATCCCGCTGGCCCGCGTCGATTTTCTCTTGCAAGCCCTCGGTCAGCACATAAGTGGGAGCCACCGAGTTTACGCGGATCCCATGGCGCCCAAGCTCCACGGCAAGCAGTTGCGTCAAACGCTGAATGGCCGCCTTCCCCGGGTTGTAGGCGGGCAGCGGCAGCGGCAAAAGACTATTGATGGACCCCAAGGTCACGATCGCGCCCCGGCCCTGCTCGCGCATTTGGCGCCCAAAGGCGATGCAGGCGTGCAAGGTGCCATGGTAGTTGACCTGCCACATGCGATCGTGAAGGTCCATGTCCATATCCAGTATGGATTCCGTGTTGGGGATCAGCGCGGCGGAAGTCACCAGGATGTCCGCCGGGCCCATTTCACGCTGTACGGTGGCGGCGACTTTCAGGACTTCGGCACGGTCGGCCACATCGCAGGGATAGAAGCTGGCGGGCACCCCTTGACGGGCGATTTGCCGTACCGCGTCTTTGCCCTTGCGTTCATCGACATCCAGGACGGCGATTGAACATCCCTCGCTTGCAAAACGAATCGCGCACGATAGGCCGATGCCGCCGGCGCCGCCTGTGATGACGGCGGTTCGGCGATCCGTCATGCCGGTCCGGCCGCCTTGCCGCGGACTTCGACGCCCACTTGGTCCTCGATCACGCGGATCATTTCGGTCATGTCGGCCTGGTAGCCCAGCTTCTCGGCGGCGGAGTTCAGGAAGGCCCGCACGGATTGCGCGACAGGCATGGGTATGCCCAAGCTGTCCGCCTCTTCCATGCACAGGCGCACGTCCTTGGCCGACAGGCCGACAGAGAAACCGAAGTCGAAGCTGCGCGACAGGACAAAATTGGGAATCTTCACTTCAGAGGCATTGGATCGGCCCGATCCGGCATTGATCACTTGGGTCATGATGTCGGCGTCCAGGCCTGCCTTGGTGCCCATGACCAGCGCTTCGGACGTGACAACCAGGGCAGTGACGGAAACCAGATTGTTGATGACTTTCAGGGTCTGCGCCATGCCGGGTTCGGCGCCGACATAGATCTGCTTGCCCAGATGATCCAGTATGGGCTTGACCTCCTGGACGCGATCCTTGTCGCCGGCCACCATCAAGGCCAGCGTGCCTTTTGTCGCCCCCGCCACGCCGCCGCTGACCGGGCAGTCTATGGTGGCTATGGAGCGATCGGCCAGGCCTTGCGCCAGTTTCTTTGCCACGCCTGGGCCGGTGGTGGACAGGTCGATGACCGTGCGCACGGCGGCGCCCTGGACCAAGCCGTTTTCCCCCAGCCCAACCAGTGCCACCACATCGGGGGTGGGCAGGGAAATCAGGACGACGGACGCCTGATCCGCTACGGCCTTGGGAGAGTCCGCGCGGATGGCGCCCTTGTTCAACAGTGGGGTCAGCGCGTCCTGGTTGGCGTCGCAGATGACCAGTTCGTATCCCGCGTCGATCAGGCGGCCGGCGATGGGTCCGCCCATTCGTCCCAGACCCACGAAACCCAAGCGCTTGTTTGCGGCTTCACTCATGCTTGCTCCTTGCTTTTTCGATTCGATTGTTGATAGTCAAAATGGGAATCATGCAGCCGTCCAGCCGCCGTCTATGGGCAGGACCGAGCCGGTGATGTCCCGGCCCGCCTCGCTGCACAGGAAACGAACCATGGCGGCGACGCTTTGCATCGCGACAAACCTGCCGGTGGGCTGGCGCTCGGCCAGGTAGTCATGGGTGGCCCGCTCTTGCGATACGCCGGCCTTGGCCGCGATGTCCGCGATGCGTTCCAGGATGGCTGGTGTAGGGACCGTGCCGGGACATACCGCATTGCAGGTGATGCCGCTGGTCGCTGTTTCCAGCGCAATGGCGCGGGTCATGCCGATAAGCCCGGTCTTTGTCGTGACGTAGCCCACGCGGTTGGCCGCGGCCGACGAGCCGTAGACGGAGGACATGTTTATGATGCGGCCCCAGGCGCGCTTGCGCATCCCCGGTATGGCCAGCCGGCAGGTGTGGAAGGCGGCGGACAGATTCACGGCGATGGACTCGTCCCAATGCACGGCGGGCAGTTCTTCGGCCGGAGAGAAGTGCCTGACCACGGCGTTGTTGACGACGATATCGACACGGCCGAACTGCCGCTGGGCCGCGGCCATCAACTCTTCGATCTGGTCGACTCGCGCAAGGTCGGCGCGGCTGAGCAGCACATCGCGCCCCGATGTCCGGCGCAGCCTGTCGGCGGCATCGGCGGCAAGATCCTCCGGTTCCAGTCCATGCAGCACGATATCGCAGCCGGCCATGGCAAGGTCTTCGGCGATGGCATATCCCAGGCCGCGGATGGACCCGGTTATCAAGGCGCATTTGTTTTCTAGCATCATGGAGGAATGGATAGTCAGGCGCCTGTTTACTCGGCGGGGTTGTTGGGCGCCACATCCAGCCGGACCACCTTCCCCGCGGTCTGGGGCGACAGGGCGGGGTAGCGCTGCATGACCTGGGGGTCATGCCCGGGAATAATGTGCCGCGACGAATCGGCCAGACTGCGCACCCGCTTATGGCCTTCCAGCATGTCGCCCACGTTATAGACGGCCGGAAAGGGAATCTGGCGTTCGATGTTGCCATACAGATGAGTGGCGTCGGAAGCGATGACCACCCACCCGCGCTTGGTCCAGACCCTGACGACCTGGAGGCCGGCCGTATGGCCCCCGATCAGGTGCAGTGTCAAGCCTGGCGCCAATTCAGTGTCGCCGCGATGGAACTCCACCTGCCCGCCGTATAGCTTGCGCACGAAACTGACAATGTCTTCCACATTGAAGGGTTGGCGCAAGGCGGAATGGCACATGCATCGGCCGGTGGCATAGGCGGGCTCCGCATCCTGGATATGGAACCTGGCTTTGGGGAACTGGTCCAGCGTGCCGGCGTGGTCGTAATGCAAATGGGTAAGGATGACGTGCTCGACGCTTTCGGCGGCCACGCCCACAAGAGCCAGGCCGTCTTTGACGGATATGAGCAACTCGCGCCCGCGTTCCAGCGCCGATCGCTCTTCGAAGCCGGTATCGATGACGTATACCTCGCTGTTGCGCCGGGCCACCCACACGTAATACTCGAGATCCGACTCGGCGTCGTGGAAGTCCACGGCGCCGATATAGTTGTCATGGGCCTTCCGGCCGCTATGGCGTGCATATCGGATGGCGTAGAGTTCGAAGGGTGCAATGCCTTGGGCATCCATGGGTTTGTCTCCGGAATCGTGTTCAATCATGGGCCAGCAGGCTGGCGTGTCATCTTGCGGTCTTATTGTTCTGGGCGGTCGGGCAGGGCATCAGGCTTTCTTTCGGGCGGCTTCCTCGTCTTGCTGGCGCAGTAGTGCGATGGCCACCGCCGACGCGTTCCGTACATGCCGGCTTCCCGCCTTGCGGGCGGCTTTTTCATCCTTGGCCTCCAGCGCTTTCAGCAGGTCGCCCAGTTCGGCAAGGCTTTTGTTGGCGCGTCCCGGCGCCGCCATCGACATCGACCGCAGCAGCATGATTTGCGAGTTCAGCAGACGCAGGCTGTTCGATAGCGCTTCGTTGCCGGCGCCGTCCAGAAGGCAGCGGTAAAAATGGTTCTTGGCCTTGAGCTGGCTCAAGCCGTCGTCCTTGGTATGCGACGCCTTGAGATCCGTGTAGGCCTGTTTCAGGGCCTTCAGGTGATCCGGCGTCGCGCGTTCTGCAAACAATTGACTGGCCAGGCCTTCGAGTTCCTCGCGGACCCTATAGATGCCGTCGGCCTGTTCGGGCGTGATGGTCTCGACCACCGGCCCGCGATGCGGGATGACCTTGATCAGTCGCTCGGTCTCGAGCTGGCGCAGCGCTTCACGCACCAGGGTGCGGCTGACGCCGGTCATTTCACATAGCTCTCGTTCCGGCAGGCGGTCCCCTGGCTGAAAACGGCCAGCCAGAATGGCGTTGCGTATGCTTTCCGTAACGCTGTGGCGCAGCACCGCGGCAACACGATGCACCTTGAAATCACCATCGGCTTCTTCAGGCTTCATATGTTTCTCTGTTTTATTAGCGAATGTTAAAAAGGTGGGCACGTCCCAGGTGGTCGCTTCCTTCCCCCGGAACGTGCATGGACACCAAGTTTAGTCCAGCCGCCGTTTTTTCAGCCGCCCTATTGTTTTCCAAGTACGCTTCTTACCTTTTCGATGTATGCCTTGCCGTCGAAACCGACCTCTTGAGCCCGCTTGTACCAGGCGTCGTAGGAAGGTCCGATGTACTGGGGCTGCATCAGCTTGTCGCGTTCGGAGTCGGGCGCCACCCAGAAGGTAACGCCCTCGGACTCCATCTTCTTCATGGCGTTGCCGACGAATTCGCTATAGCGCGAAAAGGCTTCTTCCTGGATTTGGTCCATGACGCCCGCCACTTGCTTCTGTACATCGGGCGGCAGCTTGTTCCAGCTGGCGGGGTTGGCCAGTATCGCCCAGCCGTTCAGGGGGCCAAGGCTCCAGTTCTGGACGTGTTTTGCGAGCCGCCAGTATTCCAGGGCATTGCCCACGCAGGTCGATGTAAACAGGCCGTCTATCACGCCGCGCTCCAGCGCCGGATAAATCTCGGGAACCGGCAGGGGAACCGGCTTTCCGCCCAGTGCATTGACCACTTCGGCCGTTTGGGGGTTATGCACCCGCAGCCGCTTGCCCTTGAAGTCCGCAAGCGTCTTGATCGGTTCTTTCGAGAAGAGCTGCTGCGTGCACCACACGCCGTTTGCCAGCACGATGGCGTCCCATTTTTCCTTCCAGATTTTCTTGGTGTCTTCGAACCAGAACGCATCGCCCACTTTTTTGTATTCCTGGACGTTGTTGATCAGGCCCGGCAGGTTGAATATGCCCATGCGAGGCTCGTCGGCGGCCAGATAGGTGTGCAGGGCGGCGCTCATGTCGACGCGGCCTTCACGGATGGCGGTTGCGATCTGGGCCGCCGGAACCAGGGAATCGCTGACCGTGACCTTGACCTTTCCATTTGTAGCCTTCTTGACCCGCTCGGGAACGGACTGGGTCAGTATGGAATAGCCATCGCCGGGCGAGACGATGACCGACATCGTCAGGTCATATTCCTGGGCGGAGGCGGGTGAGGCGGCAAAAAGAATGCCGGCGCATAGCGCGGCATGAGCAAACGTGCGAACAAGACTCTGTTTGCAAGCATTTGACAGTGACTGCGGTGCAGCGGTGTGCTGATATGAACGCTTCATTGTCTTCTCCGTATTAAATGCTTTTTTGGTTGGATGGAATGACATCGCGACGGGATTGGGCGCCGCGATCGCGGTCCAGCCGCTAGAGGCGATGCCGAAAATATTATATGATCGTCATTCCATAATTCGATAATACAATATACGTTCAAAAACAGCAATGGCTTGCAGCACCGCCAGATAAGGAGACGCAATGACAGTAACGAATCCCGGCGAGAAGGCGCCGCAGGACGGCGCGCCCGCCGCCTCGCTGTATCCCTTGCCCAGCAATGACGATTTCATCGTGGTGCGCGCCGCGAATCATCTTGTTCAGGCTAGCGGCGTATTGGCCGGCCTGGCTTTATTGGCCATGGCTGCGATCATGTGTTTCGAGATCGGTTCCCGTTCGCTGTTCAACTCGCCGACATCCTGGGCCACGGAAATCTCGACGTATTTGCTGGTGGCCGTCGTATTCCTGGGCCTGGGCATTGCCCAGAGCGGCAACAGCCATGTGCAGGTCGAATTGTGGGTGGACAGGCTTTCCATTGAGGCCAGGCGCAAGGTCGAGCTTATCTGCCAATGGATAGGCCTGTTCTTCGTCCTGATGTCCGCATGGCAGATGGCATCCTTCAATGCCAGGGAGTTCTTTAACGGCACGCGGGACTGGGGCTTGCTTTCAACGCCCCAGTGGATACCGGAGCTGCCGGTGTCCGTGGGGCTGCTGATCTATGCATTGGCTATCCTGGTCGATATCTATCGTCTGAAGCCTCCCAAGGGCGATGCCCGCCGATGGGCGCTGCCCATACTGGCCTTGCTGTTGCTGGCGGTGTTGATTGTCCTGGGCCGGCATGGCGTACCGGCATTCGGCAATCGCCACGACTGGGGAACGATCGCGATAGCCGCTTTCATGGTGCCGGCCATGCTGGCGTGGAGCGGCTTGCGCACCATGCTTCTTACGGTGGCCCTGTTGGGAGTGTTGTGCTTGCTGTACTGGCTGATGCGCGGACAGCCCTTGGCCGTGGTTGGTGTGCTGCTCGTGGCATCCATGATATTCCTGCTGCTGTTCGGCGTCCGGATCGCGCTTGCCCTGGGGCTCGTCGGCATGCTTGGGGTGTACTTCCTGCTCTCCAGGCCGCAACTGTCCCTGCTGGCGGAGCGGGCATGGAGCAGCACCAACACCTTCACCCTGTCGGCGGTACCCATGTTCATCTTCATGGGAGGCCTGCTTTTGCGCAGCGGAATCGTCGCCGGGATGTTCGATTCGCTGGTCCGCTGGTTCGGACGCACACCGGGAGGCCTGGCGCATGCCAGCGCCGGCGCATCGGCGATATTCGCGGCTGTCTCGGGCTCGAGCATCGCAACCGCCGCAACCTTGGGCAAAGTGGCCTGCCCCGAAATGATAGAGCGCGGCTACAGTCCGCGCCTTACCTACGGGGTGACGGGAGCGGGTGCCACCCTGGGTATCCTGATTCCTCCCAGCATCCCGATGATCATCTACGGCACGACCGTCGGCGCGTCGGTGACCCACCTGTTCATGGGCGGCATCCTGCCTGGCTTGCTGCTGATGTCCCTGTTCATGCTGACCGCCCTGGTATGGGCCTTGGGATGGCGCGGATCGGCTCCTGCCGCCCGCGCCTACACCATGAAGGAGAAGCTGGTCAGCTCCACGGGGATGGTGCCGTTCGCCGCCATCATATTCGTCGTCCTGGGTTCGATGTATGCGGGTATCGCAACACCGACCGAAGCCGCCGCCATTGGGGCGCTCGCGGCATATATCCTGTGCCTGATACGCAAGAAAATCGACGTGGGCGGGCTGTTTGCCGTCGCCCTGGATACCGCCAAGGTCACCGCCATGCTGCTGCTCATCGTGGTGGGAGCGTCGATATTCAGCTGGGTATTCGACTACATTCGCCTGCCCCGCGAGGTCGTTGCCCTGATCACCAATGCCGGCTTGGAGCCGTGGGTGGTTCTGGTCTTGATGACCTTGGTGTACCTGGTGCTGGGCATGTTCATCGAATCGATCGCCATGATGCTGATGACGCTGCCCGTTACCTTTCCCATTGCCATGGCGCTGGGCATGGATCCGATCTGGTTCGGCATCTTTCTTGTGCTGATGATAGAGATCGGCTTGATCACGCCGCCGCTGGGCATGGTGCTGTTTGTCTTGAGCAGCATGAGCGAAAAAGTGAGCTTCGTCCAGATATCCCTGGGCGTGCTTCCATTTGTGATCGTCATGCTGGTGTTCCTGGCCATACTGTATGCGTTTCCGGACATCGTGCTTTGGCTGCCGCAGCAGGCGAAATGATGCAAGCGTTCAGCCGGGCGCCGCGGCCAGCGCGGCCAGGCGCCCCATGTCTTCGGCATCTTCCATGGTCCAGACGGCTTCGATCAGCGGGCCGGCATCGCAGCCTGAACGCCCATAACGGCAAAGGTCGCGCAGCTTGGCTTCCAGTTCATCGTCCGTCAGCGGCCGCTGCAAGGAGCCTCGAGCCATTTGCACGTGTTCCTGTTCGGTCGTCTGGTCGCGAAATCGCAATACCACTTTGGCGCTGTCTATCGAATAGGCCGGATCGTCCTGGAAGCGCAGCAGCGACCCAAGCGCCCGCAGCTTCGGATCGCTGACGGCCGCATCGGAGAAGGCATCCAGGCCTGCGCGGCCGCGCAACAATGCGACGGGGACGGCGTGCTGGGCGCTGACTTGCGACTCGCGCCCCGTCTTGATGTTGGGACGGTCGGTGCGCTGGCGCAACAGCGGATGGCCGGTCAATTCGATGGATTCGATGGCGTCTAGCCGGCGCGGTTCTATGCGGGCGGACAGCGCCAGGCAGGCATCCAGGACGGGATTGAGCACGACTCCGCAGGGGTAGGGCTTGTAGGCGACCTTGGCGATCTCCCACTCTTCGCCCAGATTGCGGATCACGGCGTCGAAATCGGGCGCATCGCCAAAAACCTGAAGAAAGCCATTCACGCCTTCCAGCGGCCGTGCCGGGCCGTCAAAGCCATCCTGTGCCAGAAGTGCGGCCAGCATGCCGTTGCGGGCCGCATTGCCGACGCTCACGCTCTTGGACATGGTCCCCAGGGATTCCACCAGCCCTCCCGCCTGGCACGCGGCCGAGCCCAATGCCCAGCGGAGTTGGGTGTGGGACAGCTTCAATACCTTGCCGACGGCCATGGCGGAGCCGAACACTCCGCAGGTGGAGGTGATGTGCCAGCCCCTGTCGTAATGAAAGGGTGAGATGGCCACACCGATCCGGCATTGCGCCTCCACCCCCAGCAGAAAGGCCAGCATGAAATCCTTGCCGGACAGGGGCCGGCTCTGGCTTAGGGCGAACAGGGCGGGCGCGAGGGGCGATATCGGATGAATGATGGTTGGGATATGCGTCTCGTCATAGTCGTACACATTGGCGCTCATGGCATTCAAGGCCGCGGCGTTAAGCAT
The DNA here is from genome assembly GCF_048751585.1 of Pollutimonas rozaliensis. Lineage (NCBI taxonomy): Bacteria > Pseudomonadati > Pseudomonadota > Betaproteobacteria > Burkholderiales > Alcaligenaceae > Pollutimonas > Pollutimonas rozaliensis. The sequence goes on along the minus strand of NZ_JAZHOB010000005.1, from coordinate 127,109 downwards.
GTCCATGCGCTCGGGCCGGCCCACCAGTGTTGCCGCCGATCCCGCGGAGAAGCGCGCATAAGTCCGCACGGCACGATCCAGAGTGGGATCGTTGCATCCGGCCAGCGCCACGGCAAAATAGTTCAGCACCGACCGCTTGACCTCATGGCGGATGCGGCCGGGGATCTGCTCCCACGAAGTGTCGCCGATGAAGGCCGCCAGTACGGTGGACACTGGACTCGATCGGGTCGTTTTCTTTGTGTTTTCCATAGGTCGATGGCATCTCTGTCGGTGGGAGGGAAGAAGATATGATAACTGCAAATAAGGGAAAGATTGTATGACGATATGATTGACAGATTGTAGTTCTATCATCATACTTTGCTGCATATTTCCCCTTCTACTCAGGAGTCAGAACGACTATGCGCAAAGAATTCAATACAGAGCTGTTTGCCAAGGGCTTGAAAAACCGCCAAGAGGTACTCGGCGCCGAACATGTGCAGAAGTCCCTGGATGCGGCGGACGATTTCACGGCGGATATGCAAAAGCTGGTCACCGAGTGGTGCTGGGGAGAACTCTGGGGGCGTCCGGGCCTGGATCGCCGCACGCGCAGCATCATCAATCTGTCGATGCTGTCCGCCCTGAATCGGCCGCACGAGATACGCCTGCATGTGCGCGGCGCCCTGAATAACGGCCTGACCCAGGATGACATCAAGGAAATCTTCCTTCAGGTGGCTATTTATTGCGGCGTCCCGGCGGCCCTGGACGGCATGAAGGTCGCCGCGGAAGTCATCGCCGAGGAAAAAGCCAAAGGCAACAAGGCGGGAGCCAAATAATGGCGGGGGCTCTACCTCGAATCGGCTTCGTGGGCGTCGGCGCCATGGGCGCTCCCATGGCCGGGTGCCTGATCAAGGCCGGCTATCCGCTTGCGGCGTTCGACAGCAGCCCGGACCGCACTGCCGCCTTTGCCAAGCAGCACGGCCTGAAGCCGGCTGCGACACTTGCCGAACTGGGCAAAGAATCGGATGTGATCATAACCATCCTGCCCAATAGCGCCATTGTCCAGGATGTGCTGTTCGGACCGCAGGGCCTGGCTTCCAGTTTGCGCTCCGGGGCGGTCGTCATCGAGATGACCTCGGGCATTCCAAGCCAGACTGTGGCGTTCAGCGAGCGGCTTGCGAAGCAGGGCGTCGTGTTGTTCGATGCGCCCGTTTCAGGCGGCGTGCCGCGTGCCCGTACGGGCGAACTGACCATCATGGCGGGCGGTGAGCAGGCTGATATCGATGCCGCCATGCCTATCCTGAATGCCCTGGGCAAGGTCATCCCCACGGGAAAAGTGGGCACCGGCCATGCGATGAAGGCGCTCAACAATCTGGTGTCCTCCGCCGGCTTCCTGATCGGCATCGAGGCGCTCATCATTGGATCGCGTTTCGGCATCGACCCGGAAACCATGGTTGATGTATTGAATGTTTCAACGGGCATGAACAACAGCACGCAAAAGAAGTTCAAGCAGTATGTGCTTTCGCGCAAGTTCGATTCGGGTTTCGCCATGAATCTCATGGTCAAGGATCTGACCATAGCGCTGGGTATCGCTCACGAGAACAACGTGAACGCGCCTTTCGCGGACCTGTGCCGCAACCTGTGGGCCGGCGCCAACGCCGTCCTGGGCCCCCAGGCCGACCACACCGCCGTCGCCTTGCTCAGCGAGCAACTGGCCGGCATGCAGATAGGCAAACCTCCAAAGCAATAACGCTGTGCCTGTCGAAGGACAGTGGACGGCAAATAGTCAGGAGGCGCAGTACCACCACCAAAGGAGAAGACAATGAAGAAGCATGTAAGCATGGTTTTACTTGCCGCCGCGGGCCTGATGCCCCTGGGCGCGCACGCGGAAGTCAGCACGCTCAATATCCCCCTGGGGGCGGGCGGCTTCGGTTTCCTACCCCTTCACATGATGAAGGAACACAAGCTCATTGAGAAACACGCCGAAAAGGCCGGTCAAAAAGTTACCATCAACTGGGCCAATATCGGCGGACCTTCGGTAATGATAGATGCATTGCTGTCGGGCTCGGCCGATTTCATTTCGGCCGGCCCCCCGTCCTTCCTGCTGTTGTGGGACCGGACCAAGGGCACGGCCAACGTCAAGGGTGTCGCGGCCATCAGCTCCATGCCCATGTTCCTGAACACGCGCGCGCCGCATCTGAAGTCCATCGACGACCTGAAGGACGGCGACAAAATGGCGGTGACCTCGGTCAAGTCGTCCATACCATCCATCATCATGCAGATGTACGCCACCGAAAAGTACGGCAAGGACCAGGCATTCAAGTTCGACCCGTATACCGTTACCATGAACCACGCCGACGCCGCGTCGTCGCTGATATCGGGCAGCGGGAACATAGTTGCCCACTATGCTTCATCGCCGCTGGCCCAGCGTGAACTGAAAACCAAGGGCATACGGACCATCCAGAATACGGATGACGTCATGGGCGGATCCACCACCTTCACCATGGTGTCCACCACAACCCGCTTCCATGATCAGAATCCCAAGGTCTACGCCGCTTTCGTGGCCGCGCTTCAAGAAGCCCAGGAAATGATCAAGGCCGACAAACAGGGCGCCGCCAAGGTGCTGATCGCCTCGATGGGCGGCAGCGGCGACGTCGCCGACATGGTCGAGATCCTGAACGACCCGTCCACCAAGTACACGGCCAAGCCGGAAAACGTCATGAAGTATGCGAAATTCATGAACGACATCAAGACCATAAAGAATCGGCCCGACACGCTCGCCGATCTATTCTTCCCCGGTCCCGCCATTTCCGCCGGCAACTGACGCGCCGGAAACAACGCATCCGGCCGTGGCCGGATGCGGATGCAAAAAAATGTTTGGAGACAGCCTTTCATGGGTCAAACCGCAACACCTTTGCTGTCGGTTCAGGGAGTCACCCTGCGCTACCGCACAAAAGACCACATCATCACCGCAACCTACCGCGTCAGCTTCGACGTTTACCGCTCCGACCGATACGTTATCGTGGGCCCGTCGGGCTGCGGCAAGTCGACGCTGTTGAAGGCTGTTGGCGGCTACCTGCCCGCGGTCGAAGGCCACATCAAGCTGAACAACCAGGAAATCATCAAGCCCGGTCCCGACAGGGTTATGGTGTTCCAGGAATTCGACCAACTGCTGCCATGGAAAACGGTCAAGGAAAATGTCGTCTTCGCCCTGACCGCCAGTGGGCGCCTGCAGCGCAAGGCGGCTGAGGAAAAGGCCATGCACTACATAGACAAGGTCAACTTGTCGGGGTTTGCCGACAGCTATCCACATACCCTTTCCGGCGGCATGAAGCAGCGCGTGGCCATTGCGCGCGGCATGGCCATGGAGCCGGACATCCTCTTGATGGACGAGCCGTTTGCCGCGCTGGATGCGCTCACGCGCGCCAAGATGCAGGATGAACTCTTGCAGTTGTGGGAGGACACCCGCTTTACCGTGCTGTTCGTTACCCACTCAATATCCGAAGCCGTCAAGATCGGCAGCCGTATTCTGCTGCTCAGCCCGCATCCCGGCCGGGTTCGGGCCGAGCTGAACAGCGAGGGCGCCGATACCGCGGGCCCGGATGGCAGGCGGCTGACGCAACGCATCGAAGAGCTGCTCTTTCAAGAGAGCGCAACGCAAGGGGGAATCGCTCATGACTGAAGCAAACTCGGCGCCCACCGTCTACCGGGACGAGGTCATCAATACGGTCGAGGAAGAGGATTTCGGCATCATCGAGAAACCGCTAAGCCTGTGGGAACGCCTGCTGGACAACGGGATTTTCCGCAAGGCCGTCATGCTGGTCGCGCTGGCCATTGTGTGGGAAGTCTACGCGCGGTGGTCGGGCAACCCCTTGCTGTTTCCCACCTTCGTGTCGACGATACAGGCATTTTTCTCGGGTGTTGTTTCGGGCACGCTGCTGTCGGCGACCTGGACTTCGATTTCTCTGCTGCTGCAAGGGTATGCCGTGGGCCTGCTGATCGCCGCGCTGTTCACCGCCTTTGCCAGCGCCACGCGTGTGGGCGCCGATCTGCTGGAAACGCTGACGTCCATGTTCAACCCGCTGCCTTCCATTGCCTTGCTGCCGCTGTCGATGATCTGGTTTGGGCTGGGCAATGCCAGCATCATCTTTGTCCTGGTCCACGCCGTCCTGTGGGCCGTCGCCCTTAACACGCATTCCGGATTCCGTTCGGTCAGCCTGACCTGGCGCATGGTGGGCCGCAACTACGGCCTGTCGCGCATGGGCTATGTGTGCAGGATACTGGTTCCGGGCGCCTTTCCCAGCATATTGACGGGCATGAAGATAGGCTGGGCCTTCGCGTGGCGCACACTGATCGCGGCGGAACTCGTGTTCGGTTCCAGCTCCGGCTCCGGCGGCCTGGGCTGGTATATCTTCCAGAACAAGAACATGCTGGACATACCCAATGTATTCGCAGGACTGCTGACCGTGATCCTGTTCGGCCTGCTGGTCGAAAACCTGATCTTCCGGGTGCTGGAGCGGCGCACGATCGGGCGCTGGGGCATGCAAACCTGAGCCGCGACATGACGACTATTGCCCAGACCCTGGCCGCTTTCGCAACCGGCATCCCGGCCGACGCCATTCCCGCGCAGGCCATCGAGCGCGCAAAAATGAGCCTGGCCAGCACCATCGCCAGCGCGGCCATGGGCCACGGCATCGACTCGGCCCGCATCCTGCGATCCCTCGAGCTGGAAGAAGGCGGGACGGGACAGGCCACCGCATGGTTTGACGGAAGCCGCCTGCCCTTGACGAGGGCGGTCAGGGTAAACGCCGTCGCCAGCGACGCGGCGGCGTCCGACGACAGCGACCTGCGCAGCATCGCCCATATCGGCACCATCGTTTCCACGACTGCCGTTGCCTTGGGCGAGCACACGGGCAGGCCGGGCCGCGATCTTCTGGCCGCCATGGCGCTTGGTTATGAGGTGGCCGGCCGAATCGATGAATCGCTTACGCCGGGCCGTATGCAGCGCGGTTTTCATGGCTCGGTGTCAACGGTGTTCGGCGCGGCCGTCAGCGCGGGCCGCCTGCTTGGCCTGGACGCGGGCCGTATGGCGCACGCCATTGCGCTTGCCGCCACGTCCATAGGCGGCATGGCCGTGGCCGCCGATACCAGCTGTGCGCGCGAATACCATGCCGGCAACGCCGCCATGACGGGCGTGCAGGCCGCACTGGCCGCAAGGCGCGATTTCCAGGCCGACCTGAGCATTCTGGAAACGCCTCGGGGATTCCTTAGCGCAATGAACGGCCAGGCCATCGAGGACATCACGCGGGACCTGGGCGAGGACTGGGATATCGTCACCGATATGGCGATCAAGCTCATGCCCGGCGCCCATCCCTTTCATGCCACCGCCGAAGCGGCGGCGGACGCGGCCCGCGCCGGCGCTGTGCATCCCGATGACATCGAACGCGTCACCATTTCGGCGGCGGTGCAATGGACCAACTTCAAGGGCGAGCCGCACCCGCGAAGTCTTGTAGATGCCGCGCACAGCCTGGTGTATTTTGTGGCGGCCTCTATCGTCGACAGGGAATTCGGCTGGGACGCCATGAGCCTGGCCAAAATGAGCGACCCCATTATCGCCCGCATCCAGGACAAAATCGTATTCGACCCTTCGCCGGCCCCCTTGCCCGACAGGTTTCCGCATCGCCACGGCGGCGGCGTCACCATCCTGCTTAAGGACGGCCGCCAATTCGCCAGCACCTGCGTGGCCCCGCGCGGCTCCGGCCCGCGAGGCGTAAGCTGGGATGATATCGACGCCAAATACCGGCGCCTGGTCCCTTTGGCGGGATTGGGGGCCGAGCAGGTGGAAAGCAGCCTGGCCTTGCTACATGGCTTTGACACGCAGGGGAAGGCGGGAGCGCTGACGGGCCTGTTAAGGCGAGCATCGTCGCAGCTTGCTGCTTGTAGGGGTTAGAAACCCGCCCACAGCTTGGCGAAATCAAACGAAAGCTGACGATGATGGCGGATGGACAATAAATGGATGATTGCCTCGGTTTCCATTGCCACGTAAAGAATCAGGTAATCACCATGCAGGTATTCGCGCAGGGCGTTAGCGGTGCCGGCGGGCAAGGCGGCAAGTTGGACCAGGGCTTCGGCCGACTGCGGAAGCCGGTCCAGATAGCTACGGCCGATACGGGAGAAGTTGCCCAGATTGGGTATGACAGTCGAACGCAGTTCGGCCAGCAAGTCGTCGAAGGCAAAAGGAGCGTCCGCTTCGATCAGGAATTGTTCGATGACATCCAGTTGGTCTAGAAAACTGGCTGTGAGCTTGACCTGGTAACGATTTTTAGCCACGCTTTTTGGCGGTCTTGGTTGGGCGGTTGCCATGGGCGCCGGCTTTTGAACGGACTGCACGGTCTTGTTGAAGCTGGGCGATGGCGGCGTCGGCTTCGTAGCTGCGTCCCGCTGCGATGTCTTCCAAGCCGCGCCGGGCATCGTCGATCAATAGCAGGTGAATACGTTCGCGCTCGAGCCGATGGTAATAGTCCAGCCGATCGGCATCGATCAGGGCGACATAGCTTTCGCCGTTTTTTGTGATGATCTTTTCCGCCCCGGCCTTGGCCTGGTCGGCAAGGTCGGACAGGTTTGCGCGAGCTTGGGTGAACGGCACCACGTCATTGACGGAAAAACCCATGATTGGCCTCCTTGAATGGTGATTACAGAATTCTGTACATTCTACAGCGAAGAGCTCCAGTTTTCGAGAGCCTCGTCCATCGGCACATGCCGCGCGCGCGCTCAAGATAATGCATTTCACGATGCCAACGGCAGCGGTAGAGGTAAACTCTTGCATGCATATCATGCCTGGGGAATATCAATGAACCGCAGAACACTGTTGGGCACGGCCGCTTTTGGCGCATTATCGTTTTCGCTTTCTTCATGCGGGGGCGCGCAGCCCCTGCGCAAGGCGGACATCGAGCAAGGCCTGCGTGAATTCGGCGACTTGTCGCCAAACGCCGCCGTCAGCATTTCCATCCAGGGCGAAGGCGGCCGGCGGCAACACTATGCGCACAAGGCGCAGCAGCCGCTATTCGTCGGCAGCGCCGTGAAGACATTCATTCTTGGGCAGTACCTGAAAGAGGTCGAGGCGGGCCGGCTGGCCGAAGACACTCAGGTCGAGATCGGGCCGCGGGTATGGTCGCCCGGCAGCCCGGTATTCATCGGCCTGCAAGGCAGCACCACCGCAAAGAGCGTATTGGAGGCCATGATCGCGCACAGCGACAATACCGCAACCGATGTGGCCATGAATGCCGTGGGCGCGGATAAGGTTCGCGAGCTGATCAAGGCGGCGGGGCTGAACGAAACCCGTATCCCAGATTCCACCCGCAAGCTGTTTTCCTACCTGGCCGGCGCGCCCAGCGGTACCGACATCGGCTGGAGCGGCATGCTGGACATGCAGAACGGGAAGAGTCCCGGCTCGTCCCGCCCGCCCATCAACCCGCATCAAACCATGCTAAGCACGGCAAGCGACATGACGCGCTGGTACGATCAGGTCCTGGCCGGCGGGATATTCAAGAAACCCGAAACCTTGGCCGAGTTCAAGCGGATCTCGGCCATGGCCGATGCCATGCCCATGATGGTGCCTGCGGACACCATGGCCTACGGCAAGGGCGGCAGTATAGATTGGGAAGATTTCCATTGCTTTTGCGTGGCGGGCCAGATGGTGCAGCCCACCCAGCGCAGCAGCTTCTGCTTCATCGTCAACTGGAAGGGAAGCGACGAGAGCGTTCCGGGCATGTTCAAGGAATTCAAGGAAAGGGGCCGGCGATTGCTGCAAGGAGTCGCTGCCTAGGCCCGCGCCGCAGCGCCCCGGACCGGTGCCTGGCAAATCATGGAAAACATACTTAGAAAACTTGACCTGACCTCGCTGCGCCTGTTTGCCGCCGTGTGCCAGGAAAGCAGCATTGCCCGGGCGGCTCAGCGCGAGTTCATCGCGCCGTCGGCGGTAAGCCGGCGCATTGCCGATATGGAATCCCTGATCGGACTGCCATTGATCGAGCGGCATACCCGCGGCGTGAAAATCACGGCGGCGGGCCAGACGGTCCTGCGCCATGCGCACCGCATCATCGGCGACGTCGAAGCCATGGGGGCGGAGCTGTCCCGCCTGTATGCCGGTGTCAAAGGATCTGTCCGGGTGGTGGCCAACCTGTCGGCCATCGTCCAGTTCCTGCCGGAAGACATCGCCGCTTTCCAGCGGGTGTTTCCCGAAGTGGATATCGACCTGGAAGAGCAGCACAGCCCGGACGTCCAGCGCCTGGTGCGTGAGCGGGCCGCCGACTTCGGCATCTGCAATCACATGGCCGGGTTGGACGGGCTGGAGCAACTACCCTATCGGGAGGATCGCCTGGCGGTCATGATGCCCGCCGGACATTCCATGGCCAGCTGCCGAAACCCTAGCTTGAAGGACATTGCGCGGGAGACCTTCGTCAGCCTGCGCGAGAACAGCGCGCTAACTCAGATGCTGGCTGCCCAGGCCGATGCGCTGGGCATTTCATTGTCGATAAAAATACGCGTCGCCAGCCTGGACGCCTTGTGCCGCATGGTGCATGCCGGACTTGGCATGGCCATCATGCCCCAGCAGGTGGCAGAGCTGCATCTGCAGTCGCTGAACGTGGTGGTTCATCCTTTGTCGGACGCCTGGGCGGAGCGCAAGATCAGCATCGTGTTTCCCGACAGGCGGCAGCTTTCCGCCACGGCCGAAACCCTGTTGAAGTTTCTTACGCAGCGCAACTGAACCCGTTGCCGATTTGCGATGGCCGGCATGCCCAGAAGGCACTTCGGGCGCTGGCTTCCCTTCCCTATACTGACGGCGCATCCCATGAGTTCATAAGGGTTGCGGGCCTTTGCGCCTTACTACTATCAGGGAGACGACATGTTCACGCATAAATTCCTGGCCGGCTGCATGCTGGCCTTCGGCGCCGCTAGCATCGCCGCAACAGCCGTCGCGGCCGATTACCCCGATCGCTCCATCCGCTTGATCGTGCCCACATCGCCCGGCTCGACCGCCGATGTGGTGGCCAGGGTGGTCGCCGACAACATGGGCAAGACACTGGGGCAGACCTTGGTCGTGGAGAACCTGTCGGGAGCCGCCGGCGTTCCGGGAACGCGCCAATTGGTCGCCGGCAAGCCGGACGGCTATACGCTGGGTATTGTATCTTCCAACCATGCCATCAACCCCAGCCTGCATAAAAGCCTGCCTTACGATTCGGTAAAGGACATCACGCCGATATCCATCATCGGCACGACGCCGCTGGTCATGGTGGTGGCGGAAAATTCCCCCTATCGCACGATTCAAGACCTGCTGAAGGCGGCGCGCGACCAGCCGGGAACCATCAATTACGGCTCGGCCGGATCCGGCAGCGTGCTGCACCTGGCCGGCGAGATGCTCAAGGCCAAGGCCAAGGTCGACATGGCGCACATACCGTATCGGGGCGGAAGCGCCTTGGCCACGGATGTGATGTCCGGGCAGATACACACCGCCTTCCTTGCCGTGCCTTCCGTACTGGGGCAGATCAAGGCGGGCAAGCTCAGGGCCCTGGCCGTCAGCACGGCCCAGCCCATCGCCGCGCTTCCCGGCGTGCCTTCCCTGAACGAAGCGGGCGTGCGGGGCTATGCCTACGATGCATGGATCGCCCTTATCGGCCCGGCGGGCCTGCCCGCCGATGTCGTCCAGAAACTTCAGGCCGCAACCGCCAAAGCCATGAAGGATGACGCCGTGCTGAAGGCGCTTTCCCCGCAGGGCTTCGTTTCCAACGGCAGCGGAACCGACGAAGCGCGCCGGACCATCGTGGACGAGATCGCCCGAAGCGCCGAACTGGTCAAGGCCGCCGGCATCACGCCTCAGCAGTAATTGCCCATGCCGTCGCCCAAGCTCCTGTCCGCCGGCCAGCCGCGCCTGTTGTTTCTGTCGCAAAGGGCCGATGCCATCAGCGCGCAACTGCAAGGCGCGGCGCTGTCCTTGCCGCAGGCCGCGCCGTTGCGGGACGACATATCCACCGACGAAATCACGCCGGTGGCGATCATGACTCATTTCGACGAGGCGCTGGGCCGCTATCCCTATACCGGCTTCCAGGTCGAAGGTTTGCGGCCCATAGCGGTGGATGCGATAAAGGCGGCCGGTTTCAATGTTGTGGTGGCGGGCAAGCGCTATGGGAAAGGATCATCGCGCGAGCACAGCCCCGTGGCCGAGAAGTCCGCCGGCATACAGCTGGTGATCGCCGAAAGCTTCGAGCGCATCTACCGCCAGAATGCCGACAACATCGGTCTGTATACCAGCACCGACATGGGGCTGCTCGAACGCCTGCTGCGCGGCGAATCCATCACCGTGGACGAAATCGTCGAAGGGCGCGATGCGCTTGCCGCCTCCATCGTTCGCGCGGGCGGCTTGCTTGCCTTTGGCCAAGCGCATTTGAAGGAGGCCGCAGCCGGCGGGCGGGATGAACCCGATGGCCGGCCGCGCACCCTGTTTGAAAAAATCGTGCGGCGCAACCGCCTGCGCACCCCCGTGACGCCGGACGATCCGCGGGTTGGCGACGGTGTCTTCGTCCACGCGGATTGGCGCTTCATCCACGAGTACTACACGGGCATGGCCGCGCATATGCTGCATGCCCGCTACGGGAAACCCCTGTCGCTGGTGGACCCCGAGCACATAGTGGTCTTTGAAGACCACACGTCCTACATAGAGGAAAGTCCCAACCATGTCCGCGCCGGCACCGTTCCGAATGTCAGGGCCATGTGCCAGGCGCAGCGCGACTTCGTCGGCGAGTACCAATTGCGGCAGCACCGTACACTGACTGAAGCCGAGGCCGCCGAAAATCCGGTATCGGACGCGGCGGGAATCTCGCACGCCATGATGGCGGAGCACTACGTGCTGCCGGGGCAAATCGCGGCCGGCACCGATTCGCACACGCCGCACAGCGGCGCGCTGGGCTGCCTTGCTTTCGGTGTGGGCACGACGGACATGGCCAACGCCTTCGTCACCGGCGCGGTCAGGCTGACCATGCCGGCATCCCTGCGCGTCGAGTTGTCCGGCGCCTTGCGGCCGGGCGTAACAGCCAAGGATGTCGTGCTGCATATTCTGGCGCTGCCTGAGATCCGCGCGGGCGCCGGCGTAGGAAAAGTCTTTGAATTCTGCGGTGAAGTCGTCGGCAATTTCTCTATCGACGAGCGTGCCACGCTGACCAACATGACCGCCGAGCTGGGCGGCCTGACCGGCATTGTGGCGCCCGACCAGGAGACCCTGCGCTTTCTGCGGGAAAGGCGCGGCGTCGACATCCAGCTGGAACCGTGGATGCATAGCGACCCCGGCGCATCTTATGCCGCCAGGTTGCATATCGATTGCGGCGGCCTGGCTCCCATGGTGGCCGCGCCGGGCGACCCCGGCAACGGCCTGCCCCTGTCCGGCGTCAAGGACAGGCCTCGTGTCCATATCGCCTACGGCGGGTCATGCACCGCCGGCAAGCGCGAGGACTTCGACCATTATCACGTTGTGCTGTCCTGGGCGGTGGAGCATGGGCTGCGGGTACCGGCCGGCGTAACCCTGTACTTGCAATACGGCACCACGGCGGTGCGCGACTACTGCGTCCAGAAGGGCTACGACCGCACGTTCGCGGCGGTGGGCGCCCGTATTCTTCAGCCTTCTTGCGGCGCTTGCGCAAATTGCGGTCCGGGGTCGTCGACCGATGCCTCGCAGGTGACCGTCAGTGCGATCAACCGGAATTTCCCGGGCCGCTCGGGGCCGGGGCAGGTCTGGCTGGCCAGCCCGCCGACTGTGGCGGCCAGCGCGCTGCTGGGAGAACTGGTCTCTTTCGAAGAGCTCAAGGGGCGCTGTGCTTCTTGAAGGCACGGGATATGCGGCGGGGGCTCACCGAGCCCGCCCGCGAAGAGCTACGTCTTTGTCTTGTCCGAAGAGGTGAACGCCGCGACGCCGTCGCGGAACGCCTGGCTTGCGTAGACCTTTTCGATCAGATCGTCGTCGTTCAGCGATTGTTCCATCACCAGGCGCCGCAGGCTTTCCTTGACCGCCACTTGCGTGACGGAGGACAGACCCATCAGCCTGTGTGCCAGTTCATGGGCGGCGCCTTCAAGCTCCTGCTTTGGGCAAACCTGATAGGCGTATCCGCAAGACAAGGCCTCATCGGCCAAAACGTAGTCGGCCAGCAGCAGCATCTTCTTCACGCGGGGAAGGCCGAACGCGGCGGTCAGGCGAGCCAGGTTCCGCGACGACAGTGTGTTCGACAAGGTCTTGGCGATGGGAATGCCAAACTTGGACGTGTCGCTGCACACGCGAAAATCGCATACGGTGGCCAACGCCAGGCCGCCGCCCACCGCCCATCCATCGACAACGGCGATGGTTGGCACGGCGATGCGCTCGACGGCGTCAACGACCCGCTCGACAAAGGCCTCGTAGTCCAGGCCTTGTTTTCCGCTGGTGAAGTCCTTGAAGTAGGAAATATCCGTTCCAGCGATGAATGACTTCCCGCCCACGCCCCGGAACAGTATGCATCCCGCGCCCTGTTCCTGGGACGATTCGATCAGTGCAAGCACGTCTTCGTACATGGGCAGCGTCATGGCGTTATGGCGCTCGGGCCTGTCGACGATGATCTCGGCGACGCCCGTCGGATGCATGATGAGGTCGACGGATTTTTTCATGATGCCGCCTGACCGGAGGCATTCAGCGCCTTGATTTCGGCGAGGATCTCTTCATTGTGCTCGCCCAGCAGGGGCGGGTGGCGGCGCACCTGCTGCGGCGTACCCAGCATCTTGACCGGAAAGCCGATATTCTTGACCTTGCCCTCGATGGGGTGGTCGATGTCCATGGCCATGCGCCGGTAAGTGCCGTGTTCGCCTTCGAAGGCTTCGGGATAGGTCAGGATGGGACCGGCGGGGATGCCGGCCTCAAGCATGACGTCTATCCATTCGGCGCTGTCGCGCTTGGCGAATTCGCGCTCCAGCTCTTCAATCAAGGCCTCGCGGTTCTTGAGCCGCAGCGGAATCGTTCCGTATTCCGGGTGGTCGATCAGATCGGGACGCTCCAGCAAGTGGCAAAGCCTGGTCCAGAGCTTCTGGTTGGTCGCGCCCATGACCAGGTAGCCGTCACGGGCCTTCACCGCCTGATACGGGGCGCTCATTTTATTGCTGGTGCCCAGCGGCGCGGGTGGTACCCCGGTCCCCCAGTATTCCGACATGTCCCAGATGGAAAACGCCATGGCCGAATCGAAGAGCGAGGCGTCGATGTGCTGGCCGACCCCTGTCTTCTGCGCGCCGATGTAGGCGGACAACAGGCCGTATACCGCGAACAAGGCGCATCCGATGTCGGCCACCGGCACACCGGCTTTCACCGGCTTTTCGCCTTTGTAGCCGGTCACGCTCATGATGCCCGACATGGCCTGGGCCATCAGGTCGAAGCCGGGACGATGGGCCCAGGGCCCGCTTTGCCCGAAGCCGGAAATGCTGACATAGACGATTTTCGGGTTGACCGCCTTGATGCTCTCGTAATCGATGCCAAGGCGCTTGACCGCGCCGGGACGGTAATTCTCGACGATGACGTCCGCCGTCTTGGCCAGCTCGTAGAAGGTCTTTCTTCCTTCTTCGTCTTTAAGGTCCAGCGTCAGCGAACGCTTGTTGCGGTTCATGTTCAGGAAGCCCATGCTGTCGGGCCCCTTCATCTTGAACCCCATGGCGCCCCGTGTCTGGTCTCCGGTGGGAGGCTCGACCTTGATGACGTCGGCGCCCATGTCGGCCAGCAGCATGCAGGCAAAGGGCCCCGCCATGACCTGGCTGACATCCAGGACGCGTATGCCGTTCAGCGGCAGATTGTTTGCAGTATTCATATCAGCTGTCCGCGCGAATGTTGGCGGCACGTACGACCTTGCCCCATTTTTCGTATTCTACGGCCATGAAGGACGCAAAGTCATCGACCGAGCCGCCGCCATCCTCGACGCCGTAGCTGTCGAAGCGCTGGACTACGTCGGGCATGAGCAACACCTTGTTGATGTCCGCATTGATGGCCATCGCCAGGTCCTTGGGCATGTCGGCGGGTCCCACGACGCCGTACCAGCTGGATGCATCGAAGCCCTTGAAGCCCCGCTCGTCCATGGTGGGCACGTCGGGGAAGCCCTTGGCGCGCTTGAGCCGGGTCTGGGCGATGGCATACAGCTTGCCGCCTTTGACCTGCGCCGTCGAGGCCGTCATGGTGTCGAAGCTGAAATCGATCTGGCCGCCGATCAGGTCCGTATGCATCGGGCCGGATCCGCGGTAGGGCACGTGTATGCTTTCCACCTTGGCCGCCATGTTGAACATTTCGGCGGCAAGATGCTGGACCGAGCCCGTGCCCGATGAGCCGAAAGAGACGGTGCCCGGATTCTGCCTGCACTGCTGGACCACGTCATCGACCGATTTGTCCTTGTATCTGTCGTTGGCCACCAAAAGATGCGGCGTTGCGCCAATCAGGGCCACCGGCGCGAAATCCTTCAGCGGATCGTAGCTGACGGTCTTGAAAATGTGCGGGGCGATGGCATGCGTATTGACGTGCGCCATCAGCAAGTTCAGGTCTTTGGAATGGCGCATCTTCGAGAACTGCTCCGCCGCCAGCATGCCGGTGGCGCCCGGCTTGTTCTCAACGACCACCGGACGGTCCCAAAGCTCGCTTAGCTTGCTGCCCACGATGCGCGCAAACACATCGGTGCCCCCGCCCGGCGCCCAGCCTACAGTAATCTTGATCGTGCCTTGAGGTAGCGGCGAAGCCATAAGCATGGGCGAAGCCAGCAGGGCTGTTGCGCCCAGAAGGAATGAACGGCGTTTCATGGTGTCTCCGATAATAGGAATAGTGTCGTTCATTGTTCCCGGCTGGCGGCAGGGCGGCAAGAATGCCCGAAGCATGCCTGGTTTCGCAAATTGCGAAACCGGCCTGCCGGGCAGCGCCGTGCCAGTCAATGAAGCAAGGCGGGAAGGCGGCTGGCTAGCTGTCGCCCAGCAAGATATCCAGCACATTGCGCAGGGCCAGCGGCTGCGCATTGATGTCGACGGAAGACAGCATATAGCGGCGTTCGTGCCAGTCGCCCTGGATCTGGGCGGTCTCCAGCGAAGGATCGATACGGAAATCCTCCAGGACGCCGGGCGGTATCAGGCCCACGCCCAGCCCTTGCCTGACCAGGGCCAGCATCGTGTCGAAGCCGCTGACGATAAAGCTGGACTGGAACTGCCGGCCACGGCTGCGGTAGGCCCTTTGCACGGCGGCCAGGATGGCCGAGCCTTTTCCCAAGGTGACCAGGGGCACACCGAGCACCTCTTCCAGGGACACCGGTTCGCTGTGGAAATGAAAATGCGCGCGGCTGTAGACCAGTACCAGCCGGTCCTGGCGATAGTTCAAGGCCTCCAGCGACATGAAGCCGCTGGTTTTTTCGTAGATGCCGATGTCGATGATCTTGTCGCGCAGCAGTTGCTGTACGACCTTGCTGTTTTCTTCGAATACCTGAATGGCGATGCCGGGATGCCGTCTTTTGATGCGCGCAATGTCCTGGGCCAGGAACTGGATGATGGCGGTTTTAGGGGCGCCGATGATGATGCGCCCGTCCTGCCCGCGGCTGATCGCGTCGGCGTCATCCTTCAGGCGCAGAATCAGGCTGTCGATCTGGCGCATGTGTTGCAGCAATTTGCTGCCCGGCTCGGTAATCCTGACCCCATGGGGCACACGCTGGAATATCTTGGCGCCGCATTGGGCTTCCAGTTCCGATATCCGGCGGGAGGCCGCCGCGACCGCCAGATTCAGCTTGTCGGCCGCGCGCGATATGCTTCCTTCGTCCGCAACAGCCAAGACCAGCTGCACAGTGGTGGAATCGATCTTCACATAGCCGCCCGCGGGACGTCAGCCCTGCGAGGCCTCCGCATTGGCGGCCGCTTGCTCGGCAAGCCGTGCAAGCTTGCGCGACTCTTTCAGGACAGCGTTGGCGTAATTGCGCGCATTGCCCGAGTACTTTGCCAAGGCGGCGGACAGCTTGCCGCCGGCCATTTCCAGATACTCTTCCAGGACGTCTGCGCCGACGCGTATGTTTACCGCCGGATCGAAAAGCGATTCCGACGGATGCAGCTTGTCACGGTGCCAGCGGCGAACCACTTGCATCAGGCCCTGCGCGCCATAACGGCTTTGCACCCGGGGGCTCAAGGAGCTTTCCTTCTGCATGATGGCGATCAATAGCTCGGGCTCCAGCCCTTCGCGCTTGTCCGCCTCCGCCCAGGCCAGGTTCACATACTTGCGTACCGTAGCGGGGGGCTGCCCCCATTTCTTCGACAAATACTTGACCTGCGCCTGCTTGCTGGCCTCTTCGGCAAGCGACTGCAGTTGCACATCGTCGAGCGGGTCGGAAATCAGTTCGGGCAGATCGGCGGGACTGGTCCACTGTTGCAGCGCGATCTGCATGGATATCGTCGCCATGGGATCCCACTCGCCGGCCAATTTTTTGGCGGAGGCGCCGGTGGGCGCAAGCAAGCAACCGGCCAGGCCAAGGATGCCAAAGGCCTGGCGGGTATTGCGGATAAGCGTGATATTACGAAAAGGCTTAAGGAGGGCGGTTATTGAATTATTAAGTGTCATCGGTCCATGGCATCCGTGGCCATGGAAGGGCCGGGCACAGGGTGGATGCGGTTTACTATTGATTAATGGCGCCGGAGGCGCGTTTCTTTTCCTTAATAATCATAACATTGCATGTATTCAAAGACGGGCCAAGGTGTAAGACGAAGCAACGGGTAAAGGCGTGAAGTTACGTTATGAAGCATTTTGGAGCGATGTTGAACCCGGCTCTTGCAGGGATAATTCGCGGATCCCACAGCTCATTATTTCAGATAGATATAAGAAAACAATAAATTAGTCTATATGCTTATATAAAAGTTTGAGAAAATGAACGCATTCTTCTTTGTGGCTCTCGACATGAAAATTTTCCTATCCATCGCGTCCGCTATTGCGGCAGTGGCCATCAGCGCCGCCAGCCAGGCGGCCCCCTTGCTGGCGCCCGCGCAGCTTAATGATGTCCGCGCTGACGCCACCGTGCGCATTATCGACATTCGCCCCGCCCCGGCATATGGCGCCAACCATATCCCGGGAGCCCTGAGCGCGCCTTATGGTTCCTGGCGAGGTCCGGAAAGCAACCCGGGCCAGTTGCCCCCGCTGGAAAAACTGACTGCACTGGTGCAGGGCCTGGGCCTGGACGAGAACACGCACGCGGTGGTGGTTTCCTCCGGTGCCGATTCCACCGATTTTGGCGCCTCGGCCCGTGTCTACTGGACGTTGAAGTATCTGGGGCTGACCAATCTGTCGATTTTGAATGGCGGTCTGAAGGCCTGGGCCGATGCGGGTCTGCCGCAAGACAAAAGCGCGGCCGCTGTGGCTGCCAGCCAATATAAGCCTGTGCTGAACAACGCGCTTATCGCAACCAAGGAAGACGTCCAGTCCAAGATCGACAGCCCGCAAACCCTGTTGGTGGACGCCCGCCCGGCCAAGTTCTTCCTGGGCGAGGTCAAGGCGCCGGCCGTGAGTATTCCCGGCACGATTCACAATGCCATCAATCTGGAAAACGACAAGTGGTTCAAGCCGGGTACTTCCCAGTTTGTCTCGACCGAAGAGGCCAAGAAGATTGCGGCGCGCGAGCTGACCAAACCGGCCGAAGAGACGATTTCCTTCTGCAATACCGGGCACTGGGCGGCGACTGACTGGTTCGCGCTTTCAGAAGTCGTTGGCCAAAAGAATGTCAAGCTGTATCCTGCCTCCCTTGTCGAATGGACGCAATCGCCGACAGCCCTTCCCATGGATAATGTGCCTGGACGCGGTCAGCAGATCCTGAACGATCTAAAGAGTCTTATAAGCAAGGCAACTTCCTGAGCAGTCATATGAAACGTCTCCCTATTGCGGCCGTGATGGCCGCATTTTTTGTATTCCTGGTCTGGTTCGTATCCGTGCGCCAGGCGGCTTTGTTTCTTGTAGGCATAGGCATGGGCAGCGTGCTGGCGGGAGCCCGCTTCGGGTTTACGACCGGTTGGCGCCGCCTTATCGAACAGCGCGATCCCAGCGGTGTGCTGGCGCAACTGTTCCTGCTGGCTCTCGCCGCCGCGGTGTCCATGCCTTTGCTGGCCGCGTTTCCCACCGACCTGGGCGCCGCCCTTGGACCTCCAAGCATCAGCCTTCTTGTGGGCGCCTTCGTTTTCGGCGCCTGCATGCAGATTGCGGACGGCTGCGGCTCCGGAACCTTGTACAAGGCGGGGATGGGCGTGCCATTGAACATGGCGATTTTGCCCGTTTTCGCGTTTGGCAGCTTCATGGGTTCGGTGCAGCTTGAGCAGTGGCTGCAGTTGGGGGCGGTCAAGCCGGTGGGGCTGGTTGCCCAATATGGACCGCTTGATGCCTTTTTGCTGACGCTGGCCGGATTGGCCGTCTTCGCCGCGGCGGCTGTGCTCTGGTCCGGCAAATCGGCTCGCTGGTTTGATCGCAAGCTGTTTATCGGCGCGATCCTGCTGGCGGTGCTGGCTGTGTTGAATCTGGTGATTGCGGGTCAGCCCTGGGGCGTTGTATATGGCTTTGGGTTATGGTTCGGCAAAATCGCGACGGCGGCCGGCATTTTCGATCCCGCCTCCAATCCGTTCTGGAGCCAACCGGTGAACATGGCGAACCTGTCGCAATCGGTGTTCATGGATGTGACGTCCATCACGAATATCGGCATCCTGGCGGGAGCCCTGTACATCGCCGCACGCAAGTCGTCGTCCAAGCCTTCGGCTCCGCTGACCGGTACTCAATGGCTGGTCGGGATTGTCGCGGGGTTCTTATTGGGCTACAGCTCGCGCCTGGCCTTTGGCTGCAACATAGGGGCCATGGTCAGCGGTATTTCGACCGGCAGCCTTCATGGCTGGATCTGGGTGCCCATGGCATTCATGGGTTCACTGATCGGCGTGCGCCTGCGTCGCCATTTTCAGTTCTGAGGTCGGAGGCGATATGAAACGTCCGATAGTATTGATCGCGTTCTGGATTGCGCTGCTTGGGTTTTTTGCATGGGATTGGGCGGCTTCCGATCCGGTCAACGTGCACATGGAACCGCCGCTGATCGCGGCGGGTTCGGGGCAGGCTCCGTCTGGGGGGCATTGCGCGTCCACGTTCTGATCGCTTCGGGTCGGAGGCGCCGCGCAAGCCCGCGTACTAGTTCACACTCGCTCCGGCCACCTCGACCGTTTCCTTCCATTGCTGGTATTCGGCCTCCTGCATTTTCGCAAGCTCCTCCGGGCCTTCGGTCATGACGGACATGCCCAAGCCCTGGAAGAGTTCTTTGGTCTTGGGGTCGGACAAGGCGGCTTGCGCTGTTTTGTGCAGTTTATCGATGACGGGCCCGGGTGTGCCCGCGGGGGCATAAAGGGCCACCCACATTTCACTTCGGAAGCCGGGGATTTTCTCGCTGATCGCGGGCACATCGGGCAGGACTCCGGTGCGCTGAGCGCTGGACACACCCAAGGCGCGTAGCTTGCCCGCCTTGATGTTCTCCAGCACCGAAGACAGGCTGCCGAAAATAATGGGGACCCGGCCGCTCAATACGTCGGCCATGGCCGGCGCCACGCCGCGGTAAGGTATGTGCTCCATGCGGGTGCCTATCGTGTGGGTAAGCATCTCTGGAATAAGGTGGTTCAATGTACCGGCTCCCGCCGATGCGTACTGATACTGGCCCGGGTTCTTCTTGATCAGCGCCAGGAATTCATCCAGGTTCTTCGCGGGAAAATCGGGATAAACCGCCAGCACGTAAGGAACCACCCCCAAAGCGGCGATAGGCGCGTAGTCCTTGATTGGGTCGAAGTTGGCGTTCTTGAAGACCCACGGAACGATCAACTGGTTGCTGTTGGCCGTGATGAACAGGCTGTACCCGTCATTCTTTTCGCGCAGCATGGCCTGATTGCCGATCACGCCGCCCGCGCCCGGTTTGTTGCTGATCACGATGGGCTGGCCAAGCAGCGCCGACATTTTTTCCGACACAATGCGCGCAACGATATCGGTGCCGCCGCCGGCGGCCGTCGGGGTCGTTACCGTGATGGGTCGCGTCGGATAATCGGATACGGCATCGGCGGCCGCGCTTGCCGTCATGAAAAAGCCGGCGCCTGCCAGCGCGATGGCTACGGTCTTGCCTAGAATTTTTCGGGTCTTGATCACTGCAGTCTCCTTTAGGGTTTTAACTTGCTTTCTATCGTTGCGGCCAATTCGAGCAGCCTGAAATCGTCATGCCAATCGGCAATCATCTGTACGCCCATGGGCAATCCGTCGGCGGCCAGCCTTACCGGAAGATGCAGGCATGGCCAGCCCAGCACGGACCACATTTTGTTGAATGACGGCGTGCCGGTGTGGGCATGGCCGGCCGGCGCGGTGCCGGAAGCGCTAGGCGTCAGGATGAGATCCGCGCCGTTTGATAATTGATGCCAAGCGCTTCTGAGTTCGCGCTGGACGGCGCGCATTTCAAGATACAAGCTGTCCGGAACCGCAAATCCTTCCGCTACGTTGCTCAGCAGGGAAGGGCTCAATACCTGTCGGTCATGGCGCAGTACGGGGGCAAGGTTGCGGGCGAATTCGTATCGCATGATTGCCGCATGCGCCTGCGCCAGAAGGTCAAGTTCCTTGCCCATCGCAACGTCCTCGCAATGGGCTCCCTCGCGCTCGAGCAGCTGCCGCAAATGCTGTATTGAAGCGACCGCCTGTGCATCGGGCGGCAGCTCCGCGCCATGCAATGTGATGGCGACCTTAAGTTGGCGCGGATCGCCGCCTTTTTTGCCGGGGCCATGCGGCAGCAGCGCCTGGGCGGCCGCGCGGGCATAGTCCACCGACGCGGCATGCCAGCCTATGGTGTCCAGGGATTCGCTGGTCAATTTCAGGCCGTCGCGGCTGACCAGCCCGAAGGACGGCTTGAACCCGACGACCCCGCAATACGACGCGGGGCGGATGATGGAGCCGCCGGTTTGCGTACTGAGCGCCAGCGGCACCATGCCTGCGGCCACCGCCGCCGCTGAACCGCTGGAAGAGCCTCCCGGCGTATGGTCAAGGTTCCATGGGTTGCGCGTCGGTCCAGGTTGGCGGAAGGCATACTCCGCCGTCACGGTTTTACCAATGGGAATCCCGCCCGCGCAGCGCAACTGTTCAACGCAGGCCGCGTCGTACGGCGCCGCTTGTTTGATGTCCCCCGCAGCGCCGCATTGCGTAGGCAGCCCGCGAAGGTCGATCACGTCCTTCACGCCAAAAGGCAGCGCCCGAAGCGCTTGCGCCGCGGCGTCCGCCACGTCGGCTTCAAGGTCTTGCCGGGATCGCAGTCCCGCCCAGGCCCGCACATCCGCTTCCCTTCGTTCTATGGCATCCATGCTGATGCGCAGGGCGGTGTCGGGCGCGCTTTTGGAAAGCTCTTCCCTGCCAGGAAAGTACCCGGCCAATAACTCAAGGTCCCGCTCAACTTTCATAACGACTCTTCTTATCCCTTTGTGGGAGTTCAACAAATTCTTGGTTCCATCGAAGCGCAAATGGTAAAGTGCACATTGATGCGCGTCCAATACCATTTTTGCCTGAATTAATGACTAAATCGGAAATAATAAAATTCGACGGGCGTAGCCTGTTCGCCTTCTGCGTAGTGGCCGAGGAACTGCACTTCGGCAGGGCGGCGGAGCGGCTGTCGACCAGCCAACCGCCGCTTAGCCGGCAGATCAAGCAACTGGAAGAATGGGTGGGCACCCCGCTGTTCCTGCGTTCGACCCGGGTTGTAAGCCTGACGCCCGCCGGCGCGGTGATGTACGAACAGGCGCGGCGGATATGCGCGGACCTTGAGCACATGCTCAGGGCGACTCGCCAAGTGGCACGGGGCGATGCCGGTTCACTGTCCATCGGCATCACACCCAGCGCGGCGCACTCGCCCCTGGTGGAGTCGCTGCATTCCTTCCGGCGTAACCACCCCACCATAGAATTGGATCTTCGCGAAATGGATTCGGTCGACATGACGGCCGCGCTGCTGGCACGGCAACTGGATGCGGCGCTTATGCGCCCCATCGTCCAGAGCGACAAGATCCGGACGACGCTGGTCTACGAAGAGCCCATCGTGCTGGTATCAAGGACGGAAAGCATCTTTGCGGGAAAGAGCGTAAGACTGGAGGACATTGCGCGCCATCCCTTGATCGGCTATGACGGGTCGGTGTCTCCGTACTTTGCCGAGATGGTGGAAGGGTTATTCGCCCAGGCGAACATAAGGCCGAATATCGTGCAGAAAAGCCGGCTGCCGTCCATACTGACGCTGGTGGAGGCGGGCGTGGGCGTGGCTATTGCCCCCGCATCCATGGCCCAAGCGCATACCGCGGCCCTGACATGCCGCCCCATCAGCGCCATGAACCTGCCGCGCGCGCAAGTCGTCGTGGCTGTTTCACAGGATGCGACAAACCCTGCCATCCACAATCTGGTGGCGGCTTTGCTGGCCAGGCGAAGTCGAGGTTAAAGGACGGCAAAGCCTGCCGCGGGGCAGGTCGCCCGCAAGGTCATGGCAACTGTAGTGCTTTATATCCGTTTTTCGTTCTACTCTTACAGGAAACAGGTGCTCTATGTCTCGGAATGTTGGCGTAATCGGTCTCGGTGCAATGGGGTTCGGCATGGCTCGCAGCCTGCTGCGCGGCGGCTTCAAGGTTCATGGCTATGACGTCAGGGCATCGGCGCTGGAGCAGCTTGCCGCTGAGAACGGCATCGCATGCGACACGCCTGCGCAGTTGGCGCAGCATTGCGATGTACTGGTCATTGTCGTCGTCAATGCGGAACAGACCGAAGAGGTCTTGTTCGGTGCCAACGGTGCCTGCGCCGGCCTGAAGCCGGGTAGCGTGGTATTGGCCTGCGCCACCGTTGCCCCCGGTTTTGCCGCAAGCCTTGCCCAGCGCTTGGCGGAACGGCAAGTCCTGATGCTTGATTCGCCGATCTCGGGCGGAGCGGCTCGCGCGGCATCGGGCGAATTAAGCATGATGACCTCTGGGGTGCCCGAAGCCTACGCCAAAGTGGAAGATGTGCTGGCTGCCATGGCAAAGAACGTCTATCGGTTGGGCGATCAATATGGCACCGGCTCCAAGGTGAAGATCATCAATCAACTGCTGGCCGGCGTGCATATAGCCGCCGCCGCGGAAGCCATGGCCCTGGGCATGCGCGAGGGCGTCGACCCCGCCGCCTTGTACGAAGTCATTACCCACAGCGCCGGCAATTCCTGGATGTTCGAAAACCGCGTGCCGCATATTCTGGACGGCGACTACACGCCCTTGTCGGCCGTCGATATCTTCGTCAAGGACCTGGGGTTGGTGCTGGATACCGCAAGGGGAAGCAAGTTCCCCTTGCCCCTGTCCGCGACGGCGCATCAGATGTTCATGATGGCGTCCGCCGCCGGACACGGCAAGGAAGACGACTCGGCCGTCATCAAGGTCTTTCCGGGCATTGATTTGCCTGGATCGGCGGTGAAGTAAAAATTATTCGCTCCTCCGGATTTTTGGTGATGCCATGAGTACCAAGCCAGGCAGAATTGTAGTAACATATGTACATACCATCGGTTTATGGAGGTTCCATGTCCATCACCACAATATCAAGCCGCGAGTTCAATCAGGGGGCGAGCGAGGCAAAACGCGCCGCAAATGATGGACCGGTGTTCATTACAGACCGAGGCCGGCCGGCTCATGTTCTCATGAGCATCGAGCTTTACCAGCGCATTACCGGAAGTCACAAGAAGATCGCTGATTTGCTGGCAATGCCGGGGGTCGCCGATGCTGATTTTGAGACGCCTCGCTCGCGCGACCTTGCCAGGCCGGCGGACTTTTCCTGATGTTCCTTCTTGACACCAATGTGGTCTCTGAATTGCGCAAGGTTCGCCTTGGCCGAGCCGATAAAAATGTGGCTCAATGGGCCGACAGCGTGGATGCCGCGGATCTCTACTTATCGGCCATCACCGTGCAGGAACTGGAACTGGGCGTGTTATTGCTCGAGCGTCGCGACTCTGCACAAGGCGCTATCTTCCGGACTTGGCTGGAGAACCATGTTTTGCCTGCATTCGCCGGTCGCGTCCTGCCGGTTGACACAGCAATTGCCCAGCGTTGTGCAACGCTTCATGTTCCCGACCCAGGCCCGGCCATGGATAGCCTGATTGCGGCAACCGCCCTCGTTCATGGCATGACCCTGGTCACGAGAAACGTGGATGATTTTCAATCAACCGGCGTGGCTATTCTTAATCCATGGGACGTGCGCTAGAGGCCAAACGCTCCGCTTGTGCGCTGTACATAGCGCCGCCGAAGTACAATTTTCGTCTTTGCCGCACCCATCACCTCTTAAGGACACATCCCATGTTTCCCAGACTATTCCCGCGCGCGCTGGCCGCAGTCATCCTGGCCGCCGCTTCCGCGACCGCCCTTGCGGCCGCCTGGCCCGAGAAAGCCGTACGCGTCATTGTTGCCTATCCTCCGGGCGGCGTCAGCGATGCCGTCACGCGCGCCATCTCGGAAAAGCTGGGCGAACGCCTGGGTGTCTCGTTCGTTGTCGAGAACAAGGGCGGGGCGGGCGGCACGATAGGGATGAACGAAGTGGCAAGGGCGACGCCCGACGGCTACACCATCGGATTCTCGTCCGTCAGTCCCTTGGTCCTGTCCCCGGCCATCCGCAAAACGCCTTACGATCCACAAAGCGATATCGCCCCCATCGGCAGCGTGATGGTTTCTCCGGTGGTGCTGCTGGGCATCAAAGCCTTTAAGGGAAAGGATGTCGCCGATCTGATTTCCTTGTCCAAGGCGTCGCCCGGATCCTTGCGCTGGGCGACCTCGGGGCAAGGCTCGCTGGGGCACTTGATGCTGGAGCAGATGCAGCAGGCCGGCAAGATAGAAGTCACGCACGTTCCCTACAAGGGAGCCGGCCAGCAATTGACCGATGCCCTGGGCGGACAGTTTGAACTGATCTCCACCAACATGAGCCCCGCGCTGACGACGCATGTGGCCGAAGGCACCTTTGTGCCGCTGGCGATCGCCGCGCCCGCGCGCATCGCCTCGCTACCCAAGGTACCCACCTTCAACGAACTGGGTTATGCCGCCGCCAACAAAATGTCGGTGTTCGGTTTCTTTGCGCCGGGCGCAACGCCGGCAGCCATCGTCGCAAAGCTCAATACGGAACTCAACCAGGTTGTGGCCACGCCTGAAATCCAGAAGTTGCTGGTGGACAGCAACAATATCCCCGCCACCAGCACCCCGCAGCAGTTTGCCCAAGACATACGGGACGAGCTGGCGTCCAACCGGCAGTTGGTCGAAAAGGTTGCGAACTTGAAGCAGCAGTGACAGCCGGCTACCGGCAAGCCAGCAAGCGCGGCGGCGTACGTTGCGCCTACCGCGCAACCACTCCGCCGCGCTTGATCACCTCTGTCCATTTGCCGACTTCATCCTGAATGCGGCGCTGGAATTCGGCGGGTGTGCTGCCCACGGGAATAAAGCCCATTTGAGTCAGCTTTTCGCGCATCTCGCCGGATCGTATCGATGTTGCGATGGTGGTGGACAGTGTCTGGATGATGTCGTCCGGGACGCCGGCCGGCGCTATCAGCCCAAACAGCGGTGTCAGGTCGACGCCCGGCAGGCCCAGTTCGGCAAAGGTCGGAACGTCGGGCAGCAAGTCCACGCGCTGGCTGGTGGTGACGGCGATGGCGCGCAGGCGCCCGGCCTTGATGTGCCCGGCCAAGGTGGGAACCGTGGCGAAGGCGAACTGCACTTGTCCGCCCAGAAGATCGGTGATGACCGTGCCGCCGCCGCGGTAAGGGATATGCTGAATGTCGATGCCGGCACTCTGGCGCAATTGCTCGCCGGCCAGGTGCGGACCGCTGCCGACGCCCGCCGAGCCATAGGACAGCATGCCGGGCTTGGCCTTGGCCAGCTCAATGAATGACTTCAGGTCTTTGGCGGCAACGGAAGGGTGAACCACCATGACGAAGGGCGCGGTGGCGATCTGCGAAATGGGCTTGAAGTCTTTCAGGGTGTCGTAGGGAACCTCGGTGCCGCGCAGTCCGGGGTTGATGACGAAGGCCGAATCCACCATGCCCAGCGTATAGCCGTCGGGCGCCGACGTTGCCAAAGCTCGCGTGCCTATCATCGTGCCTCCGCCGCCCTTGTTTTCCACGACGAACGATTGCTTGAGCGCCTTGGACCATACGTCGGCGGCCAGGCGCCCCAGGTTGTCGGTCGCCCCGCCGGGAGGATAGGGAACCATCAGGTGCACAGGCTTGTCGGGATAGCCGGCGGCATGTGCGGAGGATGCCCAGGGGCTTGCGGCGGTGCCCAGCATCAGGGCGGCAGTGCCAATTACAAACGAGCGGCGTCCAGTTTTCATGTGTGTCTCCTTCACCTTTTATGGGTGCTTGTCGGTTCTAAGCGGCATAGCGGCCGTTGGCCAATTCGGGCTCGGGATCGGCGCCCAGTCCCGGCGTATCCGGAACGTGTATCCATCCATGCTCTATCGGCACGGTATGCTGGTAAGGCGTATGCGCAAGATGCACGTAAAGCCGTTCCAGCGAGACGTCCTGCCGCTGCGCGGCGATCAGATGCAGGCTGGCAAGATAGCCCGGGCCGAAAAAAGCGACTTGCGGCGCGCAGACCACGGATGTTCCATGACACCGCCGCGCAATGTCCTGTGCTGCGGTGAGTCCAAGCTTGATGACGCTGGGCTGCACATAGCGCACCGATTCCTTGTCAACCAGGTCCATCAAGGCATGCGCGCTGCTGGCGTTCTCGCCCACGGCCAAGGGGACGCCGCAGGATTGCTGCAATCGTGCCAGCGCTCCAGCGTCCTCCGGCGGCCACAAGGGCTCTTCGATCCAGAACGGATCATGTTCGCGCATGGCCGCAATGGCTTCCGGGGCTTCATCGGGCAGCCATGCGCAATTCGTGTCGACCATGATGGGAATCCCTGCGCCGGCCGCGCCCCGTGCCGCCGAAAGCGCCGCGCTGCTGCGCTCATGCAGCTTGATTTCGGTATAGCCCTCCTGCAAGGCCTGAGTCGTCACGGAGTCCAGAAGACGGGCATCTTCGTAGTATTGCAACAGCGATGCATAGGCGCGGACACGTTCGCGGCGCTTGCCGCCCAGCAGCTCGTAAAGCGGAACCCCCGAGCGCTTGGCGCGCAGGTCCCACAAAGCGATGTCCAGGCCGGCCAGGGCATGCACCACCGGGCCCGAGCGGCCCAGATTGTGCAGTGTCCGCTGCATCGATGGCAGCAGCGCCGGATCGGAAGCGGACTTGTCCCTGGCCAGCGGCTCTATCAAGGTCTTGAATATGGCTTCAAGCGCGCGAGGCTCCACGCAATACGATTCGCCCCACGCCACCGTCCCGTCCCGCGTTTCCAGGCGAACCAGGGCGCTGTCCAGAGTCGTGCGCGGCCGTCCCGCGAACAGCGGCGGGTCGGTCCAATGGTGAAAGGGCAGGCGCATCGGGATGCAGGCCACCGAGCGGATGATGTCATGGTTCATCCACGCATTGTCGAGGCGGGAATGTATGTGGTCAAATAGATAGATTGAATGATTTCATAAGAAAAATCACATGCTAAGCAGACGTGAGCTGAGCTTGCTGCGCGCGATGTATCAATGCGGGACCGTGACCGCCGCCGCGGCATCCATACACATGACGCAACCGGCCGCAAGCGCATTGCTGCGCACGATGGAAACCCGCCTGGGCTTTGCATTGTTCAGCCGCCAGAACCGCCGCCTGCAACTGACCAGCCAGGGTCGCGCCCTGATTCCCGACGCCTTGAACGCCTTGGCGGGAATGGAGGCCGTGGACAAGCTGGCGGGCGATATCCGGCAGGGTTCAGTGAGCCGGCTGGTGATAGGCGCGGTGGCCATTGCGGCGTCCAGCATATTACCGCCAGCGCTGGCCGTGGTGCGCCGCGAGCATCCGGGCATTGCCGTAACGGTTCGGGCTGGCACAGCGCTTGAGATCATCGAGATGGCGGTCGATCAGCGCATAGATCTGGGCATCATCGTGGGGACCCTGGTCGAGAAAGACAGGGTGGCCAGCCATGCGCTGGCTCCCATGAGCTTGTACGCCGTGATGCATTCCACGCATCCGTGGGCTGACAGGAAAAAACTGAATCTGAAAGACCTTGCCCATGCAGGCCCCATCGTATTGGCGACCACATTACCGGCAGGGCGCGTCACGCGGCAGGCCATGGAAGCGGCTCGGCTTCCTTATCAGCCCATCATGGAAGTGGGCCAGTCTTCGGCCGCTTGCGCGCTGGCGGCACAGGGGCTGGGCATCGCCATCGTGGAGACGCTGGGCGCCCGCTACGCGCAGCGCCAGGGACTGGTTGCCCGTCATCTGTTGGCGGTGCCTGAAATCGGCCTTGGATTGGTGTGGTCGCATGAGCGGACATTGAGCCAGCCCGCTGAAACGCTGCGATCCAGTTTGGTTGCTGAAGCGGCTAGCGTTGTTTGATCAATGCCTGCGGACGCCAAGGCGGCGGCTAAGTTAATATAACTATAGACCATAAGCTTATTCCAACCGAGGTATATCTTGTCAGACGCCGCAACGCCGCACGAACATATAGAGCTTCCCGCATTGTCTGAACGAGAGCAGCGCGGCAATATCGCGCGTCTTACGGTAGCCCAGGCATTGGCAGGGGCGAACTCGGTGGTCGTCTACGCCACGGGCGCCATCATCGGCCACACGCTTGCGCCGGACAAAACGCTGGCGACCTTGCCGATTTCCATTTTCGTGGTGGGCATGGCCGCCTGCATACTTCCCGCCGGCGCGATCGCGCGGCGGTATGGCCGCCGCATGGCTTTTCTGGCGGGGGCCGGCTGCGGCGTCCTGGTCGGCTTGCTGGCGGCGCTTGCGGTCATGATCGGATCGTTCTGGCTGTTCTGCCTGGCGACCTTCTTCGGCGGGGCCTACGCGGCCGTCGTGCTCTCCTTCCGTTTTGCCGCGGCCGATGGCGTCAGTCCGGCCAAGCGGGCTCGCGCGTTGTCGTTCGTGATGGGCGGGGGCGTGGTGGCGGGTGTCGTGGGGCCGCAGTTGGTCAACTACACCATGTACCTGTGGCCGGCGCATATGTTCGCGGCCACCTTTATCGCGCAAGCTGTCGTCGCCGCGCTATCCGCCATCGTGCTGCTGGGGGTGAAGCTGCCCAAGCCCACCGCGGCCGAGATCGCGGGGGGAAGGCCGTTGGGACTCATCGTCCGCCAGCCTCTGTTCATCACGGCGATGATCTGCGGCGCGGTCTCGTACATGCTCATGAATTTCCTGATGACGGCGGCGCCGCTCGCGATGCAGCTGTGCGGCCATTCGCAGGAAAGCTCCAATCTTGGGCTGCAATGGCACGTGATCGCGATGTATGCGCCAAGCTTCTTCACGGGCCGGCTCATCACTCGCTTTGGCGCCGGACGGGTCGTGTCGGCCGGGCTATTGCTTACGGGCCTGGCCACCGCTGTGGGCTTGACCGGCATCGATGTCGCGCATTTCTGGCTGACCCTGATCCTGCTTGGCATCGGCTGGAATTTCGGCTTCATTGGCGCCTCGGCGCTGGTGCTGGAATGCCATCGCCCCGAAGAAAAAACGCGGGTTCAGTCATTCAACGACTTCATCGTTTTTGGCACGATGGCTGTGGGCTCCTTTGCATCGGGCGGATTGCTGGCCGCCTATGACTGGAACATGGTGCTTTGGGTTTCGTTCGCCCCGCTCGTCCTGGCAGTGCTGGCGCTGAGCATGGCTGCAGTGAACATGCGGCGGGTTCCCGCGATGCAGGATCATGGCAAGTAAGGCGGCGTCAGGAAGCAGGCGGCCGGCGCCATTGACGGCCATGTTGGCTTGCCTGTTCTTGTGTTCAGGACCGGCCTTTGCCGCGCAAGGCATGGAGCCCGAGACTGTCAATGGCCGGGCCGGTCCCGAAGCGTCAGTCTTCGCGGCGGGCGACATCCAGGCCAAGGCCTGGGCCTATTCCTGCGCGACCTGCCATGGCGTCGACCGCTCCGCGGTGCAAGGGATCCCGACGCTGGCCGGCATGCCGGCGGACGACATTGTCAAGGCCATGCTGGCGTATGCCAGCGGCGAGCGGCCCGGAGCCCTGAAGGGCCAGATTGCCCGAGGCTACGACGAAGCGGTGCTGCGGCGTATCGGCCAATGGTACGAAAGCCTGCCCCGCGGCAAGGCGGGCCAGCCATGAGGCGCCGTTCCTTCATCAAGTCTCTGGCGGGACTGGCGGCGGTGTCCTATCCGATGCTGGCAAGGGCCGGAAGCGCCGGCCAGCCGCATGTGGTCGTGGTCGGAGGCGGCTTTGGCGGCGCGACAGCGGCAAAGTACCTGCACTTGTTCGGTGCCGGGCGCATACGCGTAACACTGGTCGAACCGAAAGCCGAGTTCGTTTCCGCTCCCATGTCCAATCTGGTGCTTGAAGGCAGGCTGTCCATGGCGGACATTTCACGCAGCTATGGCGGGCTGGCGAACTACGGCGTAAACCATGTGCGGGACGAGGCCGTCGGCATCGAGGCCGGGCAGCGCAAGCTGCTGCTCAAACGCGGCCAGCCCTTATCCTGGGACAGGCTGATACTGGCGCCCGGAATAGACTTCATGTGGGATCACATTCCGGGCCTGAAGACGGAAAGCGCGCGCAACCTTATGCCGCATGCCTGGAAAGCGGGCCCGCAGACGCTCTTGCTAAGGCAGCAGCTCGAGGCCATGCCCGATGGCGGCCGCTACATCCTTGCCATTCCCGAGGCTCCCTATCGTTGCCCGCCGGCTCCTTACGAGCGGGCATGCCTGGTGGCCGCTTATTTCCAGCGGCACAAGCCTCGCGCCAAAGTGCATATTTTCGATGCCAACGCGGGCATCACCTCCGAAGCCGAGCAGTTTCGCCAGGCGTGGGACGATCGCTACCCCGGCATGATCGAGTACAACCCCGCTTTCAAGGCGGTGGATGTGGATGCCGCCAGCCGCAGCGTCATCTTTGAATTGGGCGAGCAGGAGCAGGGCGACGTGGTCAACGTGCTGCCTCCCATGCGGGCCGGCAATATCGCCAAAGACGCCGGATTGACCACAGCCAACGACCGCTGGTGCGAGGTCGATTTCCTGACGTTTTCTTCCATTGTCGACGAACGCATCCATGTGCTGGGCGATGCTGTCCAGATCGCACCGGTCATGCCCAAGTCGGGCCATATGGCCAACCAGCACGGCAAGACATGCGCGGCGGCGGTGGCTGCCTTGCTGCTGGGCCAGGACGTGAACCCGGTCCCCATCTATTCCAGCACCTGCTACAGCTTCGTGGGGTCGGAAGATGCCATGCATGTGGCCAGCGTCCACCGCTATAGCCCGGAAGAACGCACCATGCTGCCCGTCACGGGCGCCGGCGGCGTCTCGGAAAGCGCGACGGCGCGAGAGGGCCGGATGGCCATGGACTGGGCGCACGCCATATGGGCGGACATGCTGATCTAAGGGAAATGTCCCTGCGGATTTGATGTTTGTCAAGAATAAAGGAGGGGGGAATTTCCCTGGTTTATAACTATTAGCTATTGGCTTATATTCAATTCCCTAGGATCAACCCGGGAGAATGAGTGTGAGTGGTAGCAGGGAGCAGCGATCAGTGCCCATTGGTCGCCTGAAAAAAGCGCCCGAGAATTTCGTGCCGCCCGCATTGGCGAACGAAATCAGCGCCGGCGGCATGAGCGAGAATCGACGCGGCTTTCTGAAGAACAGCTTTATGGCGGCCGCGGCGGCATTGGCGGCGGGACCGTCGCTGGCGCAGGCGGCCAAGCAGGCGGCCGGCGATCCCATGATTCTTGAGCCGCGTCCATGGAGCACCAAGCTGGGCCATCCCGTGGCATCCAAGCCATACGGCCAGCCTTCGCCCTTCGAAGCCAATCTGCAGCGCCGGCAGTCGCCGGGGCTGACACAGACGCCTCAGGCCTCGGTGGCATTCGCGCCGCTGCAAGGCTTTTTCGGCATCATTACCCCTTCGGGCCTGCACTTCGAGCGCCACCACCAAGGCTGGGTCGATGTGAACCCCGAAGAACATCGGCTCATGGTCAACGGCATGGTCAAAGAGGCCAAGGTCTACACCATGGACGACTTGATGCGCCTGCCGGCTGTGTCGAAAATCCACTTTATCGAGTGCGGCGCCAATACCGGCATGGAATGGGGAAACGCCGCCGTGCCGACGGTGCAGTACACCCACGGCATGCTGTCCTGTTGCGAGTTCACCGGCGTGCCGCTCAAGGTGCTGCTGGACGACTGCGGCGCGGATATCAAGAATGCGCGCTTTGTCCTGGCCGAGGGCAACGACGGATCCAGCATGACGCGGACCATCTCCATGGATGCCGCGCTGGACGATGTACTGGTGGCCTGGGGCATGAATGGCGAAATGCTGCGCCCGGAGAATGGCTATCCGCTACGGCTGGTGGTGCCCGGCGTGCAGGGCGTGTCCTGGGTGAAATGGCTGCGCCGCATCGAAGTCGGCGACAAACCCTGGAACTCCAAGGACGAGACTTCTCATTACGTTGACATGATGCCCGACGGCATCCATCGCCAATACACATCGATCCAGGAATGCAAATCGGTGATCACTTCGCCTTCGGGCGGCCAGGCCTTGATGGGCAAGGGCTTCTATAACGTCAGCGGGCTGGCGTGGTCCGGACGCGGCAAGATCAAGCAAGTCGATGTGTCCTTCGATGGCGGTAAAAGCTGGAAGGCCGCCCGGCTGGAAACGCCGGTGCTGGACAAGTGCCTTACCCGGTTCAATATCGATTGGGTGTGGGACGGCTCGCCCGTCATCCTGCAAAGCCGTGCCATCGACAGCACAGGCTTCGTTCAACCGCGTTACCGCCAACTGCGGGAAGTGCGCGGCACGCGTTCCACTTATCACAACAATGCAATCCAGTCCTGGCAAATCGCCCAAAGCGGGGAGGTCTTCAATGTTCAGATGGACTAAGCGCGCCTTGCTGGCATGCGCGCTGGGCGCCGCGTTCTGCACCACCGCGTTTGCCGAGAGCGCCAGGACAAAGTACGACATTGGCCGGCCCGCGAGCGAGGCCGAACTGAAGGCCTGGGATATCGACGTGCGGCCGGACTTCAAGGGAATACCCAAAGGCAGCGGCACGGTCGACCAGGGGGCGGATATCTGGGATGCCACCTGTGCGTCCTGCCACGGCTCCTTCGGCGAAAGCAATTCGGTATTCACGCCGCTGGTGGGCGGCACGACGGCGGAGGATATCAAGAACGGCCGTGTGGCGGGATTGACGGCGGGCGGGCAACCATCGCGCACGACTCTCATGAAGGTGTCCACGGTCTCCACGCTGTGGGACTACATTCACCGCGCTATGCCCTGGGACAACCCCAAGTCGCTGCAACCCGACGAAGTCTATGCCGTGCTGGCCTACCTGCTCAACCTGGCGGAAATCGTTCCGTCCGACTTTACCTTGTCGGACGAGAACATCGCACAGGTCCAGGACAAAATGCCCAATCGCAAAGGCATGAAATTCTGGGACGGCTTATGGAAGGTCGACGGCAAGCCGGACACAAGCAATGTCGCCTGCATGAATGACTGCGTCACCACCGGCAAGCCATCGTCGACGCTTCCGCCTCATGCGCGGGATGCGCATGGCGACCTGGCTGCCCAAATGCGGATCGTGGGCCCTGTGCGCGGCGTCAATACGCAGGCGCCGGCCTTGTCCGGTCCGGTGGATGGCAACCTGGAAAAAATACGCGAGCACGCCCGCGCCACCTTGGCGGCGGCGCCTGCCGCCAATGCTCCGGATGGCGGCAAGGAAGGCGGCAAGGAAGATGCGGCCGATGTGTCGCAGCAAGCCATGGCCCTTTTGAACGGCAGCGGCTGCATGGCCTGCCACGCCAAAGACAAAAAAGTGCTTGGCCCTTCGTTTGTGGACATCGCCGCCAAATACAAGGGACAGGACGGCGCCGTCGACAAGCTGATCGCCAAGGTGCAAAAGGGGGGCGCCGGCGCATGGGGAGCGATTCCGATGCCGCCCCATCCGGCCTTATCCGACAAAGATGCCAAGACCATGGTCGAGTCGATACTCGCCGCCGCGGGTCAGTAAACATAAGCGTTCAACAAACATACCCGATTCAACAGAGGAGCAGGAAATGAACAAGCAGCGTAGAAATGTGCTCAAGCTGGGCACGGTGCTCAGCCTTGCGGTCACCGCTGGGATTTTGCGTCCGGAGCAGGCGTGGGCCGTGCAGCAGGAATGGAACAAGGCGGCCTTTACCGCCACCAAAGTGGATGAGGTGATCAAGGCCTTCGGCGGCGACCAGGCCGCCCAGAGCGACAAGATCACATTGGTCGCGCCCGATATCGCCGAGAACGGCGCCGTGGTGCCGGTGGGCGTGAACAGCGACCTGCCCAACACCACGCAGATCTCGATCCTGGTGCCCAAGAACCCGAACGCGCTGGCCGCTCATTTCGATATGGCCGACGGCACGCTGCCCGAAGTGGCGACGCGCATCAAGATGGGCGGAACGTCCGACGTCTATGCCCTGGTCAAGGCCGACGGCAAGTTCTACACCGTGCACAAGGAAATCAAGGTAACGCTGGGCGGCTGCGGCGGCTGATACCCCCCGCCTTGCGGTCCACCATACTGAATCAACGATATACGAGGAAAAATCATGGCAAGCAGACCAATGCGCATCCGCGCTGTACAGAAAGACGGCGTCACCGAAGTCAAGGCGTTGATGAGTCACATCATGGAAACCGGCCAGCGCAAGGACAGCTCCGGCAATGTCGTTCCGGCCCACTTCATCGACCTGGTCGAAGCCAAATGCAACGACAAGACCGTGCTGTCGGCCCAGTGGGGCCCGGCGGTATCGCGCGATCCCTTCCTTTCCTTCAAGTTCAAGGGCGGCAACAAGGGCGACAAGGTGGCGATCACCTGGAAGGACAACAAGGGTGAAAGCCGTACCGACACGACAGAGATTCGCTAGGTTCGCTGCTGCGTAAAAGAAGAGAGCGACAAGGCTGTACGCATCCAACAGAGAGGTGGGAGACATGAAGAAAAAACTGAGCAGCGCCGCGGCGCTAGTGCTTGCCGCCGGCGCCGTGCTGGCGGTCCAGCCAGCTACCGCGCAGGAAAGCACATCGGCCGGCATCGAGCAATATCGCGAGATGCTGGGTGAGGGCGGCAATCCGGCCGAACTGATCGAGATGACGGGCGAAGAACTGTGGGCCGAAAAACGCGGACCCAAGAGCGCATCGCTCGAGCAGTGCGATCTGGGGCAAGGTCCCGGCGTGGTCAAGAATGCCTACGCGCAGCTGCCGCGCTATTTCGAGGATGCCGGGCGCGTCATGGACCTGGAATCCCGCCTTGTGTACTGCATGGTCAACCTGCAAGGCATGGACCAGAAAGAAATCACCAAGAAACCGTTCTCGGGCAGGGGTGATTATTCGACCGACATGGAAGCGCTGGTGGGATACGTTGTCGGCCAGTCGCGCGGCACACCGCTGGCGGTGCCGCAGAGCCATCCCCAGGAGAAGGCCGCGTTCGAGCGCGGCAAGCAGATTTTCTTCTTTCGCGGCGGCCCCTATGACTTTGCCTGCGCCTCCTGCCATAGCGTGGACAAGCAGCGCATCCGCTTGCAAGAACTGCCCAACCTGACCAAGACCGATTCGGCCCGCGCCGCTTATACCTCGTGGCCGGCCTATCGGGTCTCGCAAGGCGCATTGCGCTCCATGCAATGGCGGCTCAATGACTGTTTCCGGCAGCAGCGCATGCCCTACCTGAAGTATGGCTCGCAGGCCTCCGTCGATCTAACGGTATTCCTGGCGGTCAATGCAAACGGTGGCGAGATGGCTGCGCCTGGTCTCAAACGGTAAGCGGAGAAGCTCATGAAAAAATCGACAATCGCGCCGCTCGCCGTCCTGGCCGGGCTGCTATTGACCGCTGCCGCCGCGCAGGCGGACCAACCGGTAACCGGCACCAGCCCGCAAGACGTGCAGGCTGTGCTCCAGGCTTCGTTCGAGCCCAAGGGCATTGCCAAGATGGACAGGCTGGAGCAGTCGGCCATGCAGAAAGCCTGCTCGCAGGCGGATATGACGGGCAAGCCCCTGACCAAGGAAGAAGCCTCCGCAATCACCAAAGAGGCGCTGGCCTCGGTCAAGTATCCGGCCGACGGCAAGTACCTGGGCGACTGGAAAGCGGGCGAGAAAGTGGCGCAGAGCGGACGCGGCATGCAATTGAGCGACAAGGCCGGCGCCGCCAACGGCGGCAACTGCTATGCCTGCCACCAGATGACCAAGGCCGAGATCTCCTTCGGCAACATCGGGCCTTCACTGCTGCATTACGGCAAGCAGCGCGGGACCACCGAAGCGATCATGAAGTACACCTGGAACAAGGTCTACAACTCCCACGCCTATGCGGCATGTTCCATCATGCCGCGCTTTGGCGCCGCCGGGATTCTGACTGAAGCCCAGTTGAAGGACGTCATGGCGCTGTTGTTCGACCCGGAATCGCCGGTGAACAAGGACGGCGTCGCGCAATAGCCAGGCATAAGGAAACGGATCATGTGGAGCTCAAGATTCGCCACGGTGCTGGCGGGGTTCGGACTGGCAGCCAGCATCGCCGTTGCGGCGCCGGCGCACTCCGACGTCGCGGTCGGCGATCTTGTGGCGCTTCCCGAAATCCGCCTGCTGGATGGCAGGGTATTGCCGCAGGGATACTTCAATGGCAAACCCGTCATCGTCGAATATTGGGCATCGTGGTGCCCCTATTGCAGCCGCCAGAATCCTTATCTGCAGAAACTGTGGGAACAGGCGCGCGATAAGGGCCTGGAAGTGCTCGCGGTCAGCATAGACCGGAACGACGCGGACGCCGCCGCCTATCTGCGCAAGCATGGCTACACCTTCCCCGTCGCCATGGAAACCCCGGCCTTGCGTCAGGTGCTGGGCAAAAGAAAGGTCATTCCCTACATTCTTGTCATCAAGGCCGATGGCAAGGTCGCCGAAAGAATACCGGGCGAGATGTTCGAGGAAGACGTGCTGGATCTTATCAAGTACGCCCCGGCGCCCGGCAGCGCCAAGTAATCACGGCCTCTCGGTCCGGCGGCTGCATGCGCAACCGGATGGACCAGGGGCCAATTTTTTATCTTCAATCAGCAGGAAGCCGTTTATATGATCAGTCGCCGCGAGTTCCTACAAGTGCTGGGCATTGCCGCGGCCGGAGGGATGACGTTTTCGCATTCCGCCCGCGCCGCCGAACAGGCTGCCGCCGCCTTCTATGACTTGCCGCGCTTCGGCAATGTGCATTTTCTGCACTTCACGGATTGCCATGCGCAGCTGCAGCCCATTTACTTTCGCGAACCCAGCGTCAACATCGGCTTGGGCTCGGCACTGAACCGGCCGCCCCATCTTGTGGGCGAACACTTTCTGTCGCACTACGGCCTGAAGCCGGACACGGCGCAGGCCTATGCCTTTACCTGCCTGGACTTCGAGAACGCCGCGCGCCAGTACGGAAAAGTCGGCGGGTTCGCGCACATGGCGACCTTGGTCAAACGGTTGAAGGCCGGCCGGCCGGGCGCGCTGCTGCTCGATGGCGGAGACACCTGGCAAGGATCGGCCACGGCCTTGTGGACCAAGGGCCAGGACATGGTGGACGCCTGCCTGGCGCTGGGCGTGGATATCATGACCGCGCACTGGGAATTCACGCTGGGATCCGAGCGCGTCGAAGAAATCATCGCCAACGATCTCAAGGACAAGGTCGAATTCATTGCGCAGAATGTCCAGACGTCCGATTTTGGCGATCCCGTCTTCCCGCCTTACTCCATGCGCGAAATGAATGGCGTGCAAGTGGCCATCATAGGCCAGGCATTTCCCTACACCCCCATCGCCAATCCGGGATATCTGGTGCCGGACTGGACATTCGGCATACAGGAAAGCCAGCTTCAGGGCGTAATAGACGAAGTGCGCGGCAAGGGCGCCAAGGCCGTGGTGCTGCTCTCGCATAACGGCATGGATGTGGACCTGAAACTGGCATCACGGGTGCGCGGCCTGGACGCCATCCTGGGCGGACATACGCACGACGGCATGCCCGCGCCCGTGATCGTGGAAAACAGCGGCGGCAAGACCCTGGTGACCAACGCGGGAAGCAATGGAAAATTCCTGGGTGTGCTGGACTTCGATGTCAGGGACGGCAAGGTGGCCGATTTCCGCTACAAGCTGATGCCGGTGTTCGCCAACTTCCTGGATGCCGACCCCGACATGGCCGCGCTTATCGAGAAGATCCGCTCGCCCTTCGCCGAGAAGCTGGCGGAAACGCTGGCGACCACCGACGACATGCTGTATCGCCGGGGCAATTTCAACGGTACATTCGATCAGTTGATCCTTGATGCGCTCATCACCCAGAAGGAAGCCCAGATCGCGTTTTCGCCCGGCTTCCGCTGGGGCACCAGCCTGCTGCCCGGTTCGGACATCACGATGGAGCACCTGATGGACCAGACGGCAATCACCTATCCCTATACAACGCTCAGCGATCTTCCGGGCAGCCAGCTGAAGGTGATTCTTGAAGATGTGGCCGACAATCTCTTCAATCCCGATCCTTATTACCAGCAGGGGGGAGACATGGTGCGCGTGGGCGGCATGCAATACACCATCGATCCGCTCAAAGAGGCCGGGCACCGCATCAGCGACATGATGCTCGACGGCAAGCCGATCGAGGCGGACAAGACCTACAAGGTCGCGGGATGGGCGCCGGTTGCCGAAGGTGCGAAAGGCGAACCGGTGTGGGATGTCGTGTCCCGCCACCTGCGCGACAAGAAAACCATCAGCAAGATACAGTTGAACGAACCCCGAATCAAAGGGGTGGATGGAAACCAGGGCCTTGTGTAAGGCCTTGTTGGATACCGTTCATTTTTCAGGAGATACGCCATGAATAGATTTGCCACGCTTACGTTTGCCCTGGGGCTTTCCCTGTCCGGCGCCGTGCTTCCAGTATTGGCCCAGGGGCCGGCCGCGGCCGGCGGCGAACCGGCCAAGGTCATCTATCACATCAACGATTCCGCGGGGCAGGCCTTGGCCGCGTTGCGCAATATGCGCAATCAACTGGACACCGATCCCAAAACCAAGATCGTTGCGGTCGCGCACGCGGATGGCATCGAGTTTCTTGAAACCGACTACCAGGACGCCGCCACGGTCGGTCCGCTGATCTCGGGATTGGCGGCGCGCGGCGTGCGGTTCGAAGTTTGCCAGATCACCATGAAGCGCAAGAACCAGACCAACGACGATTTTGTGATGGAGGCGGAATTCGTGCCGTCCGGCGTGGTGCGCATTACAGAGCTGCAGAACAAAGAAGGCTATGCCTATATCAAGCCTTAGGCGGATAAAGCGCCCAAGCCTGTCTTGGGCGCTTTGCGCCGTGCCGAGGCCCCGGCATCGAGACATCGCCAGCCCCTATACCGCCACCAGAAGGAAGCATCACATGGCGCATATCCTGCAAAGAGGCTTTGCCGCCCTGATCGCCTGCCTGGCGCTGGGGTCCGCCGCTGCCACGGCGGCCGAACCGGTGATCGAGCTTAAGCCGATACAGGTCAGTCCCCATGTGTATTACTTCGGCGGCGAGTCCGGCATGGCAAGCGCGGCGAACAAAGGCTTTATGTCCAATGCCGGCTTTGTCGTCACCGGCGACGGTGTCGTCGCGTTCGACACCCTGGGCACACCGGCGCTGGGCCAAGCCATGCTGGCCGCGATTGCCAAGATCACCGATCAGCCGGTCAAGCGGGTGATCGTCAGCCACTACCATGCCGATCACATCTACGGCCTGCAGGCCTTCCAGAAGGCGGGGGCGGAGATCTGGGCGCACACCAAGGGCCGGGGCTACCTGAATTCCGATATTGCGCAAGAGCGCCTGGAACAGCGCCGCGCCGACCTGGCCCCCTGGGTGGACGACAACACCAGGGTGCTGCCGGCGGACCGCTGGCTGGAGTTCACCGACGGCAAGATCATTCCGTTCACCCTGGGCGGCATGCGCTTCCAGCTTATCGATGTCAGCGGCGCGCATTCCGATGACGACATCATGATGTATGTGGACCAGGATCAAGTCCTGTTCGCCGGCGACCTGTATTTCACAGGCCGCATCCCGTTTGTGGGTGATGCCGACAGCAAGGCCTGGCTTGCCGCCTTGGACAGCATGCTGGACGTGAAGCCCAAGATCGTCATTCCGGGCCATGGCGCATCGTCAACCAATACCCAGGAAGACATGGCGCTGACGCGCAGGTACCTGGAATACCTGCGCCAGGAAATGGGCGCCGCCGTCGAGGATATGGTGGGGTTCGAAGAAGCCTATGCCGCCACGGACTGGAGCCGGTTCGAATCCTATCCCGCGTTTGGCGACGCCAACCGCATCAACGCCTATGGACAATACCTGGTCATGGAGCGGGAAAGCCTGGAAGGCAAGCCGTAGCGCGCATCGCCACGGCCTTCAGCGACGATGCGGCCGCAAGGCGGAGCTACCTACTGAAAGTCCAGGTCCGCCTGAATGGCTTCGATGCCGGCGCGGGCGCAGGCTTCATCGGCGTCGCCTCCGGGCGCGCCCGATATGCCTATGGCGCCCACCATTGAGCCGGCGGTTTCGATCGGCAAGCCGCCGCCCAATGCCAGAATCTGATCCAGATGGCGGATGCCGGACGTTGCCTTCCCCGCTTGGGTGGCTTCCGCCAAGTCGGCCGACGACATGCGGAAACTGGCCGAGGTATAGGCCTTGCGTGTGGCGGTGTCCGGCGTATGCGGGCCCGCATAGCGGTCACGCAGCACGACGATAGGCACCCCCGATCGATCGGTAACGCTGACAGCCACCTGGTATCCGCCTTCACGGCAAGAGGCAAGGGCCGCTTGCGCCGCGGCCAGGGCGGTCTCGGTGGTCAGGTTGGAACTGGTGTAGGTGGCTTCCGCCGCCTGGACGCTGCCCCAGGCCAAACAAGCCATGCCCAATGCGGCCATGTAGCGGTGTTGTCTCTTCATTACGCTCCTCTCCTGATGTCGCCCGCGTTGAGCTAATTCTAAATTACTTTTTGGTATTAGCTAATATTACTATAGGCATGTAAGGAAGTGGCGCGATATCGGCAGGCAGCGAATGAGTCCGCCCCGATGCGCCAGGCCTGCGGCCATCGTCAAGACGATTCAGTGTCGTGGCTCATCCAGCTATGCAGGCCGGCGACCCAGGTTTCCGCCGGAAGGCCCAGCGTCGCGTGTATTTCCTTGGCGCGTACATAAAGATCGTCAAAATCCACCGAGGGCGACCGCTTGAATGCAATCGCCACCATGTTGCCGTCGTGCACTTCAGGCAGCCAGGCCACCGCTTCGAAGGACTTCTCTATCATCTGAAGATGGTTCAGGTGATCCGGCCAGTCGCAATACAGGTTCACGGTCATCATGCCGTTGGCGGTCAAGCAGTTGGCGCAGGCGGCATAAAAAGCATCATTGCTCAGCAGGGGGCCTTTCGCTTGCGCGTCGTACAGATCGACCTGCAGCACGTCGATGGAACGGCGGCGGGAAAAGTCCGTCACGTAATCCAGGGCGTCCATGTTCAATACGCTCAAGCGGTCATCGTCGGGCGGCAGCGCAAAGTGACTGCGGCACACATCGATGACGCCGGCGTCAAGCTCCACGGCGGCGACCGCGGCCGGAGCCAGGCGGTGGTAGCAAAACTTGGTCAGAGCCGCCGCGCCCAGGCCAAGCTGCACAATGTGCGCGGCATCGCCGCGAAACAGCAGCCACATCATCATTTGCTGGACGTATTCCAGTTCAATGTCGTTGGGCCGGTCGGTGCGCATGGCGCCCTGCACGGCGGATGAACCGAAGTGC
The DNA here is from genome assembly GCF_048751585.1 of Pollutimonas rozaliensis. Taxonomy (NCBI): domain Bacteria; kingdom Pseudomonadati; phylum Pseudomonadota; class Betaproteobacteria; order Burkholderiales; family Alcaligenaceae; genus Pollutimonas; species Pollutimonas rozaliensis. The sequence goes on along the minus strand of NZ_JAZHOB010000005.1, from coordinate 85,279 downwards.
AGCGTGCGCACGCCGTCGCTTTCCAGGATGTTCAGCATGGTTTTATCAGTGAAGAGGGTATGGCATTATCGCAGCGCCCAGAAGTCGACGTATCACGATGCGTGCATACCTTCCATGTTCCATGCAGTCAGATCATTTCAAGAAAGTACGGGCGCCAGCGCGCACGCGAACGTACGATGTGCTCCTCCATGGCGGCGCGAGCGCCGGCGGAGTCGGCTGCCGCCATCGCACTGATAATCTTTGCGTGTTCCTCGACAGCGCCTTCTGTGGCCGCGGCATGGTAGCGCAGGCGAAACAAATGCGAGTGCGCATAGGAACGCGCCAAGGCCTCGGCCACCAGCAGGTTGCCGCTTTGCGTTGCTATCAGTGCGTGGAATTTGGCGTCATGCAGTGCAAACTTTCCATAAGCACGCTCGGCATCATTGGGTTCGGGCTCGGTCATGGCAAGCGCCAATTCAGCCAGCTCGGCGCGCGCCGCATTGTTCAGCTTCCGACAAGCCTGCTCGGCCGCATAAGGTTCAAGCAACAGGCGCAAATCATAGATTTGCTCGAATTTTTCCTGCGAAGGCAGCGGGGCGGCGCTATAGCCAACGTTATGGGTCTTGACGACCAAGCCCTCGTTCTCAAGCCGTATAAGCGCCGCACGGATCGGCGTCTGCGAAACGCCAAGTTCGCGCACCAGCGCGTCTACCGAAATCCGCGCATTCGGCGGAATCCGCAAGGCAACGAGTTGCGCCAACAGCGTTTCATAGACCTCATCACCCAGGGAAGTTCGACGGGCAATACTTAATCGTTTATCGGGCTCCGCGGCTCGGGCAAAGCGGTCTGCCTTTATCTCGCTGGACATAACTCCACTCCTTTAATTGCTTGACGCGGGCATACTCGCACTGTAGAGTTGCCGATATGATTTCCGATCTGATCGTACATTGGAAGACGACATAGCTCAAGTTTAGTCAGGTTTTTGTAGGTATTTCCTGCTAAACAGCATGGACCGATTCCTGGTTTTGCTTTATCCGCTGTACCCCCCTGAAGTGTTTGCACCGCAACGGTTGTTTGTAAAGATACACCGGTCTTGAGCCGCCCCATATGGGTTCATGCCATGTTGTTCTGACAGAAAACAATGACCAGCCCCTCGAAAGGCGGTGCTGGCACAGGAAAGGAGGAGAAGCTTTGGATTTCTTGGCCATGAATTTCCAGGTGCTGTTTGCCGGCCTCGCGCTTGGATCAATCTATTCCCTTGTAGCCCTCGGATTCGTGCTGATCATTCGCGCGACCAATGTGGTCAATTTCGCGCAAGGCGATTTTGCGATGCTGGGTGGTTTCGCCATGGTGGCCTTCATGAGCGCCGGCCTGCCTTACTGGTTGAGCATCATCATGGCGCTACTGATCATGGGGGTGATCGGCATGATCTTCAACCTGGGGGTCTACTATCCCCTGCGCCACCGCTCATTCCTGCCGGTCATCATCAGCACGCTGGGCGCTTCGATCTTCATGCAGAACACGGTGCTCTATTTCTTCGGGCCGCAACCCAAGCCCATGCAGCGCGTGTTCGAGACGCAAGGCATCGAAGTGGGCGGTGTGTTCATGGATACACAATACCTGGTGATACTGGCCGTCACCGCAATTGCGGTGGCCTTCCAGTACTTCCTGTTCGAACATACGCTGTTGGGTAAAAAACTGCAGGCCACTTCGCAAGACAAAGACATGGCCCGCCTGGTCGGCATCCCGGTCGCGGGGATGATCGCCTTTACTTTCATCTACAGCGCCACCCTGGGCGGCATCGCCGGCATACTGGTTTCACCCGTCTTGTTCGTTTCCATCGGAATGGGGGCAATCATCGCGCTCAAGGCTTTCGCGGCCACGATCATCGGCGGCTTCGGCGACATAACGGGCGCCATCGTCGGTGGACTGCTTCTGGGAGTCGTGGAAAGCTTCGGCGCAGCCTACATTTCGGTTCCCTATAAAGACGCCTTTGCCTTTCTGCTGCTGTTCATCTTCCTGCTTGTCAGGCCTCAAGGGATCTTCGGCGAAAAAATATCGGAGAAAGCATGAAAGACACGCAATCTACCGATGTCGCTACCATGGCCGCCCCGCAATCCGCCAAGACACGGGCCCCATTTAGCACAGGCACCAAAATCGCGTTCTTCACTGTACTGGGCTTGCTGGTGGCCATAGCGCCGCTGTTCCTGAACCTGAGCCCCTACATATTGAATATTTTCATGCAGGCCGCGACCTATTCCGTCGCCGTGCTGGGCATGACGATCGTGCTGGGCTATGCCGGGCAGATCAATCTGGCCCAGGCTACCTTCTTCGGGCTTGGCGCCTATGCCGTGGCCATTGGAACGGTAGTGCTAGGCTTGAACTTCTGGATTGCCCTGCTAATGGGTATCGGGATGGCCGTTGTAGCGGGTTTCGTGCTGGGGCTGACCACGCTGCGCCTGGGCGGCCATTACCTGGCCATGATCACCATCAGTTTTCAAATAATCTTCGATCTGGTCCTGGTGAACTGGTCGCAGGTCACGCAAGGCCCGGACGGCGTGGCCGGCATCGAGCGACCGTCGCTGTTCGGCTTCGAACTGATCGACGACCGCTACTATCTTTTGTTGTGCATGGCCATACTGTATGCGGCGATCTTCATGGTCTGGTGGCTGCCGCAAACCCGCACCGGGCGCGGCATGCGCGCCGTACGCGAGAACGAGCTGGCAGCCGAAGTCAGCGGCATCAACACCCTGCGCGTCAAGGTCGTCGCCTTTACCATGAGCGCGGGCCTGGCCGGCGTAGGCGGGGCTTTCTACGCAGCCGGTTTTGCCTACATCAGCCCGGACAACTTCAACTTCACACGCTCCATCGAGTTCCTGACGATGGTGTTGCTGGGCGGCGCGCAATCGGCGTTTGGCGGCGTGCTGGGCACCAGTCTTCTTATCCTGCTGCCCGAATGGCTGCGCTTCCTGAAAGAGGTTTACCTGGCGGTATACGGCCTGGCGGTCATACTGATCATGGTATTCCTTCCGGCCGGCATCTGGGGGCTGTTGCGAGCACCGTTCGACCGGCGCCGCAAGCGCCTGGCCATCGACACGGATGCCATCGCGGCGCTGGACCTGACCGTACCGATAGACGACCAGTCGCCCATCCTGCAGATCAACGATGTACGCAAGTACTTCGGCGGAGTCAAGGCCGTGGACGGCGTGTCGCTGCAAGTGGCGCGCGGCACCGTGCATGCCTTGATCGGGCCCAACGGATCGGGCAAGACCACGACGCTGAATGTGCTCAATGGCATTTATAGCGCCACGAGCGGCAGCGTTACCTTTGACGGCACCGACATCACCGGCATGTCTCCTCATGAGCGTGCCGGACTGGGCATAGGGCGCACATTCCAGAATATTCGCCTGTTCCCCACGATGTCGGTGGTCGAAAACGTGATGATAGGCGCGCAGCGGGCCAACAATCCCATCAAACCGGGCCGCGAGGCGTTACGGCAGCGAGCCTTGTCGGCACTCAAGTTCGTCGAAATGGCCGACAAGGCCGAACTGATTGTGCAGAACCTGCCCTACGGCCATCAGCGCCTGGTCGAGATTGCGCGCGCCCTGGCCGGCCATCCCCGCTTCCTGCTGCTGGACGAGCCCGCGGCCGGCCTGAACCAGACAGAGAAAAAAGAACTCGGCGATCTCCTTAAACGCCTGAGCGGCCATGGCCTGACGATTTTCCTGATCGAACACGATATTGGCCTGATCGAGCAGATATCGGACAAGATCACAGTACTGAACTTTGGCAAGAAAATTGCGGAAGGCACGCCTCAGGAAGTCCTGCGTCACCCCGATGTCATCACCGCCTATCTGGGAGAGCCCGCGCATGCCGCTACTTGAACTTAAAAACGTCCATAGCGCCTACGGAAATGTGCAGGCGCTGAAGGGCATATCGCTTCATGTCGAAGCAGGCGAAATCGTCACCCTGCTGGGCGCCAATGGCGCCGGCAAGAGCACGACCTTGCGCAGCATCTCCGGCCTGACGTCCGTCAGCGATGGCGACATCCTGTTCGAAGGCAAATCGCTCAAAAGCACAAAGGCGGAACACATTGTGCGCCAGGGCATCGCGCACGTGCCCGAGGGCAGGCGCATCTTCGCGGGCCTGACCGTCAAAGAGAACATCATGATAGGCACTTCCGGCAGGGGCCGCTTGTCCCGACGCCAAATGGACGCCGAAGTCGAGGAAATGTACGAAATATTTCCCGACCTGAAGCGCCTGACCGGTGCGCTGGGCTGGAGCCTGTCCGGCGGACAGCAGCAGATGCTGGCTGTTGCCCGGGGCCTGATGTCCAGGCCCAAGCTGCTTCTTCTGGACGAGCCCTCGCTAGGCCTGGCCCCCATCATCGTACAGCAGCTTTTTGCCACCATCCGCAATATACGCAGCCACGGCACGACGGTATTGCTGGTGGAACAAAACGCCAATATGGCGCTATCGGTGGCGGATCGAGGCTACGTGCTGGCTACGGGCAACCTTATCGTGGAAGGCACACCCGCACAGTTGCAAGACAACGAGGAAGTGCAGGCCGCCTACCTGGGCGGCGGCAAATAACCCTATACCGCGGGCGGCGTACCGCAACCATCCAGGCATGGCCCAACTGATATCCGAAGGACGAAAAATTCATGGAAAAGATTGCAATCATTGGGGCCGGACTTATTGGATGTGCATGGGCATCGGTATTTTCACGGGCGGGCCACCCCGTCGCGCTGTACGACGCGCAGGCCTCGGCGCTGGAGGCAGCGCTGCCCGCCATACAGACGAGCCTGGCATCGCAGCGCGACGCCGGCCTTATCAGCGAAGACCCAAAGCAAATCATGCAGCGTGTCAGCGTCAATGCTGACTTGAAAGAAGCATTGCGCGGCGCGTCGCTGGTACAAGAAAATATCCGCGAAACGGTCGATGCAAAGCAGGCAATCTTCGCCCTGCTGGACGAAGCGGCCGATCCGGACACGATACTGGCCAGCTCGACCTCCGGCATACCCGCTTCCAGCTTTACCGAAAACCTGAAAGGCCGTTCCCGCTGCCTGGTGGCGCATCCGATCAACCCGCCCTCGTTGGTGCCGTTGGTGGAGCTGGTGCCCGCGCCATGGACAGACGCCGCGGTCATGGAGCGCGCCCGAGCTCTGTACGAAAATGCAGGCCAGGTGCCCATCATGGTGCATCGGGAAATCCAGGGCTTTATCGTCAATCGGCTGCAGGGGGCGCTGTTGGCCGAGGCATTCCGCCTGGTCGAAGACGGCTATATCGACAGCCCCGATGTCGACAAGGCCGTCAAGGATGGCCTGGGGCTGCGCTGGGCATTCATGGGCCCGTTCGAGACTATCGACTTGAACGCACCAGGCGGGATTCGCGACTACTGCAACCGCTACGGGCCGCTATACCTGGACATTGCCCGTCAGGCCCAGCCGCGTGAATGGAACGAAACGCTGCTCGCCAGGCTGGAAGGCGAACGACAACAGGAATTGCCGGCCGCGCAACGACCGGCACGTCAGCAGTGGCGTGACGAGCGATTGACCGACTTGATTGCTCATAAGCGCCGCACATCATAAAAATGACTCTAGGAGATACAAATGAAAAAAAGATTGGCTTCAATCTGCACCATTGCGACCCTGGCCATGATGTCGTCCTACGCCCAGGCCGCGGATCCGATCAAGATAGGGATGGTGACCGAAAGCACCGGCGCCAATGCCGAGGCGGGCGTCTACCAGAACAACGGCGCCAAGATGGCCGTCGAAGAGATCAACAAGGCAGGCGGCGTGCTGGGACGGCAGCTTGAACTGCATATCGAAGACAACGGCAGTACGAACCCGGGCTCGATACTGGCTTTGTCCAAGCTAACCAGCCGCGGCGACATCACGGCCATGATAGGCACGGTGCGCAGCACCCAGGTGCAGGCGATGTCGCCCACCGTCAAGAAAACCGGCCTACCCATGATGGTCGGCGGCACCGACGTGGGCCTGACCCACAGCGGCAACCCCTGGATCTTCCGGGCCCGGCCCAACGATGGGTATTCGGCCAAAGTGATCGCGTCTTTCGGCGTCGATACACTGAAGCTGAAAAAATGGGCAATCGTGCATTCCACGGATGCGTTTGGCAATGGCGGCGCCAAGGCCCTGACGGCCGCGCTGAAAGAGCACGGCCTGGAGCCGGTCACCGTGCAAGGCTTCACCAGCAACTCGCAGGACTTCACCCCCATCGTGCTGGCCATCAAAAAATCCGGCGCGGACGTCGTGTCGACTTATATCGCCAATTCCACCGACGTGGGCATCTTTGCCAAGCAACTGCGTCAACTGGGCCTGAACATTGCATGGGTGGGATCCCCGTCGATTTCAACCGACACGGCGATGAAACTGGCGCAGAACGCCTTGTACGGCACCTATTCGATCGCCGACTATGCGGTGGGCTCCAGCCCGGAAACACAGGCCTATGCAGACCGCTACAAAGCGGCATACAACATGGAACCCGACCTGTATTCAGCCTGGGCGTACGATTCCGTACAGATACTGGCCCTGGGCATGAAAAACGCCAACAGCACCGATCCGACAGCCGTACAGAAAGCCATTCGGGCCATCAAGGGCTACAAGGGCGTGGAAGGCACCTACACCTATGACGAGAACGGCGACGGACTGCACGGCTATAACATCGTCAAGAATGAAGAGGGCAAAATCAAGTTTGTGAAACACATAGACTTTGCGCCGGGGAAATAGCGCGCATTCTGCCTTCGCGCTATCACGTTCGCGATTCATCACCGTTCGTCACGGATGATTGGGACTCGGGTGAGTTGTTGAGCAAGGATGCATGGCTTGCCGTTCCAGACTCCGAGGTGATACGAGATGCTCCGGCCTAGTGGCCGGAGCAGGGCAGGATGTCTCCCGGATACCTTTGTATCAACGTCCGTCGCGATCCCGATAATCGACCGGCACAAAAGTGAAACCACCGCCAGTTTCCGCCCGGATATGACCCAGGCCAGGGAAAGGTAGGTGGGCACCAGCTACCAGCTCACGCTGCGAGGCAGCAATAGCGAACTGCTTCTTGCGTTCCGCTGCAGCCTCCTTCGGCGACACATCGTAAACGATAGTGATCCTGGGCTTGGGAAACTGCACCGACGCAACATGAACGATGTCGCCGATGAATTCGATGGCCTCGCCTTTGCTTTCGATCCGATAGAAACTATGACCGGGCGTATGGCCGGGTGTAGGGATTGCCGTTATGCCGGGGTATAACTGCGTAACACCACTGAAGGGCACGACCTTGCCCGCTTTGGCATAGGGCCCGACTGTCTTCACGGCTTCTTCAAAATATTTTTTGTCGTAGCCGCTAACCCCATGAATGTTTGCCGGGTCCAGGAATAAGTCGACATCCGGCTTGCCCACATGGATGGTTGCATTGGGGAAAACCAACTGACCCTCGCTCGTCAGGCCGCCGCTGTGGTCGGTATGGATGTGAGTGAGCAGGACATCATCGATTTGTGCGGGCGAGTAGCCCGCTGCCTTCAAATTACCAATCAGCTTGCCACCATTACCGGGACCAAAAAGCGAACCCGAGCCGGTATCAACCAACAAAAGTCGTGTGCCCGTGTCGATCAGATAAGCATTGATTGATGCCTCAACCGGGTTGGACAGAAACGAATGCCGGAGTAACCCGTCTATTTCATTGGGGGAGGTATTGGTCAGCAACGTATGCAGATCCTGAGGTACCGTCCCATCGGACAGTGCAGTCACTTGAACGTCACCTACCCGGTAACGGTAAACGCCGGGAGCCTGAGCACGAACTTGTGCGGCGGCGTGCATCGGTGTCACCTGAGTATCACCGGCGGCATTTACTGTTGAAGGAAGCAACCCAGCCATCAATAGCGAGACCGCCATTACACTAGGGATAAAAAAACTGTTAACTCGCATATATCATTCCATAATCCAAGACTTACAAGCACATTCGAGTGCGACTGCCCGGATCGAAAAACGCGCCGGGTTCAGTCAGGGATCCACTCTAAACTTACGCGGCCATTGATAGTGAGTTACCTTTTCTTATACGAGGTATATAGAATATGAATATCCGGCGGTCGGATCTGCCTTTGCTTATCTCCCTGGACGTTCTTCTTGAAGAGCGAAACGTCACTCGAGCCGCCAAGCGCCTGAACATTAGCCAGCCAGCCCTATCAACTCAGCTTGGTCGGCTAAGAGATATTTTTGGCGACTCGCTCTTGGTGCCGTCCGAAGAGGGACGAGGGATGGTACCCACAGAACGCGGCTTGGCAATTCAGTCGCGTCTGCACCAGGCATTGCTGGACCTTCAAGGAGCGGTTGTGTCGCCCGACGATTTCCGGCCGCACAATACCCAGCGCGACTTCGTAGTGGCTGTGAACGACAATGTCTTCACTTTGGTGGGGCTATCTGTTGTGCAGTCCATTTTGGCACTGCGAGCGCCAGGCATACGCTTGAGCTTCATCGCACCGGTAGAAGCCAACCTTACCTATAGAATGGAACGAGGTGAAATCGATCTGTATGTAGGGCTTGCGCAACAAATACCAGAAGCCTTAAAGGCCAGGTTCTTATTGAGGGACGAGTTTTGGCTGGCGCAACGCAAGGCTCACCCTCGAGGAATAAGCCCCCCCAATATCGATGAGTACTGCGATCTTGCGCATGTGATGGTTTCCAAGGAAGGCAAGTTCAGAAGCAGCGTGGACGAGGCGCTGGAAACCATGAACCGGAAACGCCGTGTGGCGCTGACTGTCTCTGGCTACAACCAGATACCTCTCGTGCTGGGCCATACCGACTGCGTGGCAACGCTACCGAGCAGGCTGTTGCAACGCTATGCATCCAGTCTGGATGTTCTACCGCTACCTTTCCATCTGCCCGCTTTTGACGTGGCTATGGCATGGCACCCGCGGTCGCATGGAGACCCGGGGCATCAATGGCTGCGCGAGAATTTTATTCGTGCGGCTCCTAACCCTTGTATGCCACCCAGCCTTTGAATGTTAAGGCGGCGTAGAACAGTTCCACCTGCGAGAACCCGGCCTCGTACAGGGCCGAGACATCCTCCTCGGGCGAGAGGACTGGCAACCGCTCTTTCATGGCCTGGATGTTCGGACTGGCCTGCACGCCGTTGATCTCAAACGCTGCGACGTAGGCGGCGAAGCGCGCGAGCCACTTGTTCTTTTCCGCATCATCATTCGGGAAGCTATGGTGAACGATTACGAGCGGAGCGCCGGGTTTGAGCCGCCGGTATAACTCCTTCAAAGTGCGAACCCGCTCTTCCTTTGCAAGGAAATGCAGCGTCAGGAGACAGGTCGCACCATCGAAAGGGCCTTGCTGCGCGTCCTCGATGTAGCCTTCGTGAAACCTTATGCGGTCTGTGAAGCCGCTCGTGGTTACCCGCGCTTGATCAAGCATCTGCGTGGAAGGATCAACGCCATCGAAGTGCCAGCCCGAATGCATTCCGGCCAGGGCACGAAGTTCCAACCCGCCGCCCGCACCCAGAACGAGGACGCGGCCATCGGCCGGCACTTTCTCCGCAAGGAGCACACCCACCATTCTGTGAAGATCACGCAGGGCGGGAACATTGCGTTCCGCCATTTTCGCGTAGGCGTCTACAGCCTTGGGATCAGAGAAGGATGTCATAGTGATTTCCTGTCACGCGCCTGCATCGGGCCAGACCCGCGAGCGGTGCAGTTGGACCCCAGCCATCGGCCCGTCTTGCTCGGCCATGTGGAGCAAGGCGTGCAGGACGGAGGAGAGGCGGCTGTCACATTTCATGTAACTTATGTTGTTCTCTTTAGGCGCGGATGTCAAGCGTCCAATTCTCGGCATATACGTGCAAATTCTTAATAGAGCCTTGTAGAAAAGAATAGTCACTTTCATTCAAGGTATTTATAATTACTACAAATTGTCACGTCACCAATCAGGCTGTGCGACATAGGGCGGATAGGCGGTTTCCTGCCTGGCGTCGGGTGTCATGCGCAGCCCTAACAATAAAGGGTGCGCGGCGCATGAACCACATTTACCGATTGATCTGGAACCGGGCTACGAGCGCCTGGGTGGTCGCTTCTGAAATCACCCACGGCCGCGGCAAACGCGGCTCAGGCATGGTCACCAAGGGCGTGCTTTCCACCGCGTCTTTCGCGTTCGTTCTGGGTACCGGCCAAGCTTGGGCGCAAACCGTGCCCAGCGGCACCTTCGACGTCGGTGCCGGCACGACCCAGACGGAATTGCGTGTGATTTCCGGCGCGGATGCGCTGACCAAGACCGGCGCGGGAACGCTTATCCTGAGCGGCGCCAATGACTATAGCGGCGGCACGGAGCTGAACGCCGGGGTGCTGTCGGTGTCCTCAAATGTCAATCTCGGCGATGCGGCCGGCGGCTTGATCTTCAACGGAGGCACGCTGCAGACCACCGCAACCATGTCCATGAGCCGCGCCACCATCGTGAATGCCGGCGGCGGCACCTTCGACGTCGGCACCGGCACGACACTGACGCAGTCGGGCGCGATTTCAGGCGCGGGCGCACTGACCAAGAGCGGAACTGGCACGCTGATTCTGACCGGCGCCAACAACAGCGAATTGACTGGCACCGGTGCATCCGTCACCGCCGGCAGCCTTGTGCTCGACGGGGGCAGCCTGGACCTTAGTTTAAACACCGCCAAGCTGATCGTTTCGGCCACAGGCGGCGATACTGCCGACCTCAGGTTGCAAAACGGCAGCAGGGTGACGGTCAGCGCCAGTGGTCTCGCAGAGGCCAGAGTGGGCAACAGCGGCGGCAGTGGCAGCCTCACCGTCACGGGTAGTGGTTCGGAGTTCTTTGCTATCAATATCAGCATCGGCAATGCGAGTACCGGCGCGCTGAACATCACCGATGGCGGCGCACTGAGCGGCTCGGCCGTGAACATCGGCGTTGCCGCCGGCAGCGCCACGGCGACCGTCAGCGGCGCTGGCTCGACCTTAATGGCCTTCACAGGCATGGATCATGGCGGCGGCAGGGGCCTGGCGATCGCGGTAAGCGGGGCAACCGGAACGCTGACCATCGCGGACGGCGCGGTGGCCACCGCCGGCAACACCTATCTCGCGGTCGGGGGCGGTCACGCCACGCTGAACCTGAATGGCACGAGCGGCAGCCGCGGCGTGCTGCTGACCGATAGCGTCGAGGCCGGCTACAACAACGTTTTCACGGGCGGCTCGACGGCCAGTCTCGTGTTCGACGGCGGCATCCTGCGCGCCAATGCCGACACCGTTAGCACGAGCACAGGCGATCTCCTCAAGAACTTCACGACGGGCAAAGGCACGATCACCATCGATAGCGGCGGCGCGTTCCTAGACACCAACGGCCATGCCGTCTCCACTGCCGCCATATTCGGCGGTTCGGGCGGTTTCACCAAGCAGGGCACGGGCACGCTGACACTCTCGGGTGCAAGCACCTACACCGGCGGCACCACCGTCGAAGGCGGCACGCTGACCGCGGGCGCGGCAGGTGCCTTCGTCGGCAAGGCCGCCTACTCTGTCAACAGCGGCACGCTTGACCTTAATAACTTCGACCTTACCATGTCGTCGCTGTCGGGCACCGGCGGAACCGTGGCGGTTGGCACGGCGGCGCTTACCGTCGATCAAGCGACAAACACCAGCTTCGCCGGCGTCATTTCCGGCGCGGGCGACTTCACCAAGGCGGGCGCGGGCTCCTTGAAGCTGACCGGCGATAGCAGCGCCTTTACCGGCACCACCAATATCGTGGACGGATTGCTCTCGGTGAACGGCAAGCTCGGCGGTGATCTGAACATCATAGGCGGCAAGCTGGGCGGCAGCGGCATCATCAACAATCTTTCTGTCTCGGGGGGCGTCGTCGCACCGGGCAATTCCATCGGCACGCTTCATGTAGGCAATATCAGCCTCAACCCCGGCTCGGTTTATCAGGTCGAGGTCAACGCGGCAGGACAGTCGGACCAGATCGTTGCCTCGGGCACGGCCACGATCAACGGCAGCTCGGTGCAGGTGCTGGCAGGAGCGGGCAACTATGCGCTGCAGACCGAATACACGATCCTGACCGCCAGCGGCGGGCGCACCGGCCAGTTTTCCGGTGTGACCTCGAACTTCGCCTTCCTTGATCCCTTTTTGAGCTACGACGCCCACAACGCTTATCTGACGTTGATGCGCAACGACGCGACGCTTGTATCTGTCGGCCGAACGCCCAACCAGATTGCCACCGGCGGTGGCGTCAATAGCCTTGGAGCAGGAAACGCGGTGCATGACGCTGTGCTCGGCCTCTCGCCAGATCAGGCGCGCAATGCCTTCGATCAGCTTTCGGGCGAAATCCAGGCATCGGCGCAAACGGCGATGATGGAAGACAGCCGTTTCGTGCGCAATGCCGCCAATGACCGCCTGCGTTCCGCCGTCGGGGCGGCGGGCGCGTCCAGCGCGACCGTGGCGGCTTATGGTGCCAACGGCCAGCCCCAGCAAGTGACCGCGACCCACTCGGGGCCGGTGTTCTGGTCCACTGTGTATGGTTCCTGGGGCAGGACCGACGGTGACGGCAACGCCGCGGGCCTGGATCGCTCCAGTAACGGGCTGCTAATCGGCGTGGACAGCAATGTGGGCGCCTGGCGTCTGGGCGCCCTGGCGGGTTACGGCCAGACCAAGTTCGACACGTCCAACCCGTCGGCCTCGGGCACCAGCACGGACTATCACCTGGGCGCCTACGGCGGCACTGTCTGGGGCAACTTGTCATTGCGCACCGGCATGGCGTACACCTGGCACGACATCAACACCAAACGCTCGGTCGCCATACCAGGCCTGATAAATTCGCTTAAGGACGACTATCACGGCGGTGCCCTCCAGGCGTTCGGCGAGCTGGCCTATGGTGCGGATATCAACGGCTTGCGCGTCGAACCTTTCGCCAATGTCTCGCATGTGCGCCTGCGCATCGATGGTAACGGCGAATATGGCGGCGTTACCGCGTTGCAGACCGACACTTCGACCAGCAACGTCACGTTCTCGACCCTGGGCCTGCGCGGCGAACACACCTTCGATCTCGGTTCGACGAAGGCCACACTGATCGGCAGCGTGGGTTGGCGCCATGCCATGGGCGACATCACGCCGACGGCGACGCAACGCTTTGCCGGCGGCAGCGCCTTTACCGTCAGCGGCGTACCGATCGCCAAGAACAGCGCCGTCATCGAAACCGGCCTGGACGTGGCTATCTCGCCCAAGGCCACGCTGAATGTTTCTTATATGGGGCAGCTTGCCTCCGGCGGGCGGGATCATGGCGTGAGGGGGAGCTTGTCGGTGAGTTTTTAGTGGTGGGTCGCAGTTATTGGCTGATTTGAGATCGTGTTGTGCGCATTTGGGGCGTTGCCACCGAACTTGCGAGTTGGGTGTAGGAAACGGGGAGGCAGCTGGGGTCTGTCCAGATGGGGATTGTCTGGTAAGGGTATATAAAATCAAAGGGTGATTCTGTAATGACCCAGCAGCATCTGCTTAGTTTATGCGGCTAATGCAAATGCCTGTCCGTGCAAGCTCAATACCCTTCCGAACGCAAATTCGATAAGAATCGAACGGCTTGCAGATGAACTTAGCTTGCTACAAAAGTGGATGCGGGGCGGTTGCCAACCCTTGCTGAAGAAGACCGACACCCATGAAGCCTATTGTCGTGCCGCCAAGCAGACCCAGCACGTCGAAAACAATGCCCGTGTGATGCGAAGAGATGCGGTCGGGCTGGAAAAATCGCAGCGCGGCATGCCGAAATGACACGGCAAGGGTGGCCAGCAGGCTGACGGTTGCCGCCGTGCCGAGCCACATGGCCAGTACGGCGGCAATGCCGACCCAGCGCAAGCCGAGCGAGTAGGCGACAAGCAGAACTAGGATTGCGCCCGTGCACGGGCGCATCCCGATCGCCAGGATGATTGGCAGTGCGGTACGCCAGCTCAGAGGTTGATTCAGTTGCTCGCCAGCCAATTGGTGCGGGCCGCCGCAATCGGCACAATACGGCTGTAATTGGCCGCCGTTTGAAAACAGGGAATCTGTGTTGCGTTTCGGTTCGCGCCACCGTCGATATAGTCCTTTGGCGCTACGAAGGGCCAGCACCGCGCCCAGCAGCGCGACCAGTGCAAAGCTGACATTTTCCAACTGGCCGGCAACGCCCTGGGTGCGTCGCAGCGAATAGCCCAGCAGGTTTGCCACCACTTCGACAAGGATTACCGCCACTAGCCCTTGGACGATGGCTGATGATATCGATAAGAACAGGCCGCGACGCAGCCTGGTACCGCTTGTGCCCAGATAGGTCGTAATCACCGCTTTGCCGTGACCAGGCCCAGCGGCATGGAAGATGCCGTAGAGCAGGCTAATGGCAATGAGCGGCCAGGTTGCCGTCCAGCCTTGCTCCGCCACCAAGCGCATGGTAGCGGCTAGTTGCTGGTGCAACACGGCTTGCGTTTTCATTATCCAGACCAGCAGTTGGTTCCAGACGGTGAAGCGACTGAACAGCACCCACACGACGGCTATCAATACGCCTGCGAGCGTGTATCCGACCAGCAGGCGCACAAACGGCCCGCGGCTCATTCGCATTGGATACTCACCTTTTCCGCGAACACATCACCCAGGCCTTCTTCGGGCGTTGCGGCACGATCAAGGGCGAATGCGCGCGCAATGTCTTCAGGGGTCGGATTGGGCGGTTTTACCCGCGCCCGGCAAGAATGGTTTTTCTCGCTTCTGATGGTGGGCGGATCCTGCGGGCGATGCGTCATATGGATGAAATAAGTGGGGTCATACACGGAAAAACTGACGTCACTACGCATGGGGTCTAAAGGTTCGGCAAGGGGGGCGGTAAAAGACAGCCGCAGTTGCTGGTCCTTCATTTCACTCTTGAACTGGGTGACGGTGTTCAATTTAATCGGACGGCCATTGGCTGTGATGCGCATGAAATAGCCATACGGGCCCAGGTTCTCGATGACCTCGGCGGCAAAGTCGCTCACCACCGCTTTTTTCTCGGGGCTGTCCTCCTTCAAGCCTTCGAGTATGGCCGCACTGTACAAGTCATCGAACAGCCATTCTTCCTCAATGGCTGAAATCAACCCCTCGGCCGACAGGACGATCGTGCTGCGTACGTCGATCCAGGCATGCGGATGCGCGTACAGGCCAAACGGTGCAAGTGCTAACGTCAGCGTCGCGAGTGGTCTTTTCATGTTTTCATGGTCTGATCGGCGGGGCCTTATCGCCTCAACACGGCATCCCGGATCGTGCTGACATTATGCCGCATCATATCGATATAGGTAGCAGCGGGTCCATCGGCGGGTGACAGGGCGTCGGAATAAAGCTTGCCCCCGATTTTCATTCCTGTTTCGCTTGCTATTTGCTGGATCAGCCGAGGATTGCTGACATTTTCAAGAAAGATGGCGGATGCCTTTTGCTTCTTGATCTGCTGTATCAATGCGGCAACGCCTGCCGCGGAAGCCTCTGACCCGGTGCTAAGGCCTTGTGGCGCCAGAAACTGAAGACCGTATGCGCTTCCCAGATAGCCGAAGGCGTCGTGCGAGGTGATGACCGTACGCTGGCTGGCTGGAATCTGAGCGACCGCGGCCTTAAGTTCCGTTTCCAGCGCCTGAAGCTTCTCATCATAGGACTTGGCGTTGGCTTGGTAGCTGGGGCAACCCGCCGCATCGGCGGCGCAAAAAGCCTTGGCGATGTTGGTCACGTATACCCGCGCATTACGCACAGACTGCCACGCATGCGGATCATATTCGCCATGGTGATGATCGTGAGCATGCTCCTTTGCGTGGTCGTGATCGTGTGAGTCGGCGTGTTCCTGCGCATGATCATGGTCGTGGCCGTGGTCCTCATGATCGTGGTCTTCATGGCTGTCGTGCTCGTCCTTGGCATTGCGCAGCAGCTCGACGCCTCGGGTAAGCGCGCTCACCGGCGCCGTACTGTTGGAAGCCCGGACGAGGCGGTCAAGAAAACTTTCAAAATGCAGGCCGTTGGCCAACACCACGTCGGCCTGGCCCAAAGCGACGGCGTCAGTCGGCTTGGGTTCATACGAATGGACGTCGCCGTCGGGGCCGACCAGTGTGGTCAACGCAATCCGTTCACCACCCACATTCCTGGCGAAATCGCTGATGACGGAAAACGTGGAGACGACTTGCAATTCGTGGGCGTTGGCATGTGACCACGTCAGTAACGCCAGGGCGGCGACGCAGCCCGCAGCGGCACGTTTTGTTGAAATGGACATGAGATACCTTTCTTCGATCACAGAGTTATAAGATCATTAATTGATATGTTATAACATAACACTTTTATTGAAAATTGAAGGGCCTTACATGACAACGCAAGCCGCTGAACCGCGTCGGCGCATCGGTATCGAGTTGCGGGTAGGGGCGTTGGCCGCCGCACTATGCGCCGCTTTTGGGGCGCAGGCCGCCGAGACAGGCACGAAGGTGATAGGCGCGAGCCGGGCTGCTGCGCCGCAACCAAACATTGCCCTCTCCGCTCAGGCTCAGCCTGTCGAATTGAACTCGATCGTGGTGACGGCAACGCGCAATGCCCAGCGTCGCGACGAAGTCGCATCTTCGATGGAGGTTGTCGAGGGCAAAGTTCTGGAAGAGACTGTTGGCAATACCTTTCTGGATCAGCTCAAGAAAAATGCCAGCGTGGACGTCATCCAATATCCGAACGGTCTGGCTGGCGTCGGCCTGCGTGGCATGCGACCGAACTTCGAGTTCACCATCAATCCGCGTACCTTGATTTTGATAGATGGACGGCCTTCGGGCTCAACCAGCTTCACCACGCTTTCGCCCGAAAGCATCGAGCGCGTCGAAGTGCTAAAAGGACCCGCATCGTCTCTGTATGGCGCGTCAGCCATGGGCGGCGTGGTCAACATCATCACGCGCCGTTCCACCGGCCCCATCGGTGGCAGCGTAAGCCTGGGCTATGGCTCGTTCGATACCCGCCAGGCAGATGTGGCGCTGGGAGGCTCCTTGTCCGACAGAACGGATTTTGATCTGGCTGTCGGTTATGTGAACCAGCATGGCGACTTTCGCACAGGTGGGGGCGACACGCGGTCCAACAGCGATTTCCGTCGCGTGTCGGGCAAGGCGCGGCTGGGCAGTGATCTGACCGATATGGTTAGGGTGGATGTGACGCTGGACTGGGCCGATCTGAACAACAACGCACCCGGACCGCTCAGCTACGATCCGCCCAACGCATCGGCCAATGAAACCAGCCGTTTCGGGGGTGATGTCAGGCTCACGCTGACACCGCGGGATCACGAGATCACGGCGGTAGCCTATGCTTCCCGGGAGATCTACAACTACATCACCGTGCCCGCGCGGGCGCCACGCTATCGCTCCAGTCGTACAGAGTCAAGCTACACGGGCCTGCAATTGCAGGACGTCTGGAGCCTGAATGAACGGATGACGCTGACCTATGGCCTGGACTGGCAGCGCGTCGAGGCCGACCGTTTTTCCTTCAATGCGGCAGGCGGGAGCCTGGCGCCTTACAGCCCGAACGAGCGGCGCGACAGTCGGGGAATTTTCGCCGAATGGGGCAGCAAGTGGCTGGACGATCGCCTGATCCTGACCTTGGGCGGCAGGGTGGACTGGATTGACGCCAGCACGCTTGTCACGCCCGACAAGGACACATTTACCCCGGGCTCATCCAGCTTCACCAGCTTCAACCCGCGCGGCGGCGTGGTCTACAAGCTGACGGACAATTGGCGCGTGCATGGTTCGGCCGGAACGGCCTTCGCGCCGCCGCAAGGCAGTGAGCTGGCGGGCGAGAACGTGGAGTATGCGGGCATCCAGCGGCGCGTCAGCATCGGCAATGCGGGCCTGAATCCCGAGCGCAGCAAAAGCTGGGATCTGGGCGTGGGCTATGCCGACGGCTATCTGGACGCGGATCTGACCTACTTCCAGGCGAACATCAGCGACCGCATTCGTTCGGTCATCGTCAGCGAATCGCCCACTGAGCGCATCAGCAGCTACGAGAACGCTGACGATTCTCGCATGCGCGGTGTCGAGGCCAGGCTGGCGCTCGATGCCGGGCGGCTGTTCGGCCTGCCCGCTGGTCGGGTTGGCCTGTCCTCCAGTCTGACGCGGCTGATACAGGCGGAGGATTTCGACGCCAGCGGCCCGGTGCCGATACGCAATGTGGCCAAGTGGAAGGGCAATGTGTCCCTGACGGTCAGCGACGGCCAGGCATGGTGGGCGACGCTGACGGCGCGCCATGTGGACGCGCGCTACGACAACGACAACAGCCAGGGCCGCATCTATACCGGCGGTCAGGGCGGGCTGTTCGAGAACGAGCCCTTTACGGTTGTGGATTTCAGCGCCCGCTGGAAGCTCACGCGTCATGACACGCTACGCTTTGACGTCTCCAATCTGCTCGACCGCGACTACTACGAGAAGGCGGACTACACCATGCCGGGCCGCGCTTTCTACCTACGCTACACAAGGACTCTGTAATCATGACATTGAAGTTCATACTGGAGCAGGTTTCTCAATTGCTGTTCGAGCCGGTGCTGGCTTTGCTGGTGGCACTGGTGGCCTGGATGCTGGTGGCACTAGGCATGTTTTTGCGCAGCTTGGCGAGCCGCTGGCGCGGGCACAGGCCGGCGGTGGGTCGGTTCACGCGGTTGATCGACGCGGCGGCGGCCCAGGAGGCCGCCGATCCCGATCTTCGCATCGAGAAATTGCTGGCGCAAGCCGAGCACGGCGGCCTGCGCAACCTGAACAGCGTGCGCTTTGCCGTGCGCGCCGGTCCTTCACTGGGCCTGATGGGTACGCTGATCCCGATGGCGGCCGGCCTGAGCGGTCTGGCCCGCGGCGACTTACCCGCCTTGGCCGAGCACATGGTGGTGGCCTTCTCCGCCACCATTGTCGGCATCGCGATCGGCGTCGTGGCGCACATGATCGCGATGGTGCGCGAAGGCTGGCTGCGCCAGGACTTGGACGACATTCGCCTGCATGCCGAGCGCGTGCTGCGCGCGCATGAGACCGCTGGTGCAAAGGAAGGCGCATGAGACCACGTCTGCGCTTTACCCGTTCGCGGCTGGACACGAACCGTCACGACGACCCGCTGTCCGGCGTGGCCAATCTGTTCGATGCCAGCCTGGCCTTCATCGTGGCAATGGCGTTGGCGTTGTTTTCCGTGATGGGCTCGACCGATATGCTCAGCGCCGACGCCAATTGGACATTGACCCGCATGACCGCCGATGGCGAGTTGGAGGTCGTAAGCAAAGAGCAGCAGCAGATCAAGGTCGAGCGGGTGTCCGACCGGAAGCTGTCGGGGCAGGGCGAGCGCCTGGGTACGGCCTACCGCCTGCCGGACGGGCAGGTTGTGTACGTGCCGGAAGCAGAGAATGGAAAGCCTTGACATGATCCACGATCTGAACATCCCCGGCGCACGTGGACGGGGTGGTCGCCTGGCCCGTCGCCGGATGCGAGATGAGTGCGTATGGCTCTGCCTGCTGTGTTTGCTATGCCTTTGGTCCATGCAGGCGAATGCGGCCCAAGCTTCCCGTCCTCGTATCGCCGTGATTTCCATAGAACTGGCGCAGCAGCCCACATTGATGCGCGAGGCGGCGGCGCGCCGGGCGCCTGCCATGCGGATCGACCTGTTCGGCCTGGGAGGCGGGCATTTGCCTTCGGTGAACGAGGCGGACTTGGCCGGCTACGATCTCGTCGTCGTCGAAGGCATAGGCCCCAGGCTGGCGCAATATCGTGCGCGCCTGGACGAAGCCGCGCGGCATACGAAGGTGCTGGTGCTGAACGGCCATGAATGGGTGCGCGGCAATGTGGACCCGGCCTCGGTGCCGGACGCCATCAAGTATTGGCGCAACGCCACCGCGGACAACTACACCCGCCTGTTCGACTATCTGGGCGCGCGGCTGCTGGACCTGGACAGGCCGGTTGCCGCGCCGGTCGAATACGCCGACCACGCCTATTATCACCCCAGCCATCCCCAGGGCTTTACCGATCTGCAAGCCTATCTGGACTGGATGGGCCAGCGTCATGCCGACGCCGCCGGACGCCCGCGTGTGGGCATTGTGTTCTACCGCAGCCTGGCGCTGGCCGGCAACACCGCCGTGATCGATGCGCTGATCGAGGAAACAGAGCGCCAGGGCGGACTGCCCGTTGCGCTTTGGCGCAGTGGCAGCCGCGATTCCCTGCGCAGCCTGCTAGGCAAGGATGGCCAGCCTGGGGTCGACGCCTTGATTCTGTGCGCCAGTCAGATCGACTACGCCGACCATCGTGCGGGGGTAGATGAAGCCAAGGCGCTTGGCGTCGCCGTGCTCAATTGCACGACTGACTATAGCCGCACGCCGCAGGAGTGGCGGGCGGACCTGGGCGGCTTTGCGCCCGATCGCAGCGGCCAGCTGGCCATGAGCGAAGCCAGTGGCATCGTCGAGCCAATGATGATCGGCGCCCGTGTAGTGCATGGCGACGGCGCTGTACGGCACGAAGCGTTGCCGGGGCAGGTGGTCTGGCGCATGGAGCGGGCCATGGCCTGGGCGCGATTGCATCGGATGCCCAACGCCGACAAACGCCTGGTGGTGACTTATCACAGCGAAGCGGCCGATCGGGCCGACGTCGGCAGCGACCCCGATACCTATCTGGACGCCCAGGCCAGCCTGGCGGCGCTGTTGCGCCGGCTCAGGGACGAAGGTTATGACGTCGGCGAGAGCCCCTTGCCCGATGCGCAAGAGTTGGCGCGGCGCATGGCGCGCGACGGCACGAATGTCAGCGCGGGCATGTGGGGCGCCGCCGGCCATCGGGGTGAAGAGGATACGCAGGCGGCGAACGCGCAGGCAGAATTGGACCGCCGTCTGAAAGAGGGCAACGCCGTGGCTATTCCCGAGGCGCGGTATCGGCAGTGGTATGGGCAATTGCCGCAGTCCCTGCGCGAGCAGACCGAGGCGCGCTGGGGGCCGCCGCCGGGCAGATTGATGGTGCACGTCGATGAGACGGGCGCGCGTTCCATCGTCATCCCCCTGCTGCGCTTTGGCAAGGTGGCGCTGGCCCCGCATCCTGTCTGGGGGTATCTGCAAGATGAGGGAGCCTTGTCTTCCACAGGCGCCTTGCCGCCGCACCATCAATACATTGCCTTCTACTTATGGATGGCTCGAGGCTGGCACGCTGACGCCTATGTGCCGTTCTTCACCCAGCTTTCACTCATGCCGGGCAAGCAGCAGGGGCCCGCGCGCGACGATTGGATAGGGACGTTGATCGGCGGCTTGCCGCATATACAGCCCACGCCATTGCAGGCCAACGGCGGCATCGGCAACAAGCGGCGTGCCCAGGCAGTGACGCTGGGCTTCATGCCGCCGTTGATGCAGGGCGGCTTGCGGCCGGCGCTGGCGGACTTGCGTGATGACTTGGCCAGGACGGCGGCATCCGGCCCGGAGCGGGAGGCGACCCGGCAGGCCGTGCGCGACACGGCGTCGGCCCACGAGCGAGCGCTGGGTATCGATCCGGCCTCGGCCCCGTGGCCGGTGCTGGAAACGGCGCTGGACCGTTATCTTGCCGAGGTGGCGGCCGCCGTCATGCCGGTGGGCGGGCACGTGCTGGGCCAGGCGCCTGACGAAGCCACGACCGCAGGCAGGGTACACGCCATGCTGGCAGGCGATGATGCCGATGCGCCGGACGAAGAAACCGTGAGCGCTGTGTTGCAAGGCGATGTGGCCCAGGCGGCGCCCGGCCAACTGGCCCGCATTCGTGACTACGCGGCACGCGTCGCCGCCGCGCCCCGCGAAATGGATGCCTTGTTGCAAGCACTGTCGGGCGGCTACATCGAGCCAGGCCCCATGGCGGACGCCGTGCGCAATCCGGACGCCTTGCCGCCGGGACGCAACCCCTATACGCTGGCCACGCGCCGCCTGCCGACGCCCGAGTCCTGGGAGATCGGCGCCCGGCTGGCCGACGAGTTGATCGACACTTACCGCCAGGAACACGGCACCATGCCGCGCAAGGTGGCCTTCGTGTTGTGGTCCGGTGAATCCACGCAGAACGAAGCGGCAATAGAAGCCCAGATTCTGCGCTTGCTGGGCGCCAGGCCAGTGTGGAATCCGCGCGGCGAAGTTGTCGATGTGACACTGGATGATCGAGCAACTCTGGGCCGGCCGCGCGTGGATGTGCTGATCACGACCTCGGGCACCTACCGCGACCACTTCCGCGACAAGATCGCCCTGCTGGCCAAGGCCGCCAGGCTGGCCGCGCAAGCGCGCGAAGACGACAACCCCGTTTTTCTATACAGTCGGGCGCAGGCCCAGCGCCTGCGCGCTGAGGGCCTGGATGCCGACACGGCCGCACAAAGATCACAGCGGCGCATTTATTCGACAGCGCCCGGCGCGTATTCGCCTTCGACGCAATTCGCCATTCGTGCGGGCGCCGAATGGAGTGACGCCCGCCTGTCGCAGCTTTACACGGACAGGCTGGGCCATGCCTATGGCGAAAACGACGACGGTGCGGCCGACGCGGCGGGCTTTGTCGCCCAGTTGTCATCCGTCGAGGCTGCCGTCTTCAGCCGCAGCTCGAATGCCTATGGCCTGCTGGATACCAGCATGCCGGCCGCCTACCTGGGCGGCATCGGCATGGCGGTACGCGAGCATACGGGTCGCCAGGTAAGCAACTACGTCGCCGACCTGAAAGCCTCGCAAGCCGGCCAGGCCCACCTGGAACCTCTGGCGCGCACTTTCGGGCGTGAGCTGCAATCGCGCTACTTCAATCCCGAATGGATACGCGCCATGCAGGACAGCGGCTACAACGGCGCGCGCTACATGGCCGATCTGCCCGCCCACATGCTGCTGTGGGACGTCACCACGCCGGAACTCGTCGCCGACGCCGACTGGGCCGAGGTCAAGGCGGTGTATGTCGAAGACAAGTACGGTCTGGATCTGGAAGCTTACTTTGAGCAGCACAACCCGCATGCGCGGCAGCATCTGCTGGAAACTTTGCTGGATGCCATCGAACGCGGTGC
Organism: Pollutimonas rozaliensis; assembly: GCF_048751585.1. Lineage (NCBI taxonomy): Bacteria > Pseudomonadati > Pseudomonadota > Betaproteobacteria > Burkholderiales > Alcaligenaceae > Pollutimonas > Pollutimonas rozaliensis. Next base: position 62,313 of record NZ_JAZHOB010000005.1, on the reverse strand, counting down.
CTGGCGGACCAATGAGGCCGATCGTACGCAACTGGAGCAGGCGCTGGCCGAAAGCATAGCCCGGCATGGGTCGGATTGTGCGTTGCCTTCGTGCCAGGCCACGGAACTTGTGAAGATGGAACAGCCCGCGCCCGGCTCCGGCGCGGCCCCTGTCGTGGCGGCGCCGGGTGCCGCAGCGGTACCGGCTGAAGCGTCGCTGGTGAGTGTGGAGGGTTATGTGCTGGAGCCGCGTGCCGCTACGCCGGTTCAACCGGTGCAGCAAGGGGTTTGGCTCTGGCTGCTGGCTATGGCAGTGTTAGTTGCGGCGGGGTGGGGGCGTCGACCGCGTTGGTAGCGTGTTTGATTTCTTTTCGTTAGGCTGGATCGGCGTGGTTCATCAGTTGCAATCCGGCTTTACTTCTTAGAGGCTGGATGCCATGAGGATACGTCCTCTGGTGCGCCGCGAAACTCCTTTACAGAGATCCGAAAAATAAAAAGCCGTCTCTGTGTAAACAGAGACGGCCCTCCAAAATCGGTGCGGGGCCGGAACCGAACCGGCATGCCTTGCGGCGGGGGATTTTGAGTTGGCGTGCGAAAGTGTTTGTCTAGGGAAGCGGGGCGAAGCTAAGAGTAGTTTGAGGTAGATAAAAGTATTTGTTAATCAGTTGGTTAGCGTAACTTAGTGAAGTTAGCGAAAACTGATTCGTGTACCTGTACTGTACCGAAATGACTACCTTCGGTACAGTCAAAATCCAATATGCCGTATTCCAGATAGGCCTATGCAGATGGGCAGGACTACTTTGTTCTTACCTATCTGGTCATAGAAGAGGTTGGCTGTTATTGATGATCTCCACTCTATTATCAATAATAACTAAAAACTCTTATTTTTCAAAAAGTTAGTAATTAAAAGTCGTTCAATACCATTAAAAATACCATGTATAGATGAGTGAGTTTCATTCTCGCAATCCGTAGCCGTGATCGGCACTGATCCTGACTTGACTATCGGTCATCGACCGTAAGATTACTCGGGTTAATCACAACTGCAATGTCGTTCTCAAACGCGAGCTCAGCCCCATAGCCACTTAGGTCGGTGACGCCGGGCCGGATATCGAGCATATCGAACCGGGATGAGACAAAGGCCATCGAGGATGCGCTCTCGCGCGAGAGCGTGACTTTGACCGCGAAGGTGATCGTCGAACCGGCGAATGTCACCGAGTTGAAATAGAGCGCATCAAGCGATTGCTCTCCTTCGGCCCCTTCAATCACGTCGAATTCAAGACGGGCACGTGGCTCCCGGCTGAACATCATATCGAGAGCCATTTGGGCGGCGCGTGCCTTCCAGATGTCATCGAGTAAAAAGGCCGACCCCGGTACCACGCCGGCAAGGCTAAGCGCTTCGCCCCAGCGCTCTACGAACTCGAGCAGCCATGGGAGCGCATCAATATGGGGACCAGTCAGCCCCCCTTCGGGAATGGCTACCGGAGGCATACGGATCCCCCGCCACTCAAGTTCGATCGTTGCCGTCCCGCTGGCAAGGTAGCTCAGACCGCGGAGCAGCAAGGTCCAGGCTTCGAGGTCGCGCTCGTCGCCATTGACCGCGCCGCTGCTCTGAAACTCAAGCCGGTCCTCCTTGAACAGCACGGTAAGCGCATCGTGTCGGATCACGAGCAGCGGCGCGCCATCAATCGGCGGAGGAACAGACGCCTCACACCGAAACAAGGCAGCCGGCCTTCGTGGCCCGTTACGAATGACTATCTCGCAAGGCCCCACACCGGGCAGCTCGATTGGGAACTCCTCGATGCCGTCGAGTAATGTTCCTTGATACGGTACACGAATGCCGAAACGCCGATCGAATGCTCGCATCTGCAGAGGCTTCATCGGAGCCAAGCCAGAGAGGACTTTGATCAGGTGGTCCTTGCTTTCGACCCACATCAAGGCTTCGGCTTCGATACCGCCACCCTCGTAGCCAAGATTCGCGAGTTGGTTCCGCTTCCGCTCGGCGTAGGCGGCAACATCTTCCTCGCACACCTCCGACAAGGCCTGACCGAGTCCCCCCGCCGTGAGTTCGAAACGCCTGCCCTTGCGATAGTCGAATGAAATGGACATCCGATTGATGTCCTTTCGACCCTTAGCCTCCGCGCGTCGCAGACTCCGTAGGACGCGAGCAAGTTCGTCGCCGATAAGGTGGATCATATAGCCAGCGATAGGAGAGCCATCGGACCGCATTCGCATCACGACAACCGCAGCAGGAGCCACATCTTTTGCCAGGCGTTCGATCGCGGACAACTTTGCGACGACCCGACTGCCGCTTTCGCCAGCAGTGGTCTTGATTTGGATTTGACACACGCGAGGCGATCTTTGATCAAGGGTCATCCCAGCCACTGCGGCGATCGGAAACTCGACGCGAAAGTCCCAGCCAGTCCGATCTCGGTCGCTCTTATTGGCGGTCAATCGTGCCTGAGAGCACAGCGTCCGAAACAAATCCTCTCCCACGTCGCCGAGCTCTTCCGGCGTAAGCGCGGCTGTCATTGATCACCTACGGGGATGAGGGCCGACCGGCCAAGTCTTGCACGGTGCAGCCCTTCCGGCTCTCCTTCTATGGCCGTCGTGATCAAGCGACGCAGGGTCACAGCCTTACAGCCGTTCGGCCATGCCCACGCCTCAAACCACTCGGCGGGAACATAGGTTCCGATCATCTTGTGACCGGGCAATGCCGGCATAGGCTCCACCTCCGTTTTATACCTGCCGCCACTAGACATATCCTGCCCCAATCCCAAAATAAAGGCATCGCCTTCCGCCGTTGATCCTCCTGAGCAAGAGAAAAGAAGTAGGCACGAAGCGATCGGTTTTGCACCGTGCAAGCGTCGTTGGATAATAATACCAACTGTTTCAACAAATACTCTAGGTAACCACCATTCCACCCATAAAGAAAGCCCTAGGTCTCACGCCCACCGAGCAGTATCTAGCTAAGCTGGCTGATGATACGTTTCTCGACCTCTGGTCCTGGCCTAACGTGTTCAAGAAGGCAGGTAAGGAGCTATGTGACCTTCTTGTTGTCTGCGGTGACGATGTGCTGATGTTTAGTGACAAGCATATCGCGTGGCCGGATGCCCCTTTTGAACTCGCATGGAAACGCTGGTACAACCGGGCGATCGGGGAATCCGCCGAGCAGATTCGCAAGGCGGATCGCTGGCTAAAAACGAATCCGCAAACGATATTTGCGGATGGCAAATGCGAACAACCGATCCCGCTGAAGTTGCCATCGGTCGGGCAAAGGCGCGTCCATGGCATCTGCATTGCCTCCGGCGGAGAGCAAGCTGCTTCAGCCTACTTCAATGACCCGGACGGTACATTCATGATCGTGCCTCACCTTCGCGGAAAGGATCATATTGACTTCACTCTGCCGCTCCATTGGCCTTTCTGCGTTGGCGACGTCGATCCTAATGGTCCCTTCGTCCATGTGTTCAACATGGCAGCCCTTGATATCGTCATGTCGGAATTCGACACAATTACCGACTTCACGAGATACCTCAATGCGCGTGCAGATCTCATTCGATCGGGAAAGCTGTCGTTCTCACCTAGTGAAGCTGAGCTAGTGGCTAACTATCTGTTGATGACGGAGCCGAACGGGGAGCATCGATTCCCTATGATTTCGGATGTGAAGGGCGCCAACGCGGATGGGGACACGGCGATAGCATTTGTGCAGGGCGAATATGCCTATCTCGTCCGCTCCCCAGAGTATCAAAGGCGACGGACGGCGAACCGTATTTCGTATGAGTGGGACAGGCTGATAGGTCTTTTCACCCACGGGGTCCTGAACGACACCCAATTCCGAATCCTAGACACCGATCCAACCGTCGAATTTGCGGAACGGGCACTTCGGATTATGGCGAGAGAAGACCGTGTGCAGCGGCGAGTGCTCGCTGAGGCGATCATCGGTGCGCGGGAATCACTCGAAGCGCAGAAGATGGAACGGCTTGCCCGCATCGTCGTGACACGTGATCGGTCCACGGGTGAAAAGGTAGCCTATGTCTTTCTTGTTCTCGCCGGCGCCAACACAATGGCGCAGGAAGATTATCGCCGTGTCAGGGCAACTATGTTGCAGACATATTGCCTCGCAGCCTTACACGACGACCGCGATCTGAAACTCTGCACTGGAATCGCTGTGATGGCGATCTCCGATACAGGCGATTCGGAGGATCTCGTTGCCTATCCGCAGCTAGAATGGACACCGGAATTAATCGAGAACTTGCGCGTGGATCGCGAGAATTTCGAAGTTCTGCAAAAACCCCTCGAATTGAAAACCACATCTATTCCCGCAAGCAGCTTCCCTCCCGATCCTGCATTTGAAGGCATGAGCCGGCAGCAGCGTCGAGCGTTGCAGCGTAAACGGGAGAAGCAGCAGCGACCCAGCACTAATCGAAGCCGCACGCGATGACATTGCCCGCGCGCTCGGATCCCCCCAGCCCTCATCTTGTACCCGGAAAATCGGCACATGAATGCCGAGGTACAGGGGACGAGCATTTGTTCATTGGTGGTTGAGATATCTGCCAAGTTTGATGACAGGACAGCGGCCAGGGCCAATGATGCGCTAGCGCAAAGATTTCTTAGGTGACAGCTACCTGGACCGATACCTTAGCCACGTTGTAGAGCATCACGCTCCCACCAACCGCCTGCGTGGGGTTAAACAACGCGAGATTGATGCCGTCGCTAACGGAACTACGATAGACGACTCCGTCAAAGCCACTCTTCTTAATGAATTCACAAAGATATTGGCTCGGAATGTAGTCAATCGCCGCCCCCGTCGGCTGAACTGGTCGCGTCAACTCATCACCTAGGCGTTCAAGAAAAGGCAAGTCGGCACGCAGCTGGCCGATCTCACTCGCGTCGGTCAGGATGAAAGGCGACACGAGCTTGCGCGGATTGCGCAAGTCCACAGCCTTGATCTCGGGGATAGTGAAATCCGCAACACAAGCGAATTCGCCGGTATGAGGTCTTATCTCAGCAACGGCCGTATCGGGAAGCGACCCCAAATAAAGGTAAGGGATACCCGCCGGATTGGCCCTGCCATGTGACGAGCGCCGCTTCGGTGGTGCTCCCATTTCTTCGACCGGGAAACCCTTATCCTCGGTACGAATTCGCGCACGATACCATTGTTGGGGCAATTTCGGCGCCAATAGCATGTCGAGCAGTTGGCGGAGACGATCCAGATCAATGGCAACATCGAGGAACCAGCGATTGGCATACATCATCTCGTCGCGCAACTTGTCCCACTGCGCCAGTCCTTCGCTGATATAACTTGCCGACGGAGAAAAACTGCTCCGAACGATCTCGCCGTCATCGAGAATCTCGCCAAGAAGCTCTTTAGCGTGGGCAATGTCCATGCGCTGATGACTGAAGAGTTGCCAGTCGTCCTTCATCCACTCCACCAGCGATTTCCCATCCTCACTCGGCTCGTAGACATTGACTAGCAGCTCGAAATAGTTCGCAAGCTTGCTTGGCTCCACAAGCTGGGTATCTGTGGTTCCGCAGAAATCGCATGTCCCATGACCAGGATCGAGCGAGGGGAAAAGCTGATCGCGCAAGGCACGATCATCGAAGCATTCCGGGCAGCAAAAACGCTTTGCCATGTGGCTCAGCCAAGATAGTTGGCAAGGGTCTCAATGTGATGTTTCATCGAGAGCTTTTTGACGTAGCCAAGACCGGGGAAATGGCCCTTAGCGTGGAAGTCACGGAGCTCCTTGATCGCGTTTGTCTCAAGAATGTGGGAGGTTCCGCTGTCCAATTTCTTTATCAATTTCGTCAACGCCTGAGCGAATTTCCCAGCAGGGTCAGTCGGCGTGTCCTTCGTGTCCGAGACGAAATGATAGATGTACATGACATCATCCTTGTCAGGGTCAATGAAGGTCAGATGGATTGCTACGGCATAGGCAGGACCTCCACCCTCGCTGTAGACGTCGCCGACAACCAGAAAATCTCCAAAGCCAGTCATGCCAAGGTCGTCATAGGTAACATGAAGATCAGAGAACTCCTCCATCGCAGGATAATCGGCATTGCGCAGCCGCTTAAACCCATCACGCACGAGAATGCGAGTGCTCTGATCGAAATGTTTCCGATAGAGCAGCTTGGCATGATCTTCAATGAAGACGTTGGTGAGGCCGGACATGCTGTCCTCCAGTTCAGCCGCCAAAGCCTTGGGTTCGGTGAAACCCGCGTGGATAAGAACAGGACGGTGATTGGCATGTTGGCCATGGCAGGCCATTACTTCCTCCACTGTCATGTCACTCCGCAGCAAGATGCCAGCGGAAATATTGTCAACGTCCTTAAAGCCTTCTTGTAGAAGACCTGTGATGCTCGCTCCGTCTTCCTGATGGTCCCCGTGGTAGGGATTCACAATAACAATTGCGCGCCCACCGGCATCACATACCGCACTCAAGGTCTTCTTAAGGCCGCCGAGCGACTCGCGCACAGGCTCAATCACGGGCACGAAATTCTTTTCGGCGAGCAACTTTGCCATCTCGCGGATCGTGATGAGTTCAAATTGTTTTCCGCGAACATAGGGATGGTACATACGTCGGTCAACTCCAAGTCATGGCCGCACGTAGCGGGGTCGCTATAGCGTCAATCAGTCTCGAATGATCTGAACGGCGCACCGATATCGACAACGCCGCAGCCTGCAAGGATTTAGGTAACCGGTCGACAAAGTCGCCGAGCGGTGCAAGATCACGAGTCCGCTTGAGCGTCCGCACCATCTCTACATGTAGCGTAATCGGGTCAAGCCTGGCGAAGAGATCACGCATCGCAGCGTGCTTCTGCGTATTGGGAAGCTCCGGTATCCCCACGCCCATCGCCTGCAAGATTGCGATGCCTTCGGCCATGCGCAACGACTCGAACACAGTCACCGGACAGATTCGCGCCGGACAGTCGACCGCTTCGCGCACCGTTGTAATCCGATAGCGCTTGGAAAGACACATCACCCCCACATCGTCCGGAATCGTATCCAGTACACCTTCGATATGGTCCTCACTCGCGATCACATTCACTTTGGCGAAAACTCGCTTGTAGTTCTCGACCTGATTGACAAGCCGTGCAAGCGAATCCCGCTCCGACTTAATCTCATAGACGGTCGCAGTGCCATTCAAGATGACGAGATCAGCTTTGCAGCTACCAACACGAAATTCATTGAGCATCGATGCAGTACGGAGCGAATGTGTTCCCATCAGAATCTTCTGACTGATCGCTGCTCGATAGATATATTCGTCACGGTGCCCCGCGATTTTCAGAATATCAAACGCAGAGTCGAAAGTGTCACCAACAGTCGCGGACGGACCAACATGCCCGATCAGCTCGGTTTGCCCGAGCAACCGACTGAATAAGCCGGATCGGCCTTTCTTCGCCATTTCACGGAAAACGGTGGCGGAGAACAGCCGAGTCAAAGCGGAAAGTTCCGCTGCGCTGTAATTCTTCATTCCCCCACCTGAACCGTGCGGATTTCTTTTGTAGGCATCCTGTGTCCTCATTGCCTTGGAGCGATGACGCCCACGTGCTTATACAAGGTGGTTCGAGACACGCCATAACGACGAGCCACATCAGCTACCTGAATGCCAGGGTCGCGCAACAACACCTTGATTTCACGCACCTGCTGTTCGTCCAGTTTCGGCCTACGACCACCGGCTCGGCCTCGAGCACGAGCAGCAGCTAGCCCAGCCTGGGTGCGCTCCCGGATCAAGCCACGCTCGAATTCGGCCAATGCTGCGAAGACATGGAAAACCAACTTGCCCGCCGCACTGCCTGTTTCGATCTTCTCCGTCAAACTCTCAAAGCCCACGCCTTGCCGCTTAAGGTCGGCCACGATTTGCACCAGATCGGGCAAACTGCGACCGAGCCGGTCTAGCCTCCAGACTACAAGAGTATCCCCTGCTCGGAGCGCCTTCCGACACTGATCAAGCTCCAGACGGATCGCGCTCTTACCGCTGGTCGCCTCCTCGTAGATCACACTGCACCCAGCCTGCGTAAGCGCGTCGCGTTGCAGGTCTAGGTGCTGGTCATCGGTCGATACCCGGGCGTATCCTATGCGTTGATTCATTGACGGAATCAGAACATTGAAAAGTTGACGAGTATATTAACAGCCAACAACCGATTCGGCGACCCCAAATCAGGGCATTACAGAATGTTCAGAAAACCACCGTTTTGTGAACAGCTTTTGCAGCACAAACTGCTTCGCCGCAACGTCGCTCCAGCGCTGCGCTTTCTGGATTGTGCAACCCAAAAATGACTGTGAACGGATGTGCCACGCAATCCAATGCCATGAGAAACACCACGTTCCTACTTCCTCGATTTTCGCGCGGCCAGCTCGGCCCGTATCCAGGCCGATGACCCTGCCATGTCCCGGCGCAGTTCGACCAGCTCGTCTCGGGATAGCTCCATGACTTGCCGGCGTTTCAGCTCAGCTTGTGCCCATCCGATAGACCGGCCCATGTCCTCGCGTAGCGCCTCGATCTCAGCCGGCGTCAGCTCCCGAGGCTCATTTATCATCATCTTCCGGTCGGCTTGGTCGTGATCGCCCCTACCCTCGCTCATGAAGTTGGACGAGGAACGTGCGAGCACAATGGCGTGCTGACCCTGTTGCCCGTGGCTCTTAGGCGTCGTCATGCTCTTTCCCCCGGCGTTTATCCTCGCCAATGGACGCCAAGGCGTCCCTCTCGGTCAATGCGTCTTCTTGAAAAGCCCCCATGCGTTCCGCCTCGGCCTGGCTGACCTCGGCCCATATCCGTTTAACCTGAGCCGGGCTGTAGCCGGCCAACTCGGCCGTCCTGGTGATGCTATGGCCGGAGCGGCGCAACGCGATCACCTGGGCGCGGCGCTTTGGATCGGCACGACGTCCCCGGTACTTGCCTGCCCCCTTCGCAAGCTCAATACCCTGGCGCTGACGCTCGCGGCGGTCCTCGTAGTCATCGCGGGCCATCTGTAGGGCGAGCTTCAAAAGCATGTCCTGAACCGATTCCAGCACGACCTTGGCGACGCCTTTTGCCTCGGCGGTCAGCTCGGACAGGTCCACCACACCGGGAACGGCCAGGCGAGCGCCCTTGCCCCGAATCGCGTCAACCAGACGCTCGGCCTCGGCGCGCGGCAAGCGGCTGATACGGTCGATTTTCTCCGCAATGACCACCTCGCCCGGATCTAGGTCTGCGATCATACGCAGCAGCTCAGGCCGATCAGGACGGGCACCAGATGCCTTCTCGCGGTAGACACCGGCAACGTAGTAGCCGGCCGTCCGCGCGGCCTCGATGATGCTTTCTTGACGCTCCAGGTCCTGCGCGTCAGTGCTGACGCGCAGATAGACGCGGGCGACTTTGAGGACAGGGTCGTCGTCAAACCTCATCGGCTCGGCCGGCATCTTGTCGCGCAGATCGTCGAAGCTTTCGGCCTCGGCATCGGTTAGCCGGCCCGCCTCGTGTGCGATTCCGGCCAATATCGAACCGACGCGCCGGGCCTTCTTTGTATTCATGCCAGCTCCTTTGGGTATAGGCTAATGTGCCTATCTTAGCTGGCCCGGCTCGATGTTTTAACCCCGATTTATATGCGCCTAGCGCATTCTGCCGGCCCTATTGAGCTTTCAAGACAACTTCAGCGCCGCTAGGCAGGCGGTGGCTTCTCAACTACGTATGTGCTAATTTGCCTGCCACGCGAGCGAGCGCCCGCATTGGTCGTCGTGATTTTTCATGAACGCATAGATCTCATGACGCGATTGGCGGGCAGCCGCTTGTTCTCTACAGGCGTTAGACGACGATTGCGACCAGCGCCGGGAGCAGGGCGTCGAATCTGGGAGACGGGATTGAAAGGCAGGCCGAGCCCCCATTCCTTGATGGCGATTGTGTACAGGTGGCTCAGCAACGCGAGTTCCAGGCGGACGGTGTTATTGCTGCGCGGAACCAGTTTGCCGTTCTCGTCTGGGTCGCCGGCCAGGCGCATGTCGCGGTACTGCGCCACGATATCGGCGCTCAGGGCGGCTAGTGAGTATTTCCCAAGGTGCTTCAGCAGAGGCTGAGCTTTTTTGTGCTCAGAGGCGCGTGTCGATTCCCGCTTGGAAGGCGTGACTTCCCGTAGGTAGCGTGTCAGTGCCGACTCAAGTGTCATGCGCTCACCGGGAGCTCGCTGGATGTAGACCCCGCGTACCATCTCATCCTCCGTCCGGCGCGCCCAGTCCTCAGCATCCCGCTTGGTTCTGAATGTTTTAGACGAAGTCGGCCAGCCGGTCTTGCGAATGACGGCTTTCCAGGTACCAGAGGGGGTCTTAACGATAGTAGCCATGCGTGTTAAAGCTCCGAAAGTACACTCGGTGCTTCGCCACTGTACCGAAACTGTACCTGGCTCACAAACTTGGATAATCCCCTGGTGTCAGGGCAAGACAAAAAATCGCGCTAGATGCTTGTAAATACTAGGGATTTTTGAATGGTGCCCGGGGCCGGAATCGAACCGGCACGCCTTGCGGCGGGGGATTTTGAGTCCCCTGCGTCTACCAATTTCACCACCCGGGCAATCGAGCATGTCGCGCCGCAGAACACGGCGCGTGGCAGGAAGGCGTAATTATACGCAGGGTCGAAAATTTTTGCACAAAACCGCCTGTTGCCTTGAAAATCCCCGCCTCACCCCCATTTTCTTTAAGATGCCTCGGCCTTGCGTTCGCCGCCGCCGTGGGCCGCTGTTGACGGGATTGCAAGCAATCCCTTGTTTTTATTGAATTTACTTTATCCAGGTTGGACCATGACTCAAACCGACACACAAGCCAATTCGGAAACCTTGGGCTTTCAGGCCGAAGTGAAGCAGTTGCTGCACCTGATGATTCATTCGCTGTACAGCAACAAGGAAATCTTCCTGCGCGAGCTGGTTTCCAACGCCTCCGATGCTTGCGACAAGCTTCGTTTCGAGGCCATCGACAATCCCGATCTGTTCCAGGGCGATTCCGACCTGCGCATCCGCGTGGAATACGACAAGGACCAGCGCACGGTCACCATTTCCGACAATGGCATAGGCATGACGCGCGACGAAGCGGTGTCCAATCTGGGCACCATTGCGCGTTCGGGCACCAAGGAATTCTTCTCGCAGCTTACGGGCGACAAGCAGAAGGATGCGCAGCTTATCGGCCAGTTCGGTGTGGGGTTTTATTCGTCGTTCATCGTGGCCAAGAAGGTGTCGGTGCTTAGCCGCCGCGCCGGCGTGGCAGAAACCGACGCCATCTTGTGGGAATCCGACGGCCAGGGCGAGTTCTCGGTGACGCAGGTGGAAAAGGCCGATCGCGGCACGTCGGTAACGCTGTACCTGCGCGAGGACGAAGACGATTTCCTTAGCGGCTGGAAGCTGCGCGAGGTGCTGCGCCGCTATTCCGACCATATCTCGCTGCCCATCCAGATGCAAAAGGAAGAATGGGACGCCGAGAAGTCCGAGCAGGTCAAGAAGAACGAATGGGAAACCGTAAACCAGGCCAATGCCTTGTGGACGCGTTCCAAGTCGGACATCAGCGACGAGCAGTACCAAGAGTTCTATAAGCATATCGGGCACGACTACGACGACCCGCTGGCCTGGACGCATAATCGTGTGGAAGGGCGCAGCGAATACACGCAGTTGCTGTACATCCCCAAGCATGCGCCCATGGATCTGTGGGATCGCGAAGGGCGGCGCGGGGTCAAGCTGTATGTGAAGCGGGTGTTCATCATGGATGACGCCGAGCAGTTGCTGCCGACCTATCTGCGCTTTGTTCGCGGCGTGATTGATTCGGCCGACCTGCCCTTGAACGTATCGCGCGAGATTCTGCAGGAAAGCCGCGATGTTCGGGTGATACGCGAAGGTTCCGCCAAGCGCATTCTGTCCTTGCTGGAAGACCTGGCCGAGAACAAGCCGGAGCAGTACGCCGATTTCTGGAAGGAGTTCGGCCAGGTGCTGAAGGAAGGCGTGGGCGAGGACGCCGCCAACAAGGAACGCATTGCCAAGCTGCTGCGCTTTGCCTCCACGCAGGCCGAGGGTTCGGCGCAGACGGTGTCCCTGGCCGACTATGTGTCGCGCATGAAGGAAGGCCAGGACAAGATCTACTACGTCAGCGCCGATTCGTTTGCCGCCGCCAGCAACAGCCCGCATCTGGAGATCTTCCGCAAGAAGGGGCTGGAAGTCCTGCTGCTGTCGGATCGCGTGGACGAGTGGATGCTGTCCTATCTGCGCGATTTCGACGGCAAGACGCTGGTGTCTATCGCCAAGGGCGGCCTGGATCTTGATCAACTGGCCGACGAGGAGGAAAAGAAGCACCAGGCCGAAGTGGCCGAGACCTTCAAGCCTTTGGTCGAGCGCCTGAAGGCCTCGCTGGGCGACAAGGTGAAGGAAGTGCGCGTGACCGGCCGGCTGGTGGATTCGCCCGCTTGCGTGGTGGTCGACGAGCACGAGCTTAGCCCGCACTTGCTGCGCATGCTGCAGGCGGCTGGCCAGTCGGCGCCCGAGGTCAAGCCCATTCTGGAGATCAATCCCGAGCACGCCTTGATAACGCGCGTGCAAGACGCCCCGGAGGCGGATTTCGAGGAGTGGTCCTTGCTGTTGCTGGATCAGGCCATGCTGGCCGAGGGCGCCAGCCTGTCGGACCCCGCCGCCTTCGTCAAACGCATGAATCGCCTGTTGCTGAATAAGTAAGCAAGCAAAGCAGCGAGGCCCGTTCTTGCCCTTATCGCGGCAAGGACGGGCCTCTTTTTTTATATAGGGAGCAGCACGGTACGCCTCATGGCAAGACCTGGTCCCGCCTGTTTAAACAGGCGGCAATTGCCTTGCGGGCCAGCCGGTTTCGCGGCCGAAGCGCCGCCAGTCGAAGGCCGGGCCGGGGTCGGTCTTGCGGCCGGGGGCAATGTGTTCGTGGCCGCGCACCGCCTTCAGCGGATGCTGTGCGCGCAGCGCGGGCACCAGGGCGCGCAGCGCCTGGTACTGCTGATCGGTGTAGGGCAGGTTGTCGGTGCCTTCCATTTCGATGCCTATCGAAAAGTCGTTGCAGCGCTCGCGGCCTTCAAAGGACGATACGCCGGCATGCCAGGCGCGTTTCCGGGTGGACACGAACTGCACGATGCCGCCGTCGCGCCGCACAAAGAAGTGCGCCGATACGCGCAAGGGCCGTAGGCGGTCCAGCCAGGGATGCGAGTCGTAATCCAGGGTGTTGGTGAACAGGCCGGCCACTTCCGGGCCGCCGAAGATCCCGGGCGGCAGGCTGATGTTGTGCATGACCAGCAGCACGATGTCGTCCGGGACGGGCCTGTCGTCATGGTTGGGCGAGGGCGCGCGCAGGACGCCCGCCGCGGGCTTCAGCCAGCCATGGCGATCCAGGATCAGGGTGTTCACTGGCGCATGCCCAGCTTGGCGTGATCCTGGCTGCACCAGATGCGGCCGTCGGCCATGACGGCCTCGGACCGGGGCAGGTGGATGCCGCAATGTTCGCAGCGCACCATGGATTCAAGCGGTTTTTTTTCGGCGCGGCGCTGTTTTGCCGGTTTGGGTTCGCCTTCTTCCATCCGGTTTTGCACGTTGTAGTGCGCCAGGAGGCGCGCCGCCAGCAGGCCGCCGATGATGACCACGACCCAGAACAGTATTTTTCCCACATTAACTCCGATGCAGAATGACGTCGAGCACGAAGCGGCTGCCGGTGTAGGCCAGCAGCAGGAAGGCGAAGCCGACCAGCGTCCAGCGCAGGGCGATGCGCCCGCGCCAGCCGCGCGTGTAGCGGCCGACCAGCAGGCCCCCGAAGGTCAGCCAGGACAGCAGCGTGAAGATGGTCTTGTGGTCCATGGGGACCAGTTCGGTGGTCAGGCGCATCGAAACGATGGCGCCGGTGATCACGGTCAGTGTCAGGATGGCGAAGCCTATCCAGATAAGGCGGAACAGCAGGACTTCCTGGATAAGCAGCGGCGGCATGGAATCCAGCGCGCGGCCCAGGACGTTGCGGCTGGCCAGGGGCTCGACGGGGCGGTGCAGTTGCCGGTCCAGCGCGGTCATCAGCATGGCCTGCAGGGCGGCCACGGTGATCAGTCCGTATGCCGTCAGGGCGATAAGCAGGTGCACCCGCAGCCATTCGCTGCTGGCATGGGCAACGATGTGTCCGGTGGGAAACAGGCCAGCCAGGCCGGCGGCGATGGCCGAGGCGGGGAGTAGAATGAGCAGCAGGCCGTCTATGCGCATGACCAGGTTTTCCAGCCAGAATACGACCATGCCCAGCCAGACGGCGGCCGAAAGGGCCAGCGCCCACCCAAGCACCAGGCTGTGGTTGGGCACGATGGCCTGCGTCAGGCCTATGCCGTGCAGCACGATGGCGCCGGCCAGGCATATACGGCGTACGTTTCCGGCGCTGACCTGTTCGCCGCCCCGGGTCAATGGCCGCCAAAGCGAGATAGCCAGCACGGCGTACGCCAGAGCCGCCAGCAAGTGAAATACAATGCCTGCAGACATAGTCCCTTAAGTTCTCGTTATACAGTTCGGGGCAAGCCCCGGAATCGGACTATTTTAGTCCGTATACCGAAAGATCAATTAGTTTAAGCGAAACCATCCTTATGCTCGACAATCTGACCCAGCGACTTTCGCGCGTTGTCAAAACAATGCGCGGCGAGGCTCGTTTAACCGAAGCCAATACGCAAGACATGCTGCGCGAGGTGCGCATGGCCCTGCTCGAGGCCGATGTGTCCCTGCCCGTGGTGCGCGACCTGGTGGCCCGTGTTAAGGAACGCGCGCTGGGCCAGGACGTGGCAGGCAGCCTGAACCCCGGCCAGGCTCTGGTGGGCGTGGTCCACAAGGAATTGACCGCCCTGATGGGTGGCGACCTGGGCGACGAGGCCGGCGAGCTTTCCCTGGCCGCCCAGCCGCCCGCGGTGATACTGATGGCGGGCCTGCAGGGCGCCGGCAAGACCACCACCACCGGCAAACTGGCCAAATGGCTTAGCGAAGGCGGCCATATCCAGAATGGCCGCAAGACGGGCAAGAAGAAAGTGCTGGTGGTCAGCGCCGACGTTTACCGTCCGGCCGCCATCGAGCAGTTGAAGACCGCGGCGGCGCAGGTCAAGGTGGATTTCCTGCCCTCCGACACGTCGCAGAAGCCCGAGCAGATCGCGCACGCGGCGCTGGATCACGCGAAAAAGCATCATTACGACGTGCTTATCGTCGATACGGCCGGCCGCCTGGGCATAGACGAAGCCATGATGCGCGAGATCCGCGCCTTGCACGACTTGCTGAATCCCATCGAGACCCTGTTCGTGGTGGACGCCATGCAGGGCCAGGATGCGGTCAATGTGGCGCGCGCCTTTGCCGATGCCTTGCCGCTGACCGGCGTGGTGCTGACCAAGCTGGACGGCGATGCGCGCGGGGGCGCGGCCTTGTCGGTGCGCCATGTAACGGGCAAGCCGCTGAAGTTCGTGGGCGTGTCCGAAAAGCTGGACGGCCTGGAACCCTTCCACCCCGAACGCATGGCGCAGCGCGTGCTGGGCATGGGTGACATCGTTGCCCTGGTGGAGCAGGCGCAAAAGAATATCGACGTGGCCGAGGCCGAGAAGCTGGCGGCCAAGATGAAGTCGGGGTCGCGCTTCGACCTGAATGATTTCCGCGACCAGTTGCAGCAGGTCAAGAAGATGGGCGATATGGGTTCGCTGCTGGAAAAACTGCCGGCCCAGTTCGCCCAGGCGGCGGGGCAGTTGCAAAGCGGCCAGGCCGAAAAGCAGCTGCGCCGTAGCGAAGGCATTCTTAATTCCATGACGCCGGCCGAGCGCGCCAAGCCCGAGCTGCTGAAGGCCTCGCGCAAGCGCCGCATCGCGGCGGGCGCGGGCGTGCCCGTGCAAGAGGTCAACCGCCTGCTGGCGCAGTACGATCAGATGCAGGGCATGATGAAGCAGATGAAGAAAGGCGGCATGGCCAAGATGATGCGCGCCATGGGCGGCCTGAAGGGTCTGGGCAAGGGCGGCGGTTTCGGCGGCTTCCGCTAACCGGCCGCCAAGCGGCGGTGGGCTAGGTCAGCCCCCGCCGACCGCCACCACGATTTCCAGCTGGTCGCCATCGGCCAGGCCGGTTTGGCCGTGCTGGCTTTTAGGCACGATGTCGCCATTGCATTCCACGGCAATGCGCTTGTCCTGATAGCCCAGGTGCGCGATAAGCTCGGCAATGGTATTGACCTGTTCAAGCTGCAACGGTTTGCCATTGAGGGTGATGTTCATTTTCCAAAATCCTGCTGAAAGACGGTAAAAAGGCCGGCGGCCTTACTGGCTGAACTTGTCGGTGGCGGCAAGCAGCTGCTTCAGTATGCCGGGCTCGTCAAAGGCATGGCCGGCGTCGGGAACCATATGGAACTCGGCCTGCGGCCAGGCCCGGTGCAATTCCCATGCTGTCTTGGCCGGTGTGCACATATCGTAGCGCCCCTGCACAATGACGCCCGGAATGCCATGCAGCAAATGCGCATCGCGTATCAGCTGGCCTTCGTCCATGAAGCCGTTGTGCACGAAGTAGTGGTTTTCTATTCGCGCGAAAGCCAGGGCGGAATCATCGGCCGAATGCGCCTTTTCGTGCTCCGCGCTGGGCAGCAGCGTAATGCTGCGGCTTTCCCAAAGGCTCCAGGCATGGGCCGCCTGCAATTGCGCCTGGCGGTCGGTGCCGGTTAGCCGGCGCCGATAGGCCGCCATCAGGTCGTGCCGTTCCGCTTCCGGTATCGGGGTAAGGTAGTCTTCCCAATAATCGGGATAGATCCGCGATGCGCCTTCTTGATAGAACCATAGCAGTTCTTCGCGGCGGATGGCGAAGATGCCGCGCAGTATCATCTCGCTGACCCGATCCGGATGCTTCTGGCCGTAGGCCAGGCCCAGCGTGGAACCCCACGATCCGCCAAACACCAATATCTTCTCAGCCTTCAGCACGTCGCTGCGCAGGCGCTCGATGTCGGCCACCAGGTGCCAAGTCGTGTTGTTTTCCAGGCCCGCATGCGGCGTGGACCGGCCGCAGCCGCGCTGGTCGAACAGCAGGATGTTGTAGCGTTCCGGATTGAACAGCCGCCGGTGAGCCGCCGAGCAACCGCTGCCAGGGCCGCCATGCAGAAATACCGCGGGCTTGCCTTGCGGATTGCCGCAGAGCTCCCAGTACACCTGGTGACCGTCTCCGGTGTCCAGGAAACCGTGGGCATAGGGTTGTATTTCCGGATACACGTCGGCATTCCTTTATTGTGAAAGATTGAAAGACGCGCGCCGAAAGGCGGCGGGCGTCCCTTGTTTACTTGCGCGTAAAGATCAGGTCCCAGACGCCGTGGCCCAGCCGCAGGCCGCGCGTCTCGAACTTGGTCTGCGGACGGAAGTCGGGGCGCGGCGCATAGCCGTCCGCCGTATTGACCAGGCTGGGCTCGCCGCTAAGCACTTCCAGCATCTGCTCGGCGTAGTTTTCCCAGTCGGTCGCGCAATGTATATAGCCGCCCGGCTTGATGCGGCTGGCCAGCAGCGCGATGAAGGCCGGCTGGATCAGGCGGCGCTTGTGATGGCGCTTCTTGGGCCATGGGTCGGGAAAGTAGATGTGGACGCCGGCAAGTGAATCCGGGGCGATCATGTCGCGGGCCACCTCCACCGCATCGTGCTGGATGATCCGTATATTGCTGGGCCCCGATTCGTCGATGCGCTTGAGCAGCGCGCCCACGCCGGCGTTGAATACCTCCACACCCAGGAAGTTGTCCTCTGGCCTGGCTTGGGCGATTTTCTGCGTGGTCTCGCCCATGCCGAAACCGATCTCCAGCACGGTGGGCGCCTGCCGGCCGAACACCTTGCCGAAATCCAGCTGCGCATTGCGATAAGGCAGGGACCACAGCGGCAGCAGGCGCTCCAGCGCTTCTTTCTGGCCCGGGGTGATATGGGCGCGCCGGTGTACGAAGCTGCGTATATGGCTGGTTCCCGAAGGAGACGTGGACGTCGTGACGAAATCGGCGGCATCCGCCTCGGCCAAGGCAGAGGGCGTGCCGGCCACCAGGCCAGCCGGGGGCGGTGTGGGGGAATTGGATTGGGAATTCATGTTCATAGCCTGGATTGTAGTGATTGCCGCCGCTTATTTCATGCGGCAACCGCAAGCAATTGTAGTGTCCAGGGCGCAGTTGCGGGCGGGGCGCTATAATTCAAACCCTTCCGATCTGCGGAAGCGACCCAGGCGGGTGTAGTTCAATGGTAGAACGGCAGCTTCCCAAGCTGCATACGAGGGTTCGATTCCCTTCACCCGCTCCACCGCATCAATCTGCGGACTTCCGCAGAAGTCCAAGAGAGTCTGTAAGTCGTTGCCACGCAAAGACTTTTCCTCTCTTTGATGTTCTGCTGTGGTCCACTGCGATCCGCCTACAGCCGGGACTTTTAAGTCCACAAACAAGTCCATTTTTGCGGGCGCGGCTGATTCCGGATTGTTGATGGAGGGGCGAGGTCGACGTGACCAGCATCTGGTTCCTGACTCATGTTCAGGAGCAAGAGCATGGCACTCTCAGACCTGGCCGTTCGACAGGCCAAGGCAACTGGCAAGGCATACACCCTCCCTGACTTGGATGGCCTCTCCCTGGCCGTCACGGCGGCAGGGGGCAGGACTTGGCACTTCCGCTACTACTGGGCGGGCAAGCAGAAGCGGATGTCGCTCGGCACCTACCCGGAGGTGACGCTTCGAGAGGCCCGCAGCCTACGCGATGACGGCCGCGCCCTGCTGGCCAAAGGCATCAATCCTCGCGTTCACCGCAAGCAGAAGCGCACCGCTGTCCGGCTCGCCGACGAAAACACTTTCGAGGCGGTGTATCGCAAGTGGCTCAAGCATCGCGGGCTCAGCCTCAAGGAAGGCCGGCAGACGACTCTCTCGATCCTTCCGCGCATCTTCGACAAGGATGTGCTGCCGACCTTGGGCAAGCGGTCGATCTATGAGATTAAGCGTCCCGACCTCTTGGAGGTGATCGCCAAAATCGAGAAGCGCAGGGCGCTCTCCGTCGCCGAGAAAGTCAGGACGTGGTTCAACCAACTGTTCCGCTACGCGCTGGTGATCGTGCCGGGCCTGGAGCAGAACCCTGCCTCCGATCTCGATGTGGTGGCGCTGCCACTGCCACCCGTCAACCACAACCCGTTCCTGCGCATGGCCGAGCTGCCCAAGCTGTTGCAGCGGCTGCGGAGCTATCGCGGCCGGCGGCAGACCCAGCTCGGGCTGCGGCTATTGCTGCTGACGGGCGTGCGAACCGGTGAGCTGCGGCAGGCGACGCCGGATCAATTCGATCTGGACCGTGGGCTGTGGATCATCCCGCCCGAGGTCGTGAAGCAACTCCAGGTGGACATGCGCAAAAAGCGGCAGCAGCCGAAGGACATCCCGCCATACATCGTGCCACTGTCGATTCAGGCCATGGAGATCGTCCGGCACCTGCTGGATGAGTTCAAGCCGGCCCAGCGCTACCTGTTCCGGCACGACAGCGACTTGAAGAAGCGCATCAGCGAGAACACGCTCAATGGTGCGCTCAAACGCATGGGCTATCAGGAACGCCTGACCGGACACGGTATCCGTGGCACGATGTCCACTGCGCTCAACGAGATCGGCTACCCGAAGGTCTGGGTGGATGCACAGCTCTCGCACGTCGATCCCAACAAGGTCAGCGCGACCTACAACCATGCCGAGTACGTGGAGCAGCGTCGCCGCATGATGCAGGACTGGGCCGATCGGCTCGACCTCTTCGAGCAGAACCAGGTCGAGGCGGCCAGCATGCCGCTCACCGTGCATCTGGAAGGCGTGCCCGCGTTCCCGAATGAGCAAACCGCAAGCGCACCCTCCACGCCGGTTGCCGCTTCGCCAATCCTGCTCGTGACGAAGCCGGGTGACGCCATGCCGTTGGTTTCTGCCGCCACACATCGGCTGCCGGCGGTTCCGCCCCCTCGATCAGCCGCGCCGCTGGTGCCTTCGGACATTCAGCGCGAGAGGATGGAGCTGTTCGATGTCTTCGAAGCGCCGCACAACCTTCCCGTCGCTGCGTTTGCCAAGATGGCGGGCAAATCCCGCAGGTGGATCAGCTACGAGATCAAGGCGGGCAACTTGCTGGCGTTGAACGTAGGCAACCGCGGCCAGCGCGTGCCGGACTGGCACCTCGACCCACTCAAGCACGAGCTGATCCAGTCCGTCCTGAAGCTGACCAGGGGTGCGGACCCTTGGCAGATCTACCATGCACTGCTGCAACCGCGCTCGATGCTGCGGGGGTGTTCGGCACTGGAGGGCGTGACGGCCGGCAATCTCGACAAGCTCGTGATGGCGGTGAGCACGACCGTAAAGGAAAACGAGTGGTCCCCGCAGCAGGCGAGGTTGGCCTGAGCGGCGCGCGGCGAACGCCGGCCTCTCGGGCTTGGCATGCATCCCGGTAAGATGCCTATCGAACTGCGCGTCGAGAATGCAGACTCTGATCGCTCATGACCACCCAGTCTGATTGATCTTGGTTAGTAATTCAGACAGCGTGATCGAGCCAACGGCGGGACTCGACCCGAAGCGGCCGGAAGGAATACGCAAGCCCAACCGCTGGTTCGCCCTATGGGGCAACAATCTAGTCACAATGAATGAACTGTCCTAATAGCGTTGCGTATGGGACTTTAGCGTCATTACTTGCTGCGAGTCACTGTGAGGAAGAGAGGGCGGGATGATTCTCACGGACAATGAGACAAAGGTCGACCTCCTCAACAACGAGGCGATCGCCAAGACCATCATCGAGCTGCTGTGCGAAAAGCCCGAGCGCGCCGTGACGATCGGCGTTCACGGCGACTGGGGCGCCGGAAAATCCAGCATCTTGGAGATGATCGAGAACGGCCTCGGTTCGGATGAGGACGTGCTCTGCGTCAAATTCAACGGATGGCGTTTTCAAGGATTCGAAGACGCCAAGATCGCGCTGATTGAGGGCATCGTCACCGGGCTTATCGAAAAACGCCCGTTGCTCACCCAGGCCGGCATGGCCGTGAAAGACATCTTCCGGCGGATCGACTGGCTCAAGATCGCGCGACACGGGGGCGGTCTGGCTTTCACTGCGTTCACCGGCATCCCCACAGCCGATCAGGTCGGCGCGGTGGTCGGCACCTTGAAGGGCATCTTCTCCGATCCCGCGAAACTCGCCACGCAGGAGAATTACGACAAGGCCATCGACGGTGTGCAGGGTCTGCTGAAACCAGGTGAGTCGAAGAATGTGCCGGAAGAGATCGAGGCGTTCCGAAAAGCCTTTGACGACCTGCTCAAGCAGGCGGGCGTCAAGCAACTGATCGTTCTCATCGACGATCTCGACCGCTGCCTGCCCGACACGGCGATTGAAACCCTCGAAGCCGTCCGCCTGTTCGTATTCACCGCCCGCACCGCGTTCATCGTCGCGGCCGACGAGGCGATGATCGAATATTCGGTGCGCAAGCATTTCCCCGAACTGCCGGACACGACCGGCCCCCGCGACTATGCACGCAACTATCTCGAAAAGCTGATCCAAATTCCGTTCCGGATTCCGGCTTTGGGCGAGACCGAAACTCGTATCTATGTCACCCTGTTGCTCATCGGTGCCGAGCTGGGCGAGGACGATGTCGATTACTCGGCGCTCATCATCGTCGCGCGTGAATTGCTCAAACGCCCTTGGCAAACGGCGGGGCTCGACGCGCAGACGGTCAAAACCGCCTTGGGCGACAAAGCCGGCAAGGTCCAGAACGCGCTAACCTTGAGCGATCAGATCGGTCCGATCCTAGCCAGCGGCACTCAGGGCAATCCCCGGCAGATCAAGCGCTTCCTGAACACCCTGCTCCTGCGCCATCAGACCGCACTCGCGCGCGGCTTTGGGGACGAGGTGAAGCTGCCCGTCTTGGCGAAGCTTATGCTGGCCGAACGGTTCCTCTCCAGATTGTTCGACCAGATCGCCAGCGCCGCCGCCCGCGATCCGGAAGGCCGCTGCGTAGATTTGGCGGCGCTTGAAGCCGCCGCATCGGAGGAGAAGCCAGCCCCCAAAGCGAAGCGGGCCGGGCCGAAGATCAGTTCCACCGATGACGCCAAGGCGACCGCCGTGCCGGACTCCCAGGACAGCGCCATCCTCACCGAATGGAAGGCGGCCGACGCGATACGGTCTTGGGCGCGGCTGTCACCGGCCTTGGCCGAAGTCGATCTGCGCCCCTATCTGTTCGTGACCAAGGATCGGAAAGACTATTTTGGCGCGGCCTCCGTCCTCGGGCGTCTCGCCGCGGTGGTCGAAAAGTTGCTCGGCCCGAAACTTGCCGTCCAGGCGTTCGAAGGTGAACTCAAACAGCTCGTTCCGGCCGAGGCCGCGCAGATCTTCGAGGAGCTGCGCGGGCGCGTCATGGGCGGAGACACCTTCGATACCGTGCCGCCGGGGGTCGATGGGCTCGCGGTGCTGGTTCGCGCGCATCCAACGCTTCAAGCTAATCTTCTCGATCTGCTGGAAGCCTTGCCGGTGGATCGGTGCGGGCCGTGGCCCGCGTCGGGTTGGGAGGGCGTTATCAAGGATTCCGACGCCGTGGCGCGCTTCGAGAAGCTACTCCAAAAATGGTCCACCTCCGGTTCGTCCTTCTTGAAGCCTACGGCGAGCGCCGCGCTTCGCACGCGGAAGGGTGGGCGCTGATGGGCACATCGAACGCCTATGGGGGTGCGGGTGGAGCCACCCCGCTCATTCCGAGTTGGTTGCAGGGTGACGGCGACGGCGGGGCCGGCGCGGCCGGGGGCGATGGCAACGGGACACAATCCCCGTCACCCGATGGATCGCCCTCAGCCGTTCCTCCCGCGCCAGCGCCTCGGCCAATCGCGCCGGTAGGGGCATCGGATCGGTTCACGTCCGCCCGAAACAATTTCACTCGCTTCGTGAGTTCGGGCGGCAGCGACCGCAGAAGTCTCGGCCGTGCTGTCTCGCAATATGTGTCCAAGTCGGCGGGTGGCTCACGCCAAGCCTCGCAGCGCATGGGCTCATCGCGCGGCGTGGGTGCCGGGCTCGTCCGATTCCTCAACGACGCCAGCGCCAATGGCGTTCGCGAAGCGCTGCGAACGCTCAACCTCGAAAGCCTCGCGGGGCGGCCGATCGAGGAAGTGTTCGCGGGGCTCGCCGACTACATCTGCCCCGAAGGCGGGTCGATCGACGAGGGAATCGCGCGAGACGCCTTCGTCGAGACGATCGCCGATCTCGCCGGTGCGGGCATTACCGACATCGACGCGCTCACACCCGGCCAGATCCAGACCGTCTTCGAACTATATGCGACGCACGCGATCGAGGCGCGCATCTGCAACGACATCGGCACCAAGGTCGTTATCTTGCCCACCGATCCGCGCGCGGCCGAGAGGGTTCAGGCGCAACTGCGTGATTTCATCCAGCGCGGCGTCAGCGATGCGATCAACGCCGCGGGTGTCAACATCCAGTCGCTGACCCCTGATGCGGTGATGGGCTTCGTGACCGACGTCTACCAATCTGCATTCGACGTGTTGCAGACGATGGGCGACGGGGAGGCCGCAAAATGAGGCGCCATGTCATCATCGGCCGTTTCGGGCCGGACGATAAGACCCGCGTCCCGAAGGCGCGCGACGAGGTTGCATCGACCTTGCAGTTGGTGACGAGCAAGCGTCTCGATCATGGAATCGGCCGCGCCTTGGCCGACCTCAAGGCGCTGCACCTTACCCCGAGCGAGATCGGCGCGGACATGCTCGTCGTCGCGGCCCATGTCCACGCGGCAGACACCCGCATCTCCCGCTCCACGGAATCGCAGGACGCCTGGACGCGCGAGATTCGTCTGGTCATCCCTGTGAGCGATCCGGTGCGATGGACGGCCGCCGCGCCCATCCTGGTCCGCGCCCTGAACTTCCTGACCGGCGACAGATGGGATGTGGGCTTCCGCAAACGGGCCAAGGGCTATGCGAAGCTGGTTCCCGCCGCGGCACCCACACTTATTCCCGCCCCGTTCGATGGCGTGAGTCTGTTCTCCGGTGGCTTGGACAGTCTGATCGGCGCGATCGACAGCTTGAATGATGGCGAGATGCCGCTCCTGGTCAGCCACGCGGGCGAAGGGTTGGTGAGCAAGTCGCAGGAGCAGTGCTTCGAAGGTTTGAAAGCCGCTTACAAATCATCCGCCTTCGATCGGCTGCGGGTGTGGATGAGCTTCGATAGCGGGCTCGTCGAGGATGTCGGATCGGAGGACACCACGCGCGGCCGCTCGTTCCTGTTCTTCTCCCTGGGCGTCGCCGCCGGCACCGCGCTCGGCCGCGACTTCGTGCTCAAGGTTCCAGAGAACGGGCTGATCGCGCTAAATGTGCCGCTCGATCGGCTTCGGCTCGGCGCGTTAAGCACCCGGACGACGCATCCTTTCTACATGACCCGGTGGAACGATTTGCTCCAGGCGCTCGGCGTCGGAGGGAAGGTCGAGAATCCCTATTGGGACAAGACCAAAGGGGAGATGGTGGCCCAATGCGCCAATCCGGCCCTATTGAAGCAACTCGCCCCGCTGTCGCTATCATGTTCGTCGCCGACGAAGGGGCGCTGGACCAAGAAGCCGCAGGGTCACTGCGGATACTGCCTGCCATGTCTCATCCGGCGAGCCTCTCTGCGAGGCAAGGATTCGACGGTTTACGGCGTACCCGACCTGAATGCTGCCACGTTGGACACCAGGCAGGCCGAAGGTCAGCAGGTCCGATCCTTCCAGATCGCAATCGCGCGGCTATCGAAGCGCCCGGAACTCGCCAAGGCCCTCATCCACAAGCCGGGGCCACTCTATGACGACCCCTCCCGCCACGATGACTTGGCCGATGTCTATCGCCGTGGATTAGAAGAGGTCGGGCGCTTGCTGACTGGCGTTCGCGCCGCACCGTCGTGAGAGGCCTCATGCGATCGGGTCTCGTCGATTTTCATTGCCACCTCGATCTCTACCCCGACCACGCGGCCGCGGTGGAGCGTTGCGAGCGCGATGGCGTCTTCACCCTTACCGTGACCACCACGCCCAAGGCTTGGCCGCGGAACCACGAACTGGCGTCCGCCACCCGTCATGTCCGGGCGGCCCTCGGACTGCATCCTCAACTGGTCGCTGACCGCGCCCACGAGATCGAACTTTGGGAGGAGTTCTTGCCTAGAACCCGCTATGTGGGAGAGGTCGGGTTGGACGCCGGCCCGCGGTTCTATAAGTCTTTCGAGACGCAGAAGGAGATTTTCGCTCGCGTGTTGTCGCTCTGCGCAGCGGCGGGGAACAAGATCGTCACGATGCATAGCGTCCGAGCGACCAAGGCCGTGCTCGATATGATCGAGAAATACATGCCGCCTTCGCGCGGTCGCGTGGTGCTTCATTGGTTCACCGGCACCGCAGCGGAGGCCAGGAGGGCGGTTGATCTCGGCTGCTACTTTTCGGTGAACGCGGAAATGCTCGCCAATGAAAAGCGCGCCGCGATAACCAAGACGCTGCCGTTGGATCGCGTTCTGACGGAGACAGATGGGCCGTTTACAAAGACCGATGCTCGTCCGACCACACCGAGCGATGTCTGGATCGCTGCGGAAGGTTTGGCGCGTCTGCATGGAATCCCGCCCATTGATATGTCCGCCACCATATTGCGGAATCTGAAAAGCCTGCTCGAAGAACAGGGCTAGTTTGCGCGCTGCGCACTTACGCCCAGTGCTCTTCGCGCCCGGAACGCATGGTATGCATGCGGCTTGCAACACCGCTTTCGCGGGTAGTTTCGCCCGCTCTATACCCGACAGCGGTTCCAAAGCCCCAAAACTCGGGCCAGAGGGCAGTTTCGAACGTCGGCTTCTGGCCGCGTGCCGCCGGCTACAGGCGATGACTATGATCGTCGGGCCACGTGCTCACGTGGCCGGATGGCCTGTTCAGTAACAGTGGTATCCGCAGAGCACGACGTTGCTCAGTAGGTACTTCGAGGTCCCCGGACACGCTGCGAGCACGTTGGATGAACCTCGCCATGGGTTCGGTCAGGCGCGCCAGGGGATGCAGGAGGTAAGCCATCACGACGGTCGGTGCGCCAGCCAGCGGCCGCGCGGCGATGCCGCGGTTCAGGTAGCCAGCAAGCCTCGCAGACGGCGCGACGACGAGGCCGTACCCGGCTGACACGAGCGTCATCGCGATGTCGAAGGAGCTGACCAGCTGCTCCCGATCCTGCAGCGCATCCCCGAGGACACGCTGCGCCACAGCGCGCCACGGCTCGCCGGCCGTTGACTGCGCACGGATCAACGGCTGCTTGAGCACTTCCTGGCACGGCACTTCACGGTAGGCCAGCAAGTGGGAGCGCTTGGCCACGGCGACCGCCAGCGTGTCATGCCACAGCGGTTCGCATACCCAGCCAGGCCACTGCCGGGCAACCGCAGACAAGGCGAAGTCGAAGCCGTCGCCCGGCAGCTCCGCGCCCCGACCGGGATCTGTCCATCCAGCCAGGACGGCATGGGTCTCCGGCTCTTCGGCGCGCTGCAGGGCTAGCACGTCGGCGAGCTGGGGAGGCACCCATTCGCCGAGGACGGCCATGCGAATTTCGGCGGTGATGTCGCTCGATTCCACGTCCAGCTCCCCCCAGGCGGTGAATGTCGTGGCAACTGATCTCGGAGCCATTGAATGAGTTAAGTTTAACGTGGTTTAAATCGTGACCTTGTTCGACGCTTTTGGCAATGCAAAAGCGTTCGATCCAAAGAGGCCGCCCCGTCGGCACTACTACCTACGAAGCGGAACCAGCCATCGCGTTTGGGGCCGCCGTGCGGGAAGAAAGAACCAACCAGGGTATCGCTCAGGAAACGCTGGCCCACTTGGCTGGCATCGAACGGTCGCACATGGGCAAGATCGAACGCGGAGAGCACGTCCCCACGCTTCCCCTCATCCTCAAGATCGCCCGCGCGCTGAAATGCAGTTCTGCTCACTTGATGACTCTGACCGAAGCCAAGCTGGCGGAGTCGGCCCCATCCGCAGATTGAAGCCGGCCTTACCCCTGATCGTCGTTGTCCTTGCCGCCAAAGGCTGAATCTTCGCGCTTTGCGGCCTCGTTGAGGAGCCGCAGGTATGGGTTGTCTGGCGGCGTCTCCTGGAACAGCGCATCCGGGCTGGCGAGCAGATAGCCGTGCAGCCGGCGCGACTTGCGCGGCCCCGTGACTTCGCAGGTCCAGATGTTCAGCCCGCTGGGCTGCTTGCGGTGCTGCCCCAGCTTCTCGAACCGCTTCTGCACCCACTGCCACCCCTCCAGCTTCTCCTGCTTGGCCAGCGCGGCGACTTGAAGGTACTCCTGTGCATAGCGCTGAAACACGCCGGGGCTGACGAGGTAGGCCGTGCCGGCGACGGTATGCACCAGAGCCTTGGCGTCGTTGATGATCAGCTTGCGCGTCTGGATGCTCTGACGCAGCCAGGCCATGAAGTGCGCCCCGGAGGGCTCCGCGCGATCCTGGGAAGGCACGAGGTTCATCTGCGGCGGTGGCACGGTCAAAGGGGCCGGCTCGGGCTCGGCAACAGGGCAACTCGGGATCTCCGGTGCTGTAGGTGCAGTGGTGTCGCCCAGCAGGTCGAGCAGCGCGGCCACGCCCGGGTCTGTGGCTGCGGATGCGATCGGCGCCGTGCTCGCGGGTGCAGCATCGATGCCTTCCGCGCGCGGCACATCGGCCACCGCCGGCGCCTGCGGCTCCGCTTGTTCCTCTTCGACCTGCACACGGCCTGCGAACGGCGCCGGCCGATCGGCGGCATCCCAGATCATCGCCGGCGAGAGTTTCAGGAAGGTGAAGGCGTGCGACCAGCCGGCGTCGCTGGTGACGGTAGCCTTCCAGATCGCCTTGCCATCCGGCGTCGGTTGCACGATGCCGTGATCCTGCAGCACGTTGAACACGGCCGTATTGCTCGCCGGGATGCCGTCGATGCCCTGCGACAGCAGATGTGCGCGCAGCTTGTCGGAGACGGTCTTGCTCACCAGCCACAAAGCCTCTTGGGTCAGCCAACCGTCCGCCGGGCCGCCCTGGTTCAACTTGAACTCTTCCTTGAGCAGGTAGCGCAAGCCGTCGAGCAATTTGCGTTGCAGCGCATGCTTGGGTGCCGCCAGCGCCTTGCTGGGATCGCCGCCGAGTTCCTGGGCGACCGATGCCTGGTCGGCCTGCACGACCAGCTCGCCGAGCGTGCCGGCGTGCTCGTACTGGCCGGCCAGCACGTACAGCAGCGCGGCCCAGAGGTCGGGATAGCCGCTGAGCCAGTCGAAGATGTCCCGATCGAGAAGGCGCGCGTAGAGCAGCCCGGTGGCGGCGCTGTGCAGGCGGTACTCACGCTCCTTTCGGTAACGAAAGCGGTAGGGCTTTCGCACCGGGCCGTGCCAGGGATGCCAGGCGCTGCCGTCGGCATGCTCGACGTGCAGATCGACCGCTATCTTGCCGATGTCGTGCAGCAGGGCCGCGTAGGCCGTGCCTGCGGTCCAGGCTTCGGCCTGCGCCGCCTGTGCCTCTGGCGTGACGCCCGCAGGCAGCAGGTAAGACTGCCGCAATTTCAGCGCGTAGGCGACGATCTCCAGGCCGTGGTCCAGCATGCCGCCCGGATAGGCGTGGTGGTGGCTTTCGGACGCAGGGAACTGCTGGACCAGTTCGGCGTAGCGTTCCAGCGGCGCCAGGTACAGCGTGGCGAATTGCCCGCGCGACAGCGAGGTGCGCTGCCAGATGTGTTCCAGCAGCTTCTGCCGGCGCGGTGTTGCCAGCAGCGATGCGGCCGACTCGGGCCGCGTCAGCCCTTTGGGTGTCTCGGTGGAGGGAGTGGATGGTGCGCCGGAGGCCGGCAGCATCCGTTTGCGAAACAGCGAGAGCATGGCGAACCTCGGATGAGAGGCTGCTCAGGGGTGCCTTTCGGCCTTTTCGGGTAGGGCCTTTCCCCTTGGCCCCATTCCCTTGCCCCTTCCCAGCCCTTGCGGCCTTTTTGGAAGCCTTTGGGTATAGGGGCAGCGCGTGTCGCGTGCCGCAATCAATGCGGCATGGGGCAACCCCGGCAAGCCGGGAATACTTCTGCCGCCGCGTCAGATCTGGCCCAGGCCGGCATCGAGCGCAGCGGCTTGCGCGGCGAAGTCCTTGGGGCGCTTTTTGCGAAAGGTCTCCAGGTTGTTGAGCTTCCAGCGCAGTGCCGGCAGTTGCGCGGCGTGCTGGCATTGCACCAGCGACCAGTCCGGTTCTGCGCGTACCAGGCCGCTCAGGAACCGCCTGTGCGCCTTCGTCAGCCGTTGCTGCAACTCGCTTCGCAACTGCGCGCGAGCGTCCAGCAGCGTGTCCAAGGGGCAGTCCACTTCGGCCATACCGACAAAGGCCCGTTCGTACTCGCCGGCGATGTCCTTGTCGTTGCCGAACAGCACTTCGTGGGGCGGCCGGTTGTGCCCGGCCAGGTAGACCACGAAGCACTCGACCATGCCATCGCTGATGCCGCCCGATTCGTAGAGCTGCCACACGTCGAACAGATCGCGCGGATGCTGTCGATCCAGCGCAGCCACCAGCTTGCTGGCGTACAGCTCGTCCGGCGCCAGGATCGGCAGCTCGAACTCGACGCCGAACAGATCGCGGGTCTTGGCGCTCAGTGGTCGCCGCTCGACGGGCAGCACACTGCCACGGAACACGACATTGACCTCGATCTTCACCTGGCCGACGTCGTTCTCGACGATCAGCTTGGTGTCCCCCAGGTCCTTGGCGCGAACCAGGCGTGTCTGCACACCCAGTGGTGCAACGCGCGCGGCGATGGCGGCCAGTTCCTGGTTGATGGCTTGCAGCGCTTCGTCGCGCGGCGTCTGCCACGGGAGGTACACCACGTCGATGTCCACCGACAGGCGTGGCATGTCCTGCACGAAGAGATTGATGGCCGTGCCGCCCTTCATAGCGAAGATGCCATTCGCGAAAACATCGGGCGCGACAGCCAGCAGCAGGCGAACGGTGTCCGCGTAGGTCTTATCCATGGGACTTCAGACTCAACAGGCTGCCGTCGTCGAGTCGGCTCATCCAGCGCGTGGCGCTGCCGGTGCGAACCGGGTACTGTTCCAGCAAGGCATCGACGTCCACGAGGCTTGTTTCCCGCGCCCAGGTGAGGAACAGGCGCACGGCCTTGACGCTGGTACAGCAGGACAGCAGTTGTCCGAGCATGTCCTTGCGGGGCGAGCGCAGTCCGTCGAAGACGTTGCGCGCTTCTTCGAGGCTCTGCTTGACACCGGCTTCGTACAGCAGCTCCAGAACGGCACGCTCGGGGGCTGCCACCCGCAGATCCTCGGGCAGGCCAGGCGGCGTGGACAGGGTCTTGCTGGCCAGCGCCGTGTCCGGCCAGTCGAACAGGCGGGCATGGACGTAGCGGGCCGGGAAGCGCGAGGTGAACCAGACCGGCAGCGCGTAGCGGTTGTCGCCCCACAGCACCAGCGTGTCGCGGCTGCTCAGGTTGTGCCGCACGCCCTGCAGGGCCAGGGCGCTCTTGCCGCCGACATGCAGGCCGGGCACGCGCTGCCGCAGGAACTTCAGCGCACCGTAGACCCCAAAGTCATCGTTCGGGAATGCATAGATACCCTGGGCCAGGCGCACGAGCCAGCCCCCGTCGGCGTAGTGGGCAGCGAGCTGGGGCGACACCCCGAACTGGCTCAGGGTGGCCAGATCGAACGGTGCTCCGCGGGGAAGCTCCGCCTGCAGACGCTTGATTACTTGGTGCTTGGAATTTCCATCCATGTTATAAAAATAACACGAAATCCAATCACGCCCTAGCGCTGCCACAGACATTTGCACAGAAAGTAGCATCATGTTTTACTTTTGGAGCATAATCTAATCATGATCGGCAGCCCAGGCCAATCCGACTCGCCGATCGCAACCTCGCCTTCTGGATCGCGGTCTATGCTGGAGGGCGAACGACAACGCCTCCCCCCATGAGGTGAGGCACCACTGAAACCGAGGCACATGAGCATGACCACCAACACGCACAACGGGCGCTGGAGCCACCGGCTGGGCCGGGGGGCTGGCCGCGCCTGGCGTGGCTACCTGCGTCGTGAGCAACGTGCCGCCGGCTGGCTGGTGGCGCGTGGAGTGCCTGCAGATGCGGCCAAGGCGGTGCTCTGGATCGTCAAGCTCGCCGTGTTCGGTGTCCTGCTCTACGCTGCATCCTGGCTGGCCTTGCTGCTGGTCTTTGCGGTGGCCGCCGCATGGCTTGCGCGGAACGCCGATGCGGATGATGAGAACCAGCCAGAGTGGCGTGAAGGACACTCCGGCCATGGTCTGTACGACAAGAACGAGTGGCGCCACGACATGGGCGACTCTGACGAGTCGTAGCTGCCCCATCGGTACGAAAGGATGCGTTTTACTTCGCGCCGCCTTTCGATGCAGCTGTCATCGCAAGGCGAGAACCACTACCTCCAGCCGCCTTTGCGTCGCCGGTAGCGACGGTAAGCGCACCAAGGATATTGCCTGCCCGTACACCAGCCCAGGCCAGTGCCATCACCCAGAACGTCGGCAGCACGATGAACATCATCGCCATGACGAAGTTCAGCAGCATGTCCCCGAACGCATTGTTCAGACCGATCAAAGGATCGAAGTTGCTGTGCGGCCGGTTCGCGCCGAAGCCCCAGCCGTAGAGCGCGTCGAGGATCGTGCTGTCGATCCAGCGCGCGAGCTGGAACCAGAAGTCCACGAAGAACAGCGCGAACTTCACGCAGCTCACCGTCACCGTCGTCTTGAGGTCGTAGGTGCCCACCAAGAGCACCAACGGGATGCAGATGACGAGCGCCATCTTGAGCATCGTCAGCACCATCGGCAGCGCCTGACGCACCACGTCCATCGCCGGGAAGAAGCCCAGCGAGCCCACGGTCAGCCCCAGGTCGCTCGCGCCGCGCGTGACGATGTTCGGCAAGGTCTTGTCGATCTGCCCGCCGTAGTCGGTGTAGACGGCGCCCTGGTTCATCTTCTGCTGTCGCGGTGAGACCACGGCGCGGATCACCGAATCATTGACCTCGCTCTGCGACAGGAAGCCCGCCCAGCGGCCGATGCGGGTCAGCAGGTCCGGGTCGACCTGTGCCAGCAGCCGGCTGCGCAGTCCCTGGCTGCCATCGGCCCACCACTGCCGGCAGGACGGATAGCCGCCGCCACTGTCCACCTGAGCCAGCCCCGCATCGCGCGTGGCGTCATAGGGCCAGACGATGCGCGGCGTCTTGGAGCGGTAGGTGTCGTAGAAGCCCGGCGTGCTGAGGAAGTAGCTCGACCCGATCCATGTCACGTCGTTCATCTGCTCCTCGGTGAGCGTCGGCCGATTCATGAACAGCTTGGCGCGCGAAGGCCCGTAGCAGTCGTGTGTGAAGTCTGCGACCTCCTGGGCCAGCACCGGGTCGTCGGTGCGCGTGGCATCCACATCCATCCGTATTTGCCGCAGGTCCGTGCCGCAGGGAATCGCTGCAACCGCCGCGCCCGTCACGGCTTTCGACAGCGCGTGCATGGCGAACCACCACACCGGCACGAGCGCGCTCTGGTTGTTGAGCGTGGTGTAGGCGTTGGACCAGCCCGTGTCCTGGGGCTGCGGGACATTGACCTGGCATTGTGCGGAGCGGGTCGTGTCGAAGCGGATGATACTGAGGTCGACCGGAACGAACGGGATGCCGGCGAACAGGATCACCACGATGGCCACCCACACACGGTTCTCGATGCGCAGCGAGGACAGCACGCCCTTGTTGCCTTCGTCCGCGCCCTCGCTGCGCGCCCGGAGCCATTCGTGGATGACGATGACAACGAACGGCAGCGCGAACACGCCGCTGGCCACCAGCAGGTTCCAGATGCCGTTGTTGACGATCCAGCCCACCAGCGTGAGGTAGTACTCCAGATAGTCCGTCGTGTAGAGCGTCATGCCCGTCTCCCGGTCTCAGCCGTGCCGCAGCAACTGACTGCCTTCCAGCAGCACGAGGGCTGTCACGGCCGCGATCTCCGTGCGCCGCAGGCGCTGATGCGCCTCGGCCGACGGTTCACGTTGCCGCAGGCGCCCGCGCATCCACCACCAGCCGTAGGCTGTTGCTGCGTAGAGCAGAAGCCGCCACAGGAAGAAGTGGCCCGCATGCGCCCTCAACCAGTTCTCCCAGCCATCGACGCCGCCGACCACGTGGATGCCCGCGATGTTCACCGCCACCGCGGCGGCGACCACCAGCAAGGTCCACAGCAGCGCCACGCCAACGCGGCGGTTGAACAGCCACGGCAGCCGCAGCCAGGCCAGCCGGCTCATGGCGTACCGCTCCGCGGCTTCTCGATCTCCCGCAGCCGGTCGCGTGTGGTGTCGCCCTCGAAGACACCGCGCGAGCCGGCGGCGCGGGTGCTGTGGCGCTGGATGATCGCCATCGCCGAGTTGCCGGCCAACGTGCGCCGCAGCTCCAGCTCGGTCTTGAGGTTGTTGATCTCTTGCTCCAGCGCGGCGTTCTCCTGATCGACCGCCTGCACGGCCAGCTCGTTGGCTGCGACGTTGGGCTCCTTCTTGCCCGTCAGCAGCGTGCGCTGCAGCAGCAAGGCTTTTTCCAGCACGCTCGACAGTGCGGCCTCGGATGCGAGACGCCGGCCCAGCACGTCCTGATCGGGCTCGTCGCGTAGCGCTTCGATCACGCCACGGGTGATCGGCAGCGAGCTGCTGCCGGCGGCTTCGAGATGGGCCGGCGTCGTCGGCCGCGCCCCTGTCACCAGCTCTTGCAGCGACTGCAGCTTGGTTTCGTACTCTTCCTGGATCATCGGCGTGAGCCCGACGCCTGGGGTGGTCTGCGTCTTGGTGCAGCTCTCGCAGGTGCGCTGCTCACGCTCGCCCAGCACGCGGATCGCCCAGGCCGAGGCCGCCTGCGGCGATGGCCAAGTCTGGCAGGTCAGGCGGTTGCCGCAGGCGCTGGACGCAATCGGCGACGCATCGCCGACGCTGCGGCCGTTGAGCAGGTTGTAGCCCGCACGCGTCACGTCGCCCACCACCTTGATCGAGCTTTGGCCGTTGCCGCCGGCATTGCTGCCGCCAACCCAGGGCACGCCGTTGTTGCCCCGGTTGGTCTCGGCCTGCTCGATGGCGGACACGGCATCGGTGCTGGCGACCGCATCGCGCAGCGCCAGGCCCTCGGCGAGCTGGTTCCAGCCGGCTTGACCGCCAGCCATGTCGGCCATCCGCTCGGCGATCGCACGGCAGGTCATCTTGGAGCGGTCGAAGTCCAGCCGCGCCTGCAAGATGCCGTTGGTGAGCAGGTTGTAGAGCCCGGGATCTGCGCGCTGGATGATCAGCGCCGGCAGCGACGCCACCGCGGCAGTAGCGTTCTGGATCACGTTCGACATGATCGTCTGGAAGCCATTGGTGAGGCCGTTCAACTGGTTCTGCAGCGTCGTGGTGATGCTCATGTCGCCGCAGATGAGGTTGCTGTTCCAGCCGATGCCGACACCGATGCTCTGCATGTTCCCCGCACCGCCCATGGACACGGCGCGGCCACCGCCGATGCTGTAGAGCACGTCGTCGCCGATCACGCTGCCGCTGACATTCACGCCATTGGGGTCGATGCGGGTCTGCGCCCAGGCGGCGCCGACGGCCAGCGTGATGGCCGCCACGAGCAGCGTGGCCCGCAGGTGCGACTTCGCGCGGCGCAGGAAGTCAGGGAGGGAGGCGTTCATCGTGGGTTCCTCACATGAAATCGACGCTGCCGAGGAAGACCTGGCCACGGCGCCGGCAGCAGGAGTACGGCCGCCACAAGGCCCAGGCGTAGTCGCCTTGCTGGGCCTGCACGCGGGTGCGGCTGTGCGGGAAGACCACGCAACTGTTCGAGAGCGTGGGCGTCAGCTCCTGCCACTTGCCCGTCGAGGCGTCGGTCTCCATCAGCGCGCCGGCCGGCCAGTAGCCGTCGCGGGCGTTGGCCAGCAGCGGCTGGTACACGTGGATCTGGCCGCGGCGCGTCACGATGTCACCCGCACGCTGCGCGACCACGGCACCGCTCTTGTAGTCGTCGGTCTGGTGCAGGAAACCGCCACGCGGATAGACGTTGCCCCACAGGTTCAGGCCGGCGCGCGTGCCGATCTCGCGCCGTCCGGGAATCAGAGCTTCGGGGTAGAACGCTTCGGGGATGTTGTAGCGCCAGGCGATGGTATCGAGCGTGCTCAGCAGGTAGGGCATGAAGGCCGTGCCCGCACCCTCGCAGGAGTAGCCGGAGGTGGCGGCGAACTGGCTGAACACCAGGCCGGCGGGGTGGCCGATCACGTCAGCGTTCTTGAACTTCGCCAGGTTGTTCTCGTTGTCGTGGTTGGTGGTGCCGTCGCCGCCGGCCTTGGCGGTCGGATTCGGCATGCTCATCGCCCGCACTTCCAGCCAGGGGTTCTCACCCGTGTTGCTGTAGCTCGACACGACGGCATCGGGCACGTAGTGGCGTACCTTCACCGAGGTGCGCACCGAGCAGCCGAACGGCGTGCAGTACAGCCAGTAGCAGATGCCGACGACACGGTACTCCAGGCAGTCGGGCGACAACGCCGAAGAGACGATGGTGGCGGTGTTCAGGGCGAACGCCGAGGTGGCCGCGCCCAGCATCAGCGAGGCGACGATGGCGCGCAGGCGCCGGGAAGTCATCAGGCGGCTCATGGGCGTGCGCTCCGGTAGGCGTCGATGCGCGCGACGGCGCGGGCCACGTCGGGCTCGCCGTAGACCACGTAGCGCCGATCGACCACCACAGCAGGGATCTTGACGATGCCCAGTCCCCAGGCATCGGCGACGCCCTGGTAGGCCTGGCCGATTCGGCGCTGCAGGTCGGCGCCGCCATCGAGCAGCCGCTGCCGTACCAGGGCCTCCGCCTGGGCTGGGTCAGCGGGCAGGTGCGCCGTGAGTTCGGCCTCGATGTGCGCCGGCTGGTCCAGCTCGATGACACGCACGCCGGCCAGGGCCTGCACCGGATGACGGCTGTCGGTGACGACGAGCACGTCCGCCGCCACCGCAGCCTGGCTGAACATGAACAGAACTGCCCACAGTCCGGGGGCAATGCTGATGATCAGCAGCTGGGGCGAAGCCCTGAAGAAGGGGGCCGGCATATCGGGTGTCCTTGAAATCGATCAAGGTCGCAGTCGACTTCAAGTGCCGATGTGGCGCGACAAAGAAACCGCAGTCGGGCCCTGCCGGTTTCATGCCTATGCCGTTGTGAGCATTGCGTTTGCCTCCTGTAGGAGGCGGAGGTCAGGCGCGCGACGCTGAGGTGCCCGCGAACCCAAGAAACGCATGATGCAAGCGAATCGGCATCGACGGCTTGGAGCGCGCATGTAGGCTCTGCCAAGTCCCTTCACTGATGTCGCTCGGGGCGAGGCGATCTACCGAGCGCGAAACTCGTCTCAAGTAAGCGTTGACGCCATCCGCGGAGTCCGGAGGCGAGCCGGAGAGAACATAGCCCACCATGAAGCCGATTGCGTGGTTCTCCCCGTACGGAGGTGGATATTCTTGGTGGTCAGCAGCGGGAGCCGTGCCGACAGGTCGAAGCGCATCTGATGGCCGAACAGGCTCAACGTCCCGGTGCCGGTGCGGTCGCTTTTTTTAGCGCCCCATGCGCGAGGACGTGACGCAACAACCGCAGGAATTGCCGCTCCATCGAGTCGCCGCTTCCGCTCATCGCATTGCCCCACGTCCATCGATCTCCGACAGGACGCGCCGAACCGCGCCCGTCAATAGCGAAAGGTCCTGCGGCTCGATCACGTAGGCCGGCATCATGTAGACCAGGCGGCCGAAAGGACGCAGCCAGATCCCGGCCTCCACGAATCGCGGCGTCAGCGCGCGCAGGTCCACCGGCGCATGCATCTCGATGACGCCGATCGCGCCCAGCACCCGCACCTCCCGCACCGTCGCCAGCGCGGCACAGGGGGCCAGTTCCGCGCGCAATTGGCGCTCGATGTCCCGCACCCGCGCCTGCCAGTCCTGATCCAGCAGCAGGTCGACACTCGCCACGGCCACGGCGCAGGCGAGCGGATTGGCCATGAAGGTCGGCCCGTGCATGAAACAGCCGGCGCCGCCGCGGGAGATGGTCTCCGCGACCTCGGCGGTGGTGAGCGTGGCGGCGAGCGTCAGGTAGCCGCCGGTGAGCGCCTTGCCCAGGCACAGGATGTCCGGGGCGATGCCGGCGTGCTCGCAGGCGAACAGCCTCCCGCTGCGCCCGAAGCCGGTGGCGATCTCGTCGGCGATCAGCAGCACGCCGTGCGCGTCGCACAGGGCGCGCACCTGGCGCAGGTACTCGGGGTGGTAGAACCACATGCCGCCCGCGCCCTGCACGACGGGCTCCAGAATCACCGCCGCGAGTTCGTCGCGGTGCGTCTCGATCAGGCGCGCGAACCCGGCGATGTCGGACGGATTCCAGGCGTCGTCGAACCGGCAGCCGGGGCGCGGCGCGAAGAGCTGCTCGGGCAGTGTCCCTCTGAAGAGGTGGTGCATGCCGGTTACCGGGTCGCACACCGACATGGCGGCGAAGGTGTCACCGTGATAGCCACCACGCAGAGCGAGCAACCGGCGCTTGTCCGGGCGGCCCCGGGCCTGCCAGTACTGGATCGCCATCTTGATGGCCACCTCCACCGCCACCGAACCCGAGTCGCACAAAAATACCTTTTCGAGCGGAGCGGGCGTCAGCGCCACCAGCCGCCGCGACAGTTCGATCGCCGGCGCGTGGGTCAAACCGCCGAACATCACGTGCGCCATGCCCCGTAGTTGATCCTCCACCGCGCGGTTGAGCCGGGGGTGGTTATAGCCGTGGATCGCCGCCCACCACGAGGCCATGCCGTCGACCAGTTCGCGCCCGTCGGCGAGCTTCAAGCGCACCCCCTCGGCACCGATCACCGGCCACGCCGGCAGCGGATCGGTCATCGAGCCATAGGGATGCCAGAGATGGGCGCGGTCGAAGGCCAGCGCGTCCGCCCAGTCCGGCCCAACCTTGACTTCGCTGTCAATTCCCATCGGCAGCCTGTGCCAGGGCGGCTCCCATCGCTCGAGTCAGATCTGTCATGGCTTCAATCGGTCACCGCCCCCTTGCTCGCCGACGATACCTGCTTGGCGTACTTCGCCAATACGCCCCGCGTGTAGCGGGGTGCAGGCGGTTGCCAAGCTTTGCTTCGGCGCGCGATTTCGTCCTCGGGCACGTTGAGTTGCAGCAAGCGTTGTTCCGCGTCCAGGGTAATCGAGTCGCCCTCCTCGACCAGCGCGATCGTGCCGCCCACAAAGGCCTCGGGTGCAACGTGACCGACCACCATGCCGTAGGTGCCGCCGGAGAAACGGCCGTCGGTGATCAAACCCACGCTGTCACCCATGCCCGCGCCGACCAGGGCGGAGGTGGGCGAGAGCATCTCGCGCATGCCGGGGCCGCCCCTCGGGCCTTCGTAACGGATCACCACCACGTCGCCCGCCTTGATTTTCTGCGCCAGGATCGCTTCCATGCACGCCTCTTCCGAGTCGAACACACGTGCGGGGCCTGTGATCCTCGGAACCTTCACCCCGCTGGTCTTGGCCACCGCCCCCTCGATGGCAAGATTGCCTTTGAGGATGGCGAGATGGCCGTGCGGATACATGGGCCGGCCCCAGGGCCGGATGACATCCTGATCATGGCGCGGCTCTTCGGGCACGCTCTCGAGCGCCTCGGCCAGAGTCTGGCCGGTCACGGTCAGCGCGTCTCCGTGCAACAGGCCGTGGGCGAGCAGCATCTTCATCACTTGCGGGATGCCGCCCGCTTGGTGTAGATCGGTGGCGACGTAGCGTCCGGACGGTTTCAGATCGCACAGCACCGGCACGCGCCTGCTGAATGCATCGAAATCATCGAGTGTCAGCTTCACTCCCGCGGCGTGCGCGATGGCGGGCAGGTGCAGCACGGCGTTGGTGGAGCCGCCCAGCGCCATCAACACGGCGATGGCGTTCTCGAACGCCCGGCGGGTGAGGAGGTCGCGCGGCAGGATTTGTTTACGGATCGCCTGCACCAGCACCTCGGCCGATTTCGCCGCGCTGTCGGCCTTTTCCGCGTCCTCCGCGGCCATGGTCGAGGAATACGGCAGGCTCATGCCCATGGCCTCGAAGAGCGAGGCCATGGTGTTGGCGGTATACATGCCGCCGCAGGAGCCCGCGCCCGGGCAGGCGCGGCGCTCGATCTCCAGTAACTCGTTTTGGTCAATTTTATGCGCGGTGTACTCACCGACCGCTTCGAAGGCGCTCACAATGGTGAGATTGCAGCCCTTATAGTGGCCCGGCTTGATGGTGCCGCCATAAACAAAGATCGCCGGGATGTTGAGGCGCGCGATGGCGATCATCGCCCCCGGCATATTCTTGTCGCAGCCGCCGAGGGCGAGCACCCCGTCCATGCTCTGGCCGTTGCACACGGTTTCGATGGAATCCGCGATCACCTCGCGCGACACCAGTGAATATTTCATGCCCTCGGTGCCCATCGAAATGCCATCCGAGATGGTGATGGTGCCGAACATCTGCGGCATGGCACCGGCTTTTTTCAACGCGGCATCGGCGCGCGCGGCGAGCGCGCCGATGCCCATGTTGCACGGCGTGACGGTGCTGTGCGCGTTCGCCACGCCGACGATGGGTTTGTCGAAATCCCCATCGTCGAACCCCGTGGCGCGCAACAGGGCGCGGTTGGGCGAGCGCTGCACGCCTTGGGTGACGGTTTTGCTTCTGCGGTTGTCGGGCATGATTTATCTCCTGATATGAGCCGTGCCCAAAGCGCCGTGACCGGGGACATTGGGTGTGGAATCTTGCAAACGAATGCCTTACGAGTTCACTCTGCCAACCGCCACGCAATCGTTTCCCCGGCGCGCAGCGGCACGCCTGTTTCCTTTCCGAAACGCAGCTCCTCGGGCACGGTCCAGTCCTGGCGCTCCAGTGTGATGCGCCCCGTATTGCGCGGCAGCCCATAGAAATCGGGGCCGTGGAAACTGGCGAACGCCTCCAGCCGGTCGAGCGCGCCGGCCTGCTCGAAGGCCTCTGCATACAGTTCGATGGCGGCGTGCGCGGTGTAGATGCCGGCGCAACCGCAGGCCGACTCCTTGGCGCGGCGCAGGTGCGGGGCGCTGTCGGTGCCGAGGAAGAATTTCGGGTTGCCGCTGGTGGCGGCGGCAATCAGCACCTGGCGGTGCGGCTCGCGCTTCAATACCGGCAGGCAGTAGGCATGCGGGCGGATGCCGCCGGCGAACATCGCGTTGCGATTCAGCAATAAATGGTGCGCAGTGATGGTGGCGGCCACGTTGGGGCCGGCCCGCTCGACGAACGTGACCACCTCGCGCGTGGTGATGTGTTCCAGTACCACCTTGAGGCGCGGAAAACGCTCGATGATGCGCTGCAGATGTCGCTCGATGAACACCGCCTCGCGGTCGAACACGTCGATCTCGGGATCGGTCACCTCGCCATGCAGCAGCAGCGGCAGACCGGTCTCCTCCATGGCCGCGAACACCGCGTCGCAGCGCGCGAAATCGGTGACGCCAAATGAAGAGTTGGTTGTTGCGCCAACGAGAAAGGCTTCACCCACCGCGTGCACGAAACCGCTCGCCCTGGCCCGCAGGATCTCTTCGGGCGTGGTGTGGTCGGTGAGATAGAGCGTCATCAACGGCTCGAAGGCCATGCCCGCCGGCAGCGCTGCCAGGATGCGCGCGCGGTAGGCGCGGGCCTCGTCCACCGTGCGCACGGGTGGATCGAGATTGGGCATGACCATGGCGCGCGCAAACCGCCGCGCGGTGTCGGGCAGGACCGCGGCCAGTGCATCACCGTCGCGCAGGTGCAGGTGCCAGTCGTCGGGACGGGTGAGGGTCAGGCGTGCTGTGGCCATTGATGGGATCTCATGGATTGCAGTAATCGCAGCGCCCCGGATCGGCGTACTGCGGCTCGGGGCGCTCGCGCGTTTCGCGATGCGCGCACTTCAGGCAGCCGTACACCTCGGCGCGGGTCTCGCGGGTCGGGGCGCCGCAGTCGCCACAGAGCAGGCCCGCAATGCGCTCGACGAGCCAGAACCCCGGCGCGCCGCAGGCCGGACAGGGCGAGCCGAGCTTGGCGACCAGGTCCTCGGCCGCAAGCCGGATCATCTCCATGCGCGTGGGGTTGGCGTGGGCCCGCAGGTCGGTCTCCAGGAACACCTGGCCGCTCGCCGATTGCGCCTGCGCCCAGGCGAACGCGGCTTTAAGCTCCTCCCAGGCGGCGATCCCCTTGCGCAGGCGCGGGTCGTTCTCGCCCTCGGGGCGCACGACCAGATGGTGCGCGGGAAACGCCGCCTGCCGGGCGAAGGCCTCGGCCGCCGTCCAGTCGCCGGTCAGAAGATGCGCGTGGATCGCCTTGCCCTGCGCGACGCCGACGATCTCGAGCCCCTGCTCGTCGTCGATGAAGATGAGGAACTCCACGTTCCAGGGGAACATCCCCACCATCGGGTCCGGCCCGAACGAGCCCTCGCTGGCGAGCCCGAGCGAAAGTCCGGACATCTCCATGCCGAGGCGCGCCTTCTTGCGCGCCGCCTCGAGCTGCTTGCCGGCGCGCGGGATCTCGCGGGTGAAGGTGCCGAGGAGATCGGTGTCGTAGCCGCCGACCCGTTCCACCTGGCAGCCGAGCGCTGTGTCGAGCACCGAGGCAATCACGCGCTCCTTGCCGTGCTGGGTGAGCAGGGCGATGCGTGTTCCGGCGTAGACAACGCGGGTCATGGCGCCGCAGCGGTCGGCAGCGTCCGATGGCGCGCCAGCAGCACAATCAGCGTGATGACTGTGAGCGGCAGCACGAAGCCCAGCATGGTGGCGCTGTACGCCGGCAGTGCCATGTGCTGCGTGGCCGCAAGAATCAGGTACGACACATAGACGGCGTAATAGCCGAGGAACAGCGCCCCCTCCCAGCGCGCGATCCGGTGGCCGGTGGCGAAGATGGGCAGGCACGCGAGCGCCACCGCGATCATCACCGGCAGATCGAAGCGGACCAGCGCGGCGGCCACGTCGAGCCCGCCGGGCGTGACCAAGGCGGCGATGCCGGCGATTGCCAGGAGATTGAACAGGCTGCTGCCGATCACGTTGCCCACGGCGATGTCGCGCTCGCCGCGCAGCGCGGCCACCAGGGAAGTGGCCAGCTCGGGCAGGCTGGTGCCGACGGCGACGATGGTCAGGCCGATGACGATCTCGCTCACCCCGAAGGCGTGCGCGATCGCCACCGCGCTGTCGACCAGCCAGGTGGCGCCGAGCACGAGCAGCGCCAGGCCCGCGGCGATGAAGACGATCTGGACCGGCAACCGGTCGATCCATGCGCTCGCGCCGCCGTCGAACTCCCGCGCATATTCGGCCTGTATTTCCGGGCTTTCCTGGCGACTCTGGCGGATAGCGAAGACCGTATAAGCCACGATGCCGGCCGTGAGCAGCAGACCATCGAACAGGCCGATGCGGCCATCGAGCGCCATGACCCAAAACAGCACCGACACACCGATCACCAGCGGCACGTCGAAGCGGACGAGCTGCTGCTGAACCACCAGCGGCGCGATGAGCGCAGAAAGCCCGAGCACCACCAGCACGTTGAAGATGTTGCTGCCAACGATGTTGCCGACGGCGATGTCTGCCTGTCCCGAAAGACCGGACTGAACGCTGACCGCCAGCTCCGGCGAACTGGTGCCGAAGGCGACCACGGTGAGTCCGATCACCAGCGGCGAAATCCCGAAACGGGCCGCGAGGCGCGCGGCGCCGCGCACCAGCAACTCGGCGCCAGCCACCAGCAGCACCAGGCCCAGCACCAGAAAAACAACAACCGTAAGCGTCATGAAATCAAAGCCTCAAGAAGTCTGACCAAAAGATGCGCGCACTGTGGGGAAAACCCGCATCGCCGATCACCGCCCGCGCACCATGGCCATGACCCGCCCCATATCGAGCGTTGCAGCCTGTTGCTGGATCTGGGGCAGGTATTGCGTTTGCATCTGCTTGGCGGGGCCGAGCAGGTTCTGGAACGTATCCTTAAGCATCACCGTATTCATCACCCGGCCGCCGGCGTAATAGCGTTTGGCGAGCTGCCCCAGGGCGTAGGTGGTGGCGAAGGAGAACGCCATGCCGGTGGCCGCGCTTCCCACCTTGCCGAAGGTCCTGCCCGCTGCCTTGCCGAGCAGGCCGCCCAGCAGCTTGCGGCCGAACTGCTCCAGATATTGCGAGGTGAGGCCGACCCCGGCGGCGGCGATGAATTCCTTGATGTGGCCCTGGTCGAGCTGGACGCCGTGGGCGCTGCCGATGCCGTAGACCATCTTGATCTGCAGCGGGATGATGGCCATCGATGCCCAGGACTGCGGCAGTAGTTCCAGCGCACCGTTCATCAAGGCGTAGTTGAGGATGGACTTGTCGAGTTCCGCCTCGGACACGTTCGGCTGCGCCGCCACCACCGGCCCGGGCGCGGCGGCTACAGCGGCGGCGCCTGCCGCGGCTACGGGGGCCGCGGCCTCGCTGAGCTCGACAATGGCGTCGGCCTCGCGCTCGAAGGCGGCGGTCTGCCCCGCATCGAGCTTCAACAGGGCTTTCAGCTCGTTCAGGAAGCGCTGCTCGGCCTCGCTCTGGCGACCGTCGGCGTCGCACACGCACACCGCCATTTCATAGGCCAGCTGGCGTTCATGCCCTTCAGGGTGCTCGCCGGGGTCTTGCAACGCGGTAACGGCGGCATCCAGGCTGATGCGCTTGAGCAGCACGTCCTGATAGAGGCGGGCGAGATCAGGCGCGCCCGCTTCGCCGCCCAGCGACTCGGCGATGCGGCGGATTTCCTCGCGCTCGCGGTCGTGCTTGGCGCCGTCGGCGAAGGCGGCGTGGAGGGCGATGGCGAGGATGGCTTTCTGCTGTTCGGGGTTCATTGCGGGTTCTTCCATCTGATCTGGAATTCGATTTCTTCCGACTCGCCTTCCCGTTCGTGTTCGATGTTGCAGACCGCCCGCACCGGCACCGAGATTCTTTCGCCCGCGATCTGGATTTCAAAGCGTTCGCCCTGTTCGAGCGCATCGGCCAGGCGCCGCAATTTCGCAATGAACTCCGGCAGGGGGTAGGTTTTTTCCACATCGCGTTCAGGTTTGCTGTTCATGCGTGTCCTTTCAGTGCTTCGGTGAGTTTCAGTCCGGCCAACTCGCGGAGGGAGCGCGCCAGGAAATAGAGCGCGGCCATCATGATCAACATGGAGGGCAGCGCGATCATGGGATAGCTAAACAGGGTGAGCCGCCCCAGCTCTTCGTTGAAGGCGGGGGAGCCGGATGGACTGGTGACGATCCAGGTGGCGAGAAAGTAGTTCATGACGGAGGAAAAAAAGAACGAGCCGGCCAGCATCCAGGTGGCGGCCCGCAGGCGCGTCTTGAAGGCGGCACGCTTGCCGCGTTCGTCCAGGCCGCGCTGAATCCGCTCGACATCCATCAGCGCCGGCGTGAACAGCAGCACCCGCACCAGCGGGTAGCGGCTATGGGCGGAAATGGCCACGGCCAGACCGATCAGGCCGGGAATGGCGGCTTCCTTGATGGCCAGCCACCGCGTGTCCAGTTGCAGCAGGCCGATCCCGCCGGTAAGCAGGATGCTGACCAGAC
The DNA here is from genome assembly GCF_048751585.1 of Pollutimonas rozaliensis. NCBI lineage: Bacteria > Pseudomonadati > Pseudomonadota > Betaproteobacteria > Burkholderiales > Alcaligenaceae > Pollutimonas > Pollutimonas rozaliensis. The sequence goes on along the minus strand of NZ_JAZHOB010000005.1, from coordinate 17,865 downwards.
CGAGCACGGCGAACAGGTTGAGCTTGCGCCGGGTAAGCAAATCCCGCGCGCCCCAGGCCAGCGGGAAAGCCAGCGCCAGCAGCAGCGCGTTGACGGCGCCCAGGTCTTCCGGGCCGCTCAGCTTCATCAGGATCAGAGAGGGAATGACGATAGCGATCAGCAGTTCGATCAGTGGGTTGTTTTTCCCGGATGCCGAAGAAGGTGCAGTGGAATGGCACGCCGCCCCCCGGCGCGCCCCGTGCTTGATTTCAGCCACGATTTCGCCACCACTTCTCGAGACCGATCACCGGCAGGATGAGGGCGCCGACAACGATGCTCAAAAGCACGTCGCCAGCGGAGAGGGGCGCGGACGCGAAGATCTCGTGCATGAACGGGGCGTAGACGAACAGCGCCTGCAGCACGAGGATCGCCGCGATCCCGACGAACACGGTCTTGTTGCTGAACACCCCGATCTTCAGCATCGAGTCACGCAGCGAGCGGCAGTTGAGCAGGTAGAAGATCTGGAACATGATCACCGTGGTGACGGCCATCGTTTGCGCCTTGGCGAGCGCTGCGGGTCCGCTGTCTCCCGCGGCTCGGAACTCGTAGAGGAAGAGCCCGAGCGCCCCGGCGGTCATCAGGATCGCCACCACGAAGGTGCGCATGACGACGAACCCGCTCAGCACTGGCGCGGCCGGGTTGCGCGGTGGGCGCCTCATGACGTTGGGCTCTTTCGCCTCGAACGCGAGCGGCAGCGCCAGCGCCACCGCCGCTACCAGATTGATCCATAGCAACTGCGCCGGCGTCATCGGCATCAGCAGCTCGCGCATCGTATGGGCGACGCCGTCGATGACGTGCGTGACATCGGCGAACGGGAAAAAGGCTACCGCCCACATCAGGATCAGCGCCAGCCCGAGGTTGGTCGGCAGCACGAAGGCGAGCGACTTGATGAGGTTGTCGTAGACGCGCCGCCCTTCCTCGACCGCCGCGGCGATGGAAGCGAAGTTGTCGTCGGCGAGCACGATCCCCGCCGCCTCCTTGGAGACGCTGGTCCCGGTGATCCCCATCGCCACGCCGATATTCGCCTGCTTGAGCGCGGGCGCATCGTTGACGCCGTCGCCGGTCATCGCGACCACTTCGTTGCGGCTCTGCAGGGCACGCACCAGGCCGAGCTTGTGCTCCGGCGCGACGCGCGCAAAGACGTTGCACGCGCCCGCCGCATCACGCAGCTGCACTTCGGACATCTGCGCGAGCTGGGCCCCGGCGATCGCCTTGGGTGCTGCGGGATTCTTAGGGAGGATGTTGAGCTGGTCCGCGATCGCCTGCGCCGTGCCCTGGTGGTCGCCGGTGATCATCTTCACGGTAATCCCGGCCTGATGGCAGAGCGCGATCGCCGCGATTGCCTCGGGACGCGGCGGGTCGATCATGCCCTGGAGCCCGAGGAAGGTGAACCCGCTTTGCGTGTCGTGCATCTCGATGCCAGTCTGCCCGCGCGCGGGCTGGGCGGCGAACGCCAGCACCCGCATCCCCTTGGCGGCCAGCTTTTCGACCTCGCGTAGCACCGCCTCCATATCGAGCACACGGCCGCCCGGCGTCGTGGCGCAACGCTTTAGCACGGCCTCCGGCGCACCCTTGAGCAGGATGCGTCCGCCGTCCTGCGCGTGGAGTGTGGCCATGAACTGGTTCTCGGACTCGAACGGAATCGTATCCAGGCGCTTGTGTTGCGCCCGCGCTTTCTCCACGTCCAGCGCGACCTTTTCCGCGGCGACAACGAGCGCGCCCTCCGTCGGATCGCCATGGATCTTCCACTGCCCCTCCTCGTTCGCGAGCGAGGCGTCGTTGCACAGCACCCCGGCGAGCAGCAGATCAGTCAGGTCCGCAGGCGCCGTCTTGACGAGCGTTCCCTCGCGCTGCAGTTGCCCCTTGGGCGCGTAGCCGACGCCCGACACGGCAAAGGCGCCGGAGGCGGGCGTCCAGAGCTCCTGCACGGTCATCTCGTTGCGGGTAAGGGTCCCGGTCTTGTCAGAGCAGATGACGGTGGTCGAGCCGAGGGTCTCGACGGCGGGGAGCTTGCGCACCACGGCACGGCGCGTCGCCATGCGCTGCACGCCGATCGCCAGCGCGATGGTCACGATCGCCGGCAGCCCCTCGGGGATGGCGCCCACCGCCAGCGCGATGGCGAAGATGACCGTCTCGCGCAGGGCCGGAAGCCACTCGACCCCGGTCTCGGCCATGGTTCGCCAGGTCCCGAGCAAGAGGATTCCGATCGCGATGACAACGATCGCGATGGTGATGTACCAGCCGATTTTGGCCAGCGCCTTGGTGAGCGGAGTCTGCAGATCGGTCGTTTCCCTCAGCATGGTGGAGATGCGGCCGAGCTCGGTCCTGGCGCCGGTCTCGACCACCACCGCGGTCCCCGTCCCGTAGGTGACCAGCGTGCCGCCAAAGACCATGCAGGTTCGGTCGCCGATGCCCGCCTCGGATGCCACCGGGGCGAGCCGTTTCTCCGTCGGCACCGACTCGCCGGTGAGCGCCGCCTCCTCGATCTGCAGGTTGCGCAACTGGATCAGGCGCATGTCCGCGGGCACCTTGTCTCCGCTGGCGAGCAGGACCATGTCGCCGGGGACGAGATCCGCTGCCGGGAGGGTGAGTTTGCGGCCCTCGCGCAAGGCGGAAACATTCTCCGGCACCATGCGGCTGAGCGCCTCGATCGCCTTGCCGGCCTTGAACTCCTGCACGAAGCCGATGATCGTGTTGAGCACCACCACCGCCAGGATCACCAGCCCGTTCTTGACCCCGCCGGTGGGGTCGACAGCCATCGCCACCAGCGCCGACACGATCAGCACCCAGATCAAGGGGTTGTTGACCTGCCGCCAGATCAGGTCGAGGGCGGTGTCCCCTTTGCCCCGGGGGATCACATTGGACCCGTAGGTCTTCAGACGCTGCACGGCTTCCGCGTTGGTGAGGCCATCCGGACGCGTCTCCATACGCGCGACCGTCTCGTCCACGCCCAGTGCGTGCCACGGCTGCCGATCCGGCATGCCCGCAGCGCCGCTGGAACCACCATTCATAGCAGACGCGTTGCTCGTGATGGCTTGTTGCGCCGTTGCTTTCATGCTCAGCTTGTGCACGCGTTCTTCTTGGTTGCCAGGGAGTCGACTCATGGCAATCATTCGGCGGCTGCAAAGAACAACGATGCCAAGCCCGTGCCGACGCCGGCTGGAATGCCGTAGCGTTCCAGCGGGGACACCGGGTCTCCTGCCACAACCTTGACCGGGACGGTCGTCAGCTCAATCACCTTGTTGATCGTCGAGTTCTCGACCATCCGGATCAGCGAGCTCTTGCGTGCGGCACCCACCACGATATGGTCGCAGTGGAGGCGGCGCGCCGCGTCGGTAATGACGTATGCCTTTTCCCCAAGTTCCATGTGCGCTTCATAGGGCACCCCGAACCTGTCTAGCATCTGTCTGCTTGGCAGCAGCGCCAACTCGGCCTGATCGCGATGGAAATCGTGGCGATCTCTTCTGCTCACGAATCGTGAAACGTATTGGGAAAATGGCGTCTGAACATTCAATAGATGAATTTCCAACGCCGCGTTCTTCCTGAATTCATTGACGACGTGCCGCACCGCATGGAGCGAGTTGCTTGAGCCGTCGACCGGAACGAGTATTTTCAACATGGCGCGGGTTCCTTTCCAATGGCCAGCTATAGTCGGGAAATCAGATCGAACGGCAGTAGGACTCAGACCACCACCGCGCCCAGCAACAGGCGGGCTGCAAGCCGCGTGCGCATTCATTGCGCTGCCTTGAGCGCCGAGATGCGTTTGGTCAGCGGCGGGTGGGTCATGAACAGGCGCTTGAGACCCGACGCACCTCCGCCGGCGATGCCGAAGGCCGTCATCTTGTCGGGCAGGGACGCAGGCTGCAGCGCACTGAGCCGCTCCAACGCTGCAATCATGGCGCCGCGCCCGGCCAGTGACGCGCCGCCCGCGTCGGCGCGGAACTCCCGTTGGCGCGAGAACCACATGACGATGAGGGAGGCCAGGATGCCCAGCACCAAGTCGGCGATGATGACCGTCACCCAGAATGCCGGGCCGTGCCCGTTCTCGCTCTTGAAGATTATCCGGTCCACCGTGTGGCCGATCACCCGCGAGAGGAACAGCACGAAGGTGTTCACCACGCCCTGGATCAGCGCCAGCGTCACCATGTCGCCATTGGCGGCGTGCGCGACTTCATGGCCCAGCACGGCTTCTGCCTCCTCGCGCGTCATCTGCTGCAAGAGGCCGGTGGAGACGGCGATCAGCGCCTTGTTCCTGCTCATCCCGGTGGCGAAGGCGTTGACGTCGGGCGCGTCGTAAATGCCTACCTCGGGCATGCCTATGCCCGCCTGCCGCGCGTACTTGCGAACCGTATCTACCAGCCAGGCTTCGGTCGTATTCGATGGCGCCTTGATCACCCGCACGCCCATCATCTTCTTGGCCATCCACTTGGAGACGGCCAGCGAGATGAGCGATCCGCCGAAGCCCATCACCGCGGCGAAGATCAGCAGCGCCGTCAAGTTCAGTCCCTGTTCGTTCAGCCATGGCTCCACCCCCAGCAGGCGCATGCTGACCGAGAGCACCAGCAAAATGGCCAGGTTGGTGGCGAGAAACAGGACGATGCGCTTCATGCTCGGCTCCCTGGCATCATTGCCGTGAGGAATGTTGCAAACGAACTTCGATCAAACCGCCCGGGCGGCGCATCAGCGCGAACTCGATGGACTCCTGACTATGTCGAAACCGGTGCCTTTCCTCCTCTGGCATGGCGGAAATCACCTCCTGGACGAACCCGGCGTCGGCGAAGCCCCGGACATAGTGCGCCAGCGCCGCGTCGAAACCCGCGCGGCCGGCGTAACGCACTTCGGTCGTCTCGCCATCGCGCGCGTAATGACTGCGCACCAGGCCTGGGAAGCGCGGGACCGGGCCGAGGTCGGTGCCGCTGACATCGCGCGCGGGCGGCGCTTCGCCGAGGCCCGGCAGCCACCGGTCCGCCTGCTCCTGAATGCCCGGCAGCCAGCGCTCCGCCTGCTCTTTGAGACCGGGCGCTGCCTGTTCAACCGTTGCCGCCGCCTCGTCGGCCAAACGCTTGCCGGTCTCCGTCGCCACCGGCGCCTGCGCCCACAGCCAGGACAACAGCGCGATGCCGGCCCAGACGAGCAGGCCGACGATGGCGAAGGCGAGCCCGCCCAGGATCAGCCAGGTGCGCGCCCGAATATTTCCCAGCCACGATGCGGCCTGCGCCAAGTTTCTTTTTGCCATCAGAACTTCTCCGGCCGCAGCACCGCGACGTCGGACACGAACAGGATCATGGCGTAGTTCTCGTAGTAGCGGGCCTGCAGATGTGCGGCGATGGCCTCGGCGGTCGCCGCATCGCATACGACCTCGATGCGGATGTTGCTGCTCGCATCCCACGCGGAGCTGCGCACGCCCCGGCTGCCCTTGCCGCGGGCGTCGGTAATGGTGTAGCCCCGGACTCCCAGGCGTTCGAGGTCCTTGATCAAGACGCTCTCCAGGGCGGCCTCGGTGATGATGGTCAGCAGTTTGCGCATCGAACTGTTCATGAACCTAGCCTCCGGTCAGGGCGAATGCTTGCGTCGCCATGGCGTGATAGAGCGGAATGCCGACCAGGACGTTGAACGGGAAAGTGACGCCCAAGGAAGCGGCCAGCGACAGCGTCGGGTTGGCCTCCGGCACCGAAATGCGCATGGCGGCGGGCACGGCGATGTAGGACGCACTCGCTGCCAGGATGGCCAGCATGGCCGTGCCCCCCAGCGACAGCCCGAGTCCGTAACCCAGCGCGATGCCCACCACGGAGGAGAACAGCGGCATGCCGATGCCGAACAGCACGAGGAACAGGCCGTGCCGCCGCAGGCTGCCGAACTGGGCGGCCGTGATCAGCCCCATTTCCAGGAGGAACAGGGCAAGGATTCCCTTGAACAGATCGAAGAACAGCGGCTTGACGGAAGTCAGTCCCTCCGGGCCGGCGGCCCAGCCGATCAGCAGCCCGCCGACGAGCAGCACGATGCCCTTGCCCAGAAACACCTCATGCGCGACCGTGCCGATCCGCATGTCACGGGAGAACCCGCGGGCCAGCAGGATCCCCACCAGGATGGCCGGGATCTCCAGCACGGCGAGCAGGAACGGCATGTGCGACTCGAACTCGATCTGCCGGCTGGCGAAATAGGTGGTGGCGACGGCATAGGTGCCGACGCTCACCGAGCCATAGTGGGCGGCAACGGATGCCGCGTCCGCACGGGGGAAACGCCCCATGAACCGCAGCACCGGAAAGGCGACCAGCGGCAACAGTACGCCCATCGCCATGACCGCGAGGGCTTGCAGCGCGAGGTCACCGAAGGGTTGCCTGGCGAGTTCGATGCCGCCCTTGAGGCCGATGGCGAGCAGCAGCAGCATGCTCACCAGTTCATAGACGGCCGCGGGCAGTCGCAGCTCCGAGCGCAGCAGGCCAGCGGCCAAGCCGAGCAGGAAGAACAGCAGGACGGGGTCGAGGGTGCTCAAGATGGCGTTCCTTCATCGTGCGGCTGCGCCGATGGCAGGACCAGGCTGCCGCCGGCGTCCTGGTAGATCGGCGGCAGCACGAGTTCCGGGTAGCGTGCTTCGAGCACCTGCAGCTCCGCGCTCACGCTGGAGTCGGGCGCATTGCCTGCGAAGACCGGGATGAAGCGTGCGGCGAGCGTGGTCGCGTCTTCATGGCCGAAGCAGTCCAACAGCGCCGCCACCAGGTCGACGCGGGAGACGGCGCTTGCCGCCGTCTCGAGCCAGCACAGCATCCAGATCCCGTTGATCCCTGTTGTCTCCAGGATACGGACGGTTCGCCGCGCGCCGGCCGCATCCGGCAGAACCAGCGCGCACGGCAAGTTCGCCACGCCTTCTTCGTCGATCCAGATGCCTTGCACGGTTTCAACGTCGCTGGCGGGCAACCGGCGGCGCAGAATCGACAGGTAAGCGGCCAGATCTTCGCTGGCGCGCTCCAGATCCCCATCGCTGCGCACGAGCAAGAAGGCGCTTCTGGACTCGGTCGGCATGTCTTCATCCCCTGCGTAGGTGGCGGGCACTGGACGCTTCTCACCACGAGCGCCTGAGGCGCGAAAGGCCGTGCAGGACCCGTCCTGTTGTTACCCGGAAGGTAACCTGGTGAATTTTGACGGTCTGGATGATTCATATAAAGTCGAATATAATTCACAGACACTTCGTAAAAAGTTGCGAATAGCAGATAATGAATCTCAAACACCTGCGCTACTTCTGGGCGGTGGCCCACGCCGGGAGTGTGGCGGCGGCGTCCAATAAGTTGCATCTGACGCCGCAAACCGTCAGCGCCCAAATCAAGCTGCTCGAGGACGACCTCGGAACGGCCTTGTTCAAGCCTGCCGGACGCGGACTCGAACTCACCGAGGCGGGGCGCGTTGCGCTGTCCTACGCCGACGAGATCTTCGCGCTGGGTCACGAGATGGTCTCCTCGCTGCGGGCGAACGCAATCCCGGAGCAGACGATGGCTACGTTTCGCGTCGGTATTTCCGATGCGATCCCCAAGTCGCTGACACACCGGTTGCTGGCTTCGCTGAAGAGGGTGGAGAAGCCGATACGGCTGGTGTGCCACGAGGGCACGATCGACTGGTTGCTCGGGGAATTGGCACTGCACCGGCTGGAGATGGTGCTGGCCGATCGCCCGATGCCGGCAGGGTTGGCGGTCCGCGGCCACAGCCGCAAGCTGGGTGAAAGTGCCGTCGCCTTTTTTGCCGCGCCCGAGCTGGCGCGGCGCGGCGCGGCTTTTCCAGCCTGTCTGAACGGGGCGCCACTGCTGCTGCCCGGTCAGAACGCGGCGGTACGGGGCGAGATCGACCTCTGGCTGGGCGAGTCACGCCTGTACCCACGGGTCATCGGGGAGTTCGATGACAGCGCCCTGATGAAGGTCTTTGCACAGGCGGGTGAAGGCTATTTCCCCGCGCCCGCGATCCTCTCGGACGAGATCTGCGCGCGCTACGGCGTCAGCGAGGTGGGGCGGCTGGAGGAGGTGCGCGAGGCATTCTGGCTGATCAGCACGGAACGGCGCATCCAGCATCCGGAGGTTCGCGCCGTCCTGGAAGCCGCCCGCGGCGCGGTCTTCGTTCCGCAGGGCGACGGCCAAATGGCGCGGTAAATGCGGGAGTCCTGATCATGTTGCAACTTACTTCCCACCCGGACGATCTGTCCACCGCCGTGAACCTGCTGCGGGCGGGGGAACTCGTGGCGCTGCCTTTCGAGACCGTTTATGGGTTGGCCGCCGATGCGACCAACCCCGATGCCTTGCGCGCGATCTTTCGCGCCAAAGGCCGCCCGGCCGATCACCCGCTGATCGTGCATCTCGCCGCCACCGAGCAACTGTCGGACTGGGTCACCGAGGTACCGGAGGTGGTCTGGCGGCTGGCTTCGGCCTTTTGGCCAGGTCCGCTCACCCTGGTGCTGCCTGCCGCGCGAACGGTTTCGCCGCTGGTGACCGGCGGCCAAACGACCGTCGCGCTACGCGTGCCGGCACATCCGGTACCGCAGGCCGTCTTGCGACAGTTCGGTCGGGGCCTGGCCGCGCCATCCGCGAATCCTTTTGGTCAAATCAGTCCGACCACGGCGGCGCATGTGCGGCGACACCTGGCCGGAAAGATCGCGGCGGTGGTCGATGGCGGCCCCTGCCTGGTCGGCATCGAGTCGACCATCGTCGATCTCAGTCGTGAACATCCGCGCATTCTGCGTCCCGGCGCCATCACCACCGATATGCTCGCGCGCCACCTGTTTCTTGCGGGCACCGTTGCTGCGGCAGCGCCTCGCGTGCCAGGCGCCCTGGCCTCGCATTACGCGCCGCGCACGCCGTGCTACCGGATCCCGGCCGGGCTGGCCGAGGCGCCGTTTCCAGGCCGGCGTACCGGGCTGCTTGCGCAGCGCCCCGCAAATTGGCCGGTGGCGAAGTTCTGGCCGATGCCCTCGCAGTCCGAAGACTATGCGCGCGCGCTTTACGCGGCTTTGCACGAGGCCGATGCCACCAGTTGCGAGGTCTTGCTGATTGCGCTGCCGCCGGACGAACCGGCATGGGCGGCCATACACGACCGCTTGCGCCGTGCGACCCGATCTCTTTAGCGGACGGTGGCAGCGCAGCTTGGCGGAACGCCGCCTCAATGCGTGCGGGAGCGAGCAGTTCACGAGGGCACGCAACTAAAGCAGGGGCGCGCGGACGCCTGAACGCAGCGACGCAAATCGCGGCTTCGCTGATGTCCACGCCATAGACTCGCCCGTAGAGCGTCGAGCGAATCACCTCCCTCGTGGACGGCTGACCTTGCGAGCGAAGATGAACGAAGCGCCACAACGCTTCGGCCTGGAAGACACCGGAGCAGCACGTCAAATCCAGCACCGCTCCCGTCCAGATAGGCCATCCATGACCTCATCGAGGATCAGCGAGACGACGACGGACAGTCGCGTGTAGTGCACGCCGTTTTGCAACGCTTCTGTGCGCTTTCCATCTGTCCACGGCTCAGCGTGCGCGAACTGCTCGTAGATCGAGCTGATGAGCTCGATCGGAATCACCTCGAACTGGTAGGGGAAGAAGCTGAGCTGCCCGCTTTCAGGATCGACAGCCGCCAGGAACTCCGCAACCCGCGTCAAGTGGTGAGCGGCCGGTGTCGTTTTCACCAAAGAAGGCGGAAACATATCGCCGTTGAGGGTCTGGGCCAGCCATGCGAACAGCTTGCTGGTCGCTGGCCGGTCGCGCAGTCCCGCCGGCAACGCCGTGCGGCCGCATACCCGCTTCAACCGCGTCGCACTAACGATCTGGCGGTCTGGCCCAGCGAGCACACTCCTATCACCCGTCGGTCTTAGGCGGAGTCTCGTTAGAAAATTTGCTATTTTCTTCCACGTATGGGCGTGCTTCTCAACAGGGATAGGCCGGTTCAGCCGCCTATCCCACAAGCTTTCCAAGCATCCGAAAATTGTGACCATCAGAGCGCATCGCGAACGTGGCAACCGGAGCCTTCCAGAGCAGTTCTTGTGGAGATGGGCAAGAGGCACAGGCGCCCCCGGAAGGGGCGCCTGCGGACTACAACAAGCCGGCTTCGGCGAACGAGTACGGACTGCCCTTGCCGACGATGAAGTGATCCAGCACCCGGACATCGACGGTGGCCAGGGCGCTCTTCAGCCGCTCGGTGATCGCACGATCAGCGGCCGAGGGCTCGGTGTTCCCCGAGGGGTGCTGATGCGCCAGGATCAGCGCCGAAGCGTTGAGCGTCAGCGCACGCTGGACAACCACCCTTGGATACACCGAAGTCTGGTCGACCGTGCCCTTGAACAGCGGCTCAAACGCGAGCACCTGGTGCTGGCTGTCGAGAAACACGACGGCGAAGATTTCGTTCGGCTCCGCGACCAGTTTCAGGCGCAGGTAGTCGCGCACGGCGGCGGGACTGCCCAGCGCCGGACCGGCCTTGAACACGCGGTTCTCCAGCAGGGTGATGGCCTGCCGGATGATCCAGTCTTCGTGCTGGGCGGCGATCAGGGCGAGCGACTCCGGGCGGGAGTCGGCGATGACAAGAGACATGGCGAACCTCCAATGGATGAGATCGGAGGGCGCCTGCCCCTGGAGGGCAAACCCTCCTGGGGACGATGGGGATGAAACAGGTGACGAGCGGGCATCCACCACCGCGGATGCAGTGGCCGTTCGCGTCAAGGGATGCGATGCGAACGGGTTTCGATCAACGCGGACAAGCCGCGCCGTAGCCTTGAAGATCGATGGCTACCTGGGCATGTCGCCAGCAACGCTGGCGGGCATGTCTGGGAGATGTGAGGACTCGGCGCTCGCCGTGTCGCCGGCAGCCAGCAGGTCAAGCGCCGAGAGCAAGGCGTCGCCGTCCAAGGGGCCGTGCAGCAGGAGGGTCTTGCCAGTGTCGCGATCGCGCAGTAGCAGGGCCGGCGTGGCGGCAATGCTCTGTCGTGCCGCCTCCGCGGCCTGGGCGCGGATCACGGCGTCGGGCCGCTCGCTGTCGAGGCACTGCTGCAGCGTTGGCGTGAGGTCGGGATAGCGCAGGCCCTCCGGCAGGCCCTGGCCGTCGCCGCGGGTGTGCGCGTAGAGCCAGGCCACCGCCTGCCAGAACGCGGCATGTCCACCAGTCTCGCCCGCGCACTCGGCCAGGCGTGCCCCGGCGGTCGCGGCTGGCTCGTGCATGGACAGCGGCAGGTGATGCCACTGCCAGTTCGCCTCGGGGTGGGTGTCGATCCAGCGCTGGAGCGTCGGGAAGTACGCCCGGCAGTACGGGCACTCCAGGTCGGCGTAACCGACCACCGTGAAGCGGGCATCGCTGCGGCCGTACAGCCACGGCGGCCCGGCCGGCTTCGGTGGCTCGGGCACGGTCGTGATCGGATGCATGAACTCCGGGGCCTCATCGGGCGTGCGCAGGAGCAACCACCCGGCGGCACCCACCGCCGCGACCAGCAGCGCGATCAGGGTATGGCGTCGAGTGAACAAAGGCAGGCGCATGGTGTTCCTCATTCAGGCCAATGCATCCAGCGCCAGCGGCTCGATGCCCCGCGCACGATCGATCTTCTCGGCCACGCGGAAGGCGGCATCCAGCTCGCCGATGCCGTGCTGCTGCATCAACTGGAAGCGTTCGGCCTTCTCCTCGGGCTCGGTCATCGCCATCGCCAAGTAGAGGCTGGGCGGCACGGCGCGGAACAGCACTTCCATGCTCTTGGAGAGGATGACGCCCTCCGAGAAGGCGCCGGCCTGCTTGCGCGCCGACAGCATCAGCGCCTTCTGCGAAGCGTTGAGTTCGCGGAAACGCGCGACCTTCTCCACCTCGTCCGGCGGCATCGACAGGCAGATCCACCACTCGATCATGTTGAGCATGGGCTCGGCCGCCTTGGGCAAGTCGTCGAGGTTTTGCGTGGCCAGCCAGAACCAGGCACCGAGCTTGCGCCACATCTTGGTGATCTTGACGATGTACGGCGAGAGCAGCGGGTTCTTGGTGATGATGTGGCCTTCGTCCGTCACATTGACGATGGGTCGGCCCAGGTACTGGTCCCGCTCGGCGATGTTGTTCACCGTGTTGATCAGCGAGATGTAGGCAATGGAGAGCTGCGCGTTGTAGCCCTCGCGGGCGAAGGTGGCGAGATCCACGATCGTGATGTCCGCCTCGGGCCACGGTGTTCCCGGACGGTCGAACATCTCACCGTCCACGCCCTGGCAGAACATATCCATCGCGTCCGCCATCTCCTGCAGCCGCGCCCGCCGGGTCTCCGGCAGCGTGGCATCGCGGCTGCGCTCGCGCAGCGCGTCGCGCACGTCGCGCGTGAGCACCGTGCGTTGCTCGGCCACGCAGCGCCGCGCCGCGTCGAGGATGCACTGGCGGATCAGGCTGCGGTCGGCGCGCGTCATGCGCGCTTCCTCGCGCTCTTCACCGCCCGTGATCATCAGCCGCGCCGTGATCTCCAACTCGCCGAGCACGTCGCGCTGCTCGTCGCCGTCCATCGCCGCAGCAGTTTCGGCGCGGTCCTCGTCGAGCGCGTCGGCGTCGAGGGTCTGCACCTGGCCCGGCGTGTCGACCAGGCGCCAGGCATCGGCAAACGGGGCCAGGCTGACGCCCGAGCCTGGTGCGAGCTTCACGCGGTTGACGCTGAGCCCAAGGCGCGCGGCGAAGTCGCCAAACAGCCCGAACGAGTTGCCCGCTTCGACGATGAACAGCCGCGGCCGGTAGATGGCGGTGACCTGGTTGAGCAGGTTGTTGAGGGTCGCGGATTTGCCGGAACCCGTGGGACCGAACAAGAACAGATGCGCATTCATCTGCCGGTCGAGCCGGTTCAGTGGGTCGAAGCTGATCGTGCCGCCGCCGCGATTGAAGAAGGTGATGCCGGGGTGGCCTGTGCCCTGGCTGCGGCCCCAGACCGGCGCCAGGTTCGCAGCGTGCTGCGCGAACATGAGCTGCGTGTACCACCCGCGCTTATCGGCGGCCGGGTCGTAGACGCAGGGCAGCCAGCGCAAGTAGCTGTTCAGCGGCGCCACCTCGTCTTCCTCGCGCACCGGCTGCAGGCCCGCGTTGAGCATCACGTTGACGAGCTGCAGTCCGCGCGCGTCGAGCTGGGCCTGATCTCGACCACGCAGGTAGAACGCCAGTGCGCCACGGTAAAGCTTGTGGGAGCTGCCGATCAGGCCGCGCGCCTGCTGCACGTCCGCACGCGTCTGTTCGGAGGCCAGGGTTTCGCCGACGGCCTTCTTGGCCAGGTGATTGAGATGGCTTTCCAGCACGTCCTGCGGTGTCGCCACCACGGTCAGGCACATCACCGTGTCTTCCGGCATCTGGTCGAACAGCGCGTTCATGGAGTCGCCGCCCTTGCGCGTCTCGCCCGTCAGGTGTCCGGTCGCCGGCGACATGCGAAGGCGATCCATCACGATGACGCGATGCGGGAGCCCATCGAAGAACCACAGGCCCTGCTCGACATCCGAGCGCGGCGGGCCGAAGAACAGCCGCTGCGCGAAGTCGGTGCCGCTGGCGAGTTCGACTTCGCCCTCCTCGGGCTCGTCGGGGTAGCGGGTCAGCGCATAGAAGCGCTCGCGGTCTTCGGCGCTCGGGCCGAGCAGGGTCGGATGCGGGTTGAACCAGCGCAGCAGCCAGGCGTGGATGTCCGCCGCGCCGAGACGCCGGGCTTTCACGCCGGCATTCGCCAGCCCGCCAGCGAGGCGGTCGCAGATCGTGGTCAGCGCCTGCTCGGGCGACTGGCCGCGCCGCGAGGCCGGGGCCGCGGACGTGCGGCGATAGACCACCATGCGCACGCGCCGGACTTGGCCGCGCCACGGCAGACGCGTCACCGTAGTGTCCTCGAACAGGCCACCCGGCTTGGCGATGGCCCGCAGGTGATGGGTGAAGAAGCGCAGGTAGAAGTCGCTGAACGCGCTGCCCTGCGCACGCGGCTGCACGTAGCCCGCCAAGTTACTCAGGTAGTGGTTCCAATCGGCTTCGTCCTGGGCATAGAGCTGCACCACCCAGGGGTTCTCATCGAGTTCGTCGAAGGAGTCCTGCAGGGCGTTCTCCAGCGCATCGCGGGCCTGCCACAGCCAAGCCAGCTCACGGCCTTCAGTGCCCACCGGCAGCAGCTCGAAGAACGCGGCCACCGACTGCCCGTCTTCGAGCAGCATGGCCTTCGAGCCCGGCAGGTACTCGACCCACGGCAGCATGTCCGCGAACGACGGCGCGACGGTGTAGAGCGCGTCGTGGTCGGCCTGGGTCGCGGGCCGGCGCTGGCCGGCGAGCGCGCCGCCGGGCTCGGGTATGCCCTGTGCGGCCAGCGTCGACAAATGCCGTTCCCAGGCGTCGGCTGCACGAGACCCTGCGGCGGGCGACGGGGCCGCCTTCCGCGGCCATGGCAGCGACCAGGCCATCAATAGTCCTCCACCCGCTCGCCGGGCATTGCGTACTGCACGCGCTGGTACAACGGGAACGCCGTGCTGTAGCCAGGCACCGGCACCGGGTCGGTGCCGGCCAGATGCGGGTACACGTACATCACCAGGTCGGGATTCGGCAGGCGATGAAACTGCCGGTAGATTTCGTTGCCCGCGGTGCGCGTGTAGCGCTCCTGCACGGCGGGCGCGGCCTGCACGTCGGCTTCGGTCAACGGCCGACGCAGGCCCTGGCGTGCGTCGAGCAGTTGCCGTGCGATGGGGCCGCCGCCTTCGCCGCCGCCGGTCTCCTGCTGCCAGATGTCGAGCATGGTGTTGTGGCCGTGGGGCAGCAGCTTCTCCTTGCTGGTCGCACAGCCGCCGAGCAAGACGGCCGCCAGCAGCACGGCAGTCGCGTCAATCCAGGTCCGAAGCATGGGCTTCTCCGATGCGGTGGTTCACCCGACGCCCCTGGGCGTCGTGGTCGATGTGGAGCGGCTGCTCCAGATGCACGGCGACCCTGGCGCCGGGCTGCACGTAGACGGCCGCGAAGGCCTGGCCATACAACTTGTTGACCCAATCGGCCATATCGCGCACGCCACCGGCCAGGATGCGGCCCATCGCTTCGTTGCCGCCGATGCCGACCGTACCGAGCGAGCCGTTGCCGTTGGCGACCACGGCCACGCTGCCGCTGTCGGATTTGATGAGCGAGGCCGCGCCCGCGCCGGCCGCGGTGATCAGCGCCTGGCTGCCGAGGTACTGCTGCGCGTTGCTGCGCCGCTCGCCGCTGACGCAGGGAATGCCGTAGGGATCGCTGATCCAGCCGAGGCCGCCTTGCGTGGCACTCGTCGTGCTGTTGGCGCTGGCTTGCCCGCCGCGCTGGTCCCGGTTGCCGTCCTCGGGCACGGTGCGGATGGTGCCGTCGTGGAACACGAAAGTGACCGAACGGATTTGCCCGCGCACGCACGAAAGCGTCCAGTCGCCCGAGGCCGTGCCGCTGACCACGGCGCCGGCCACGTCGGGGATGTCGATGCCGTTTGCCGTCAGGTTGTCCGGGCCGATCAGCACCTTGAAGGGGTACGGGTCATTGACCGTGCCGTCGATGGGCACGCGGCCGATCAGCGCCGTCATCGCCACCGAACCCATCAGCGTTGCATTGCGCGGCACCGTGTAGAACGGCGTCGTGGTCGCGCCCACGGCGCCGACCACCGCACGCCCGCCGGCATCGGCGACGGACTCCACGGCGGCCGACAGGGTTTTCTGCGCCGGGCCGAAGCTCAGCGGAAAGCTCGGTTCCTTGCTGCTGTTGCGGGCATCGGTCTTGGCATCGCCCGGTTCGACCCAATGTGTGCCGTTGCCTGCGCCGCTGCCGTCATTGCTGCCGAAGCGCTTGCCGTCGCCTTCTTCCAGGCCCAGCCCGACGGGCAGGTCGACCTGGCCGCCTTTGCCGGAGAGGCCATCGAGCCGCTGCTGCAGATCCTGCAGCAACCCCTGCGTCTGCTGCTTCTCGCTCGCCACCTGCTCGCGTTCCTGCTGCAAGCGGCTGCGTTCGCTTTCGAGCGCGGTCTGGATGCGCTGGTCGATCGCGCTCTCGCGGGTGCGCAGGCGCTCGTTCTCGGCCTTCTGCTGCCGGTTGTCGCCCAGCGCGGTCTGCAGCTCGGTGCGCAACTGTTTCACCTGCGCGACCAGCGTGGCCACCGTGTCGCGCGGCGTGTCGCCCTCGATGCCCAGGGCCTTCATCTCCTCGGGCGTGAGCGGGTTGGCCGTGCCCGACAGCGCGGGCCGCTGGCCGGCGGGGCCGGAGAACAGCTTGATGCCGACGAACACCAGCAGCAGGATCACGGGGATCAGCAGCCACTTGAGCAGCGGGTTACTCTTCATCGGACGCTCCTCCTGCCGTGCCGGCGGCACCGGACGGCGGCAGGTTCACGCTGGCGTCGATGGGGCTCAGCCTGGGAAGCAGCGCCTCGGCCAGACCGCGGCCGCGCGTGACCAGGTAGACCACGGTGGTGTCGGCCGCCTGGCCGGCCGGGCCCAGGTTCGGGTGCTGGAAGGTGGCCGCCACGAAATCGCCCTGCAGCGCACGCGGATCGAGGTCCAGCCAGTGCACCGCCGTGTTGGTGAGCCGCACCGCCGTCACCCACTGGTCTTCGAGCCGCCAGGCGGCCAAGGCCCGCGCCTGCACCGGCAGCGTCGGCAGCAGGGTGTCCAGCGGGAGGTCGCGGCGCAGGTTCACGCGGCCGATCCCGGCGACCGGCTCGACGGTACGCAACGGCGCGTACAGGTTCTGCGCGGCGTAACGCGTCAGCACGACCGGGATGGGTGTTTCGCGCTTGCGCACTGGCCGATCCGGTGCGGCGGCTTCCGTGGCGCTGGCCGTCTCGCCGCCGTAGCGCGTGGCGGGCGACCGCTCCGCGTCCACGATCCGCACCGGCTCCAGCGGGGGCTGTCCGTCCTGCGCTGGTTCGGCGGCGATGTCGAGTAGGATCAGCTCGCCGGACTCCACGTCCTGCAACTGCAGCCGCGTCGGCGGCAACGGTTCGCCCGCCCGCAGGTAGATCGCGCCGCCCGCGCTCTGCACCCGCAGGTGTGCGGACGCACTGTCCGGTACGCCGACACGCACGTTGCGGTCGATGAAGATCACCCGCTCCTGACCGACCACCAGCGGCACCGCCAGCGGCAGACGTTCCCAGCGCAGGATTTCCACAGCCTGGGCCGGCGCGAGCGCAAGCCACAGCAAGACGCCGGCCAAGGCCGACAAGGCATGGCGTTTCATGGGGAGTCTCCCTGCGAGTGACCGGCTGCGGTGCCGGGCGTCGGCGACGTCTCGATGCGCTGAGGTGCGCTGGCATGGCAGTCCAGCGCCAGGCCGAAGGGGTTGCGCTCGGGATCGACGTCCATGCGCACAACCTTGAGGGCGTAGCGCACCAGAGCACGTTTGACCTGCTCGGAGCCGTGGTACTCGTCGGCGCTCACGTCCAGCGTGACGATCCAATCGCGGTCGGAGACAGCCTTGACGCGCGTGCTGGGGCTGTCGCCATAGCCGCGGCCGGGAATCTCGTAGATGCCGCGCACGCGCTGCCGCAGCTCGCCGCTCGAGCGACGGTACTCGTAGTCCTGTGCCAGAAAGGCCCGGCAGCTCGGCGTGAGGTAAGCCGACAGCGCGTGCAGGTTGCGCGGGTAGTCGATCTCGCCGTTGGTGGGCCAGCGCTGCACCTGCTGCCAGATGTAGAAGCTGAACGCATACACGCTCTCGGGCGGCACGTCCCACCACTTGCGCACGCTGCCCGAGCGCAGGTCGGGGGGCACGTGGATCGTCAGATCGCGCGGCGCGCTCCACCAGCCGAAGCCGAGCAGCAGCGCCACCACGAACAGCCCCCAGTGTCAGCATAGTTGTCGCATTCTTTTGAAAGCGATTTTTATCGATGAGCCCCTACAGCCTTGCCATCAG
>NZ_JAZHOB010000059.1:0-280 GCF_048751585.1 Pollutimonas rozaliensis | reverse complement strand
GGAGCTGAAGAGTACTCTTTTCAATATTCACTACAACGCTATTTGACGTTTGCTCAGCGGCATCAGTTACAGGCCATATTACTGACCTCAGTGCCAAGAGCGAGAGATATAAAAAACCAACCAGGTCTGTAATTGTCCTTGTTGATCATTAGGATAAGTGCACAAATTAGCAACATCGATAGCTCCTCGGCTAATATCGGCGCCATTACATTTGGCATCATTGTGCCCAAATTGAATCAACAGATAATCTCCTTTTCGAACCATAGGCTCCAGATAATCA
>NZ_JAZHOB010000058.1:0-280 GCF_048751585.1 Pollutimonas rozaliensis | reverse complement strand
CTCGATTATAAACTGCGTAAACAGATGCAAATCGAGCTGAAGCAACTCCAACGTCAACTGGGCATTACCTTCATCTTCGTGACTCACGATCAAGAAGAAGCTTTATCCATGTCGGATCGAATCATTGTTATGCGCGATGGATGCATCGAGCAAGATGGTTCACCACGTGAAATTTATGAAGAGCCCAAAAACCTATTTGTTGCCCGATTTATCGGTGAGATCAACGTATTTAATGCCGTCACTCAAGATCGTATCGATGATAAGTGTATTAACGTACAGA
>NZ_JAZHOB010000057.1:0-281 GCF_048751585.1 Pollutimonas rozaliensis | reverse complement strand
ATGAATGTTTATTGATTTTGCACCACGCGGTATCTATCTCATACGCTTACTATTTATTCCTTTCTATGTAATTTAATTACATAGATCGAAGTGAGAGTTATTTGTATTCACAGCTTGGGTATTCGTTATGCAACTGCATCAATTAGTAAACACATTAGGGCAAGATCTTCAACGCCGCTATGGTGAGAAAGTCCATAAACTGACGTTGCATGGTGGCTTTAGTTGTCCTAATCGAGATGGCAACATTGCAAAATGTGCACCCGCCTCGACCAATGGTGCCA
>NZ_JAZHOB010000056.1:0-281 GCF_048751585.1 Pollutimonas rozaliensis | reverse complement strand
CGAAGAGTAATGGCACGACGTCGTAAAGGCCGTGCAATTAACGGCGTCTTACTACTCGATAAAACCACGGGCATCTCATCGAACGATATACTACAGAAAGTGAAACGCCTCTATTTTGCTGAAAAAGCAGGACACACCGGTGCGCTTGATCCATTAGCGACGGGGATGTTACCGATTTGTTTAGGGGAGGCGACCAAGTTTTCTCAGTTTTTACTCGATTCGGATAAGCGTTATCGTGTGATTGCTAAACTAGGTCAGCGCACTGATACCTCAGATTCTGA
>NZ_JAZHOB010000055.1:0-281 GCF_048751585.1 Pollutimonas rozaliensis | reverse complement strand
AAGCCGCGCCGCGACTGCGCATCGCCATCAATGCCGACAGCGTCGTGACTTGGTGGGCCGATGCCGTGGCGGATATTTGTCAGTCGGAAGGGGTGCTGATGGACTTGGTCATCGAAGACCAGGACGTTGGACTGAAGCGACTGCGCGATGGCGACGTGGCAGCCTGCCTGTGCGCCACTCCCCAGCCCATCGCCGGCGCTCGCTGCCTGCACGTCGGTGACATGCACTATCAGCCGTTGGCATCGCCCTCCTACGTGGCACGCTATTTCCCGGACGGCCCA
>NZ_JAZHOB010000054.1:0-281 GCF_048751585.1 Pollutimonas rozaliensis | reverse complement strand
GCTGGGCGGCAACGCCCAGCTCCATGGCGGTCTTCTTCACCGTGCTGGCGCACTGGGCAAGTAAGTGCTTACCCACCGGGGTAGAGCCGGTAAACGAGACTTTGCGCACCCGCGCATCGGTGGTGAGCACTTCACCCGCGGCGGCGGGTTTAGAGGCAGTGACCACGTTGATGGTGCCTGCGGGCAGGCCCGCCTCCAGCGCCAGGTAGGCGGCGGCCAGCGCGGTAAGCGGGGTGGCTTCGGCGGGTTTGATGACCACGGTGCAACCCGCGGCCAGGGCC
>NZ_JAZHOB010000053.1:0-284 GCF_048751585.1 Pollutimonas rozaliensis | reverse complement strand
AGCCGCTGAACAGGCGATTATCGAAGTAATGGGTCAGGCCCGTTGCTTTCAGCGCCGCGCGTATCTTCGTTTCCGGGCCGTTGGAAACCACCGCGCTGGGGTAGTGCGACAAGGCTTCCAGTGCTTCCAGTGCCCCGGGAATGGTGGTGAGTTCATTGGTCAGTCGCGTGGCCAGGTTGGCGCGCATATCCTGCTCCATGCGCTCGAGTTGTTCGATGTCGACTTGACCATGGCGGTCCTGCAGCTCGGCGACGATCCTGCGAAAGCGGGCGCCGCGAAATTCG
>NZ_JAZHOB010000052.1:0-284 GCF_048751585.1 Pollutimonas rozaliensis | reverse complement strand
CGATAAACGCACTAACGGACGAATATCACCAGCATAAGTCCCATCGGTTGCTGCAACCAGCATCTGTTCATGAACCCCACTCAGACTCACCGAGACTTCTTGAATCAAAGGCTCTTTGGTTCGAATATAAGCATCGAGCTGTTGCAGTAGCTCAGTTTTTTTCTGTTTTTGCCAATTCTCTAATGGGTTATCCGCCGCATAATATGCTTGGTTATCACTGCGTCGAAACGCCTGAACCTGACCATTTTTGGCTTGAGTCGCAATGCCTCGTGCCGCAATCGCAC
>NZ_JAZHOB010000051.1:0-288 GCF_048751585.1 Pollutimonas rozaliensis | reverse complement strand
CTCTGTTTGGCTTGTACGTTGGCATTTTCGATAGCCTGTTCAGGTGTTAAGTTCTTGACATCTTCGCCAAGCTCAGGCTTGTAGTTGGCACCAACCACAAAGGGCGTGATTTCATGGGTACAGTTGATAC
This sequence comes from Pollutimonas rozaliensis, assembly GCF_048751585.1. Lineage (NCBI taxonomy): Bacteria > Pseudomonadati > Pseudomonadota > Betaproteobacteria > Burkholderiales > Alcaligenaceae > Pollutimonas > Pollutimonas rozaliensis. The sequence continues at coordinate 158 of NZ_JAZHOB010000051.1, read as the reverse complement.
CCAAACAACCGCCAGCCGTGCCGTAGCCATAATCTGACAAAGCAAGGATACGCTCTCCCTTTTCAGTCCTAGCAAGTCCAGTAGTGACTATCTGATGTTGTAAAGGGGCGCACATTTCCCTTGCTGTAGATTTTTTGGAGTAATAGTAGGTATCTATC
>NZ_JAZHOB010000050.1:0-290 GCF_048751585.1 Pollutimonas rozaliensis | reverse complement strand
CCAGGGAGCGCCGCAGAGCCGCCCAGATGTCGACCACGCCGACGCCCTCCCACAGCTTGGCGAACCAATGGGTCGACACGCCGTTCATCGGGAAGGTCAGGCCGCCGGAGGGCCCCTGGAAGCTCAGGGCCAGGATGGTCAGCGTCGGCCCGTAGAGGAACAGGACGTAGAGGGCGAAGACGCCGGCCAGGAGATAGAAGGCGAGGCCGCGGGGCCGGTCCATCGCTACAGCTCCCGCCGGAGGTCGATCATCCGGGTGAGTCCCAGGATCATCAGCAGCACGGCAGCCA